>DASZEE010000125.1:0-5302 GCA_035941215.1 Gaiellaceae bacterium
CGAGTAACGCTCGCGGATCTGGCACCGTAGGCCGGTGCTGCGCGCCGCCCTGAGCCCGCTCGCCGAGCGGGACTTCCGACTGCTCTTCCTCGGGCGAACGGTGTCGCTCTTCGGGAGCGCTTTCGCGCCGATCGCGCTCGCCTTCGCCGTGCTGGACATCGGTGGCTCCGCGACGGATCTCGGGCTCGTCGTTGCGGCCAGCACGCTGCCGCAGATCGTTTTTATCCTCGTCGGAGGGATCTGGGCCGATCGGCTTCCGCGCCATCACGTCATGGTCGTGTCCGACTCGATCGCCGGGGCGGCCCAGGCGGCGATCGCGGTGCTCGTCCTCACCGGTGCTGCGGAGGTCTGGCAGCTGATCGCACTCCAGATCGTGCGCGGTACGGCGACCGCGTTCTTCTTCCCTGCGGCCCAGGGGATCGTCCCGCAAACGGTCAGCGCCCGGCTGCTCCAGGAGGCAAACGCACTGCTTCGCCTCTCCCGCAACGGGACCCTGATCTTCGGCGCGGCCGCAGGAGGCATCCTCGTCGCCACTATCGGGTCGGGCTGGTCGCTCGCCTTCGATGCGGCCACCTACTTCGCCGGCGCGGCGCTCCTCCTCGCGCTCCGGATCCCACGCGACCTGACACTGCCCGATCGCGACTTCTTCCGCGAGCTGCGGGAGGGTTGGGACGCGTTCCGCTCGCGGTCGTGGCTCTGGGGGATCGTCGTCCAGTTCGCCTTCGTCAACGCGGCGATCGTCGGCGTCTGGTCGGTCCTCGGGCCCATCGTTGCGGAGAACGAGCTCGGCGGAGCGGCCGCCTGGGGCTTCATCGTTGCGGCGCAGGCGGCGGGCTTCGTGTTCGGAGGCGCCGTCACGCTGCGCTACCGCCCTTCGCGGATGCTCCTCGTCGCGACGCTGGCGATCTTCCCGACCGCCCTGCCGATCCTGCTGCTCGCCCCGCCCGCACCGGTCGTGGTCATCGCTGCGGCGGCCTTCGTGTCAGGAGTGGGGGTCGAGCTCTTCGGCGTGCTCTGGGACGTGACGATGCAGCAGGAGATCTCTTCGGAGCAGCTCTCGCGGGTCTACTCCTACGACGCCCTGGGCTCCTACGTCGTCATCCCACTGGGCGCCGCGGTCGCCGGTCCAGTCGCGGACACCCTCGGCACCGCCGAGACGCTCGTTGCATCGGCGCTTGTGATCATGGGGGCGACTGCGCTCGTGTTGTTGGTGGACGAGGTCCGCAGCCTGCGGCGTAGGGCTGTGGAGCCCGAGCCCGCCTAGCTCAGCGCTTCTTGCTATTGGTGATCTTCATCCGCTGCCGGTACGCCTTCGACCTCGCCGCCCACTTCTTCCGCTCCTCCGACTGGAGCCGGGGATCGAGCTTGCGCTCGAGGTGCGCCAGCTCTCGCTGGAGCTTGAGGTAGCTCTCCCACCGGTCCGCAGGCAGCGTCCCGTCGGCGAGCGCCGCCCGGACGGCGCAGCCTGGCTCGGTGTCGTGCGCGCAGTCGGAGAACCGGCACTCGTTCACCAGCTCGGCGACGTCTGCGAACGCCTTCTCGAGCCCGCCGTCCGTCTCCCAGAGCTGAAGCTCGCGCAGCCCGGGCGTGTCGATGAGGACGCCGCCCTCGGGGAGGACGAGCAGCTCGCGGTGGGTAGTCGTGTGGCGGCCTCGGCCATCCGCCCGGACCTCCCCGGTCAGGATCCTCTCATCACCGAGCAGCGCGTTGATCAGCGTGGACTTGCCGACGCCCGACGAGCCGAGCAGCACTCCGGTCTTCGCGCCCGCGAGATAGGGGCGGAGTACGTCGACGCCCTCCGCCGCCACCGCGGTGACGACGTGGACCGGCACGCCGAACGCGACCGACTCGGTCTCAGCCACCGCGCCCTCGAGGTCGGTTGCGAGATCGGCCTTGTTGAGGACGATCACCGGCGTGGCGCCGCCTTCCCACGCGGTGGTGAGGTAGCGCTCGAGCCGGCGGATGCTGAAGTCCCGCTCGTCGAGGCCCATGACGAGAAAGGCCACGTCGACGTTGGCCACCAGGACCTGCTCGGAGATCTCCGTGAAGGGCGTCTTGCGCGAGAACTTGCTCCGGCGCGGCAGAACGACGTCGATCTGGCCGTCGCGAAGGCCGACCCAGTCGCCGACGACCGGAAGCTCTCCGGGTTCGGCGGCATGGCGAAGCCGCCCGGTGATCTCCACCGAGACGTCGTCGCTCTCGGTTGCGACCTCCCAGGCGCCGCGGTGCTGGACCGCGACGCGTCCGGGTTCGAGGTCGGGATGTGCGCTGAATTCCGCCGCGAGCTCGTCGTTCCAGCCGAGCTGGGCGAGTCGTGGGTAGTGCAAGCTGTCTCCTTTCCTGCAAGGACGGAAAACGCTGCTCGCAGGACCGGAGAGCTCTAGCTCAGGCAGGCCCTGCGAGTGAAGAGGCGATCAAGCTCAGTTGTCAAGGCGCCTCCTTTCGTCGCGGGCCGGAGGCCTCAGGGTAGGTGAGGCGTTAGTCGCGCGTCAAGCGCTCGCGCCACGCGTCGCGCGCGGCGCGCCCCTCCGGCGTCTTGAGGAAATGCTCGAACGGCACATGCGCCCAGGTGCCCTGCGCCGAAGCGAGCAGCTCATCGTCGTCGCGTAGCTCGGCCACGACGTCGAATCGCCGACCGCCGTCCTCGAGCAGCCGCGCGCTGATCCTCAGCTCGCGGTTGATGTGTACCGGCCGCCGGAAGCGAACGGTCAGCTCGGCCGTCACCGATGGGAACCGGTACCAGGTTGCGAGCAGCCCGGCGGCCTCGTCCAGCGCGGCGGCGACGAGTCCGCCGTGGACGAATCCCGGCCCGGCCTGGTGATGCTCGGCGAAGGAGAAACGCGCCTCGTACTCGCGGACTCCCTCGTCGGTCGGAGGCGGAAGCCGGATTCCGGTCGGGTTGTCCCCGCAACCCCAACAGGCCGGGTCGTGATGCGGCGGGACTCGTGCCTCGGCTATCGAAGTCCGCCGCGCTCGAAGTGCGCCTTGAAGAAATTGGCCGATCCGGCCGTGGCCATTGCTGCCGAGGCCGAGATCTCGAGCGCCAGCGTTGCAGCCGCGACGATCTGAGCGAAGCGATAGACCTTTCCGGGGCCGGCGCAGCCCATGAGCCCGAGCCAGGAGCGTGCGTAGGGGAGTGTCGTGCCGCCGCCGACCGTGCTGACCTCGAGGCCGGGGAGGCGCAGCGCCACCTGCAGGCCGTCCTCCACGCGGCGTCCCGTGCCGTGACACATCGAGCTGGTCCCAACCATGCCGAGGTCCTGACCGGTTGCGGCGAAGATCGCGGCGATCGCCGTCGCCGGCGTGAAGGCCACGGACTGCATCCCGGACGCGACGGCGCCGTGCGTTCCGGCCCAGGACAGTTCCAGCAGGTCGTCGATCGTCGTGCGCAGCACCCGCCGGATCGCGTCCTCCGTCAAAGTCGTCTCCGCGATGACCGACTTCCCGTGGCCGTCCTGAAAGTACTCGTACGACGGCTTCTTGTCGCCGCCCATGTTGGCCTCGAGCAGCGCCCGCTCCGGCTTCACGGGCGCACGCTCCATGACGTAGCCCATGTTCAGGAAGTACGAGTTGCGGGTCATCATGTTCGCCCCGACCGCGTCGCCGGTCGTCCAGCGCCAAAGCACGTGGCACATCGGGCCGACAACGTGCGTCTTGACCTCGCGCAGCTTCGCGTGGCGCGAAACGGACGGGTCGTCCTGTTCCGCGATCCACACGCGCATGCTGTCGAGCTCCCCCTCGATCCAGATCGCGAGCGCGAGGGCTTCGCCCGCCGACTTGCAGACGAAGCAGGATGCTCGGGTGATTCTGTCCTGAAGCACGTACGTTCGGAAACCGCCCGATTCCGCCGCGGCCCTCGCGCCGCGGAAGAGCGAGTCCGACATCGATCCCTCGGTGTGCGCGAGCGGCACGAAGACGTCCTCGGTCGTGCGCCCGCGAGCGACGACGGCGCCTTCGGGCTCGGTCAGCTCGTACTCGCCGAGCGAGATCGTGAGCGGCCCGATCACGGCGGTCGGGATCACCGAGACGCCGGTCAGCGCCTCCTGCGCCTTGGCCCATGGAGTCAGGTCGTGGTCGAACACCTCGGGGTCGACACGGCCGTTCAACGCCTCCTGCCGCGCCTCGATCGACGCCGGATCGTTCTTCCGCGGCCAGCGGCGAAGCTCCACGGCCGCAGGTTAACCTCGCCGCCGTGGCCGCACGACTCATGGACGGTAAGGGACTGGCGGAGCGCCTTCGCGCCGAGATCGCCGAGGAAGTGCGCCAATTGGGCGACGTCGGGCTCGCAACGGTCCTGGTCGGCGACGACCCGGCTTCGGACGTCTACATCCGGCGCAAGCACGAGGCCGCGCAGGAGGTCGGAATCCGCTCGATCGATCACCGGCTGCCGGCTGAGACCTCCCAGGACGAGCTCGAGCGGCTCGTCGGAGAGCTCAACGCCGATGAGGGCGTCGACGGCATCCTCGTCCAGTCCCCGCTGCCGGACCACCTCGACGAGGAAACTGCGGTTCGCCTGCTCGATCCCGGAAAGGACGTCGACGGCTTCCACCCCGAGAACGCGGCACGGCTGTATATGGGCGAGCCGAGGTTCGTGCCCGCGACGCCGGTCGGGATCATGCGGCTCCTCCGGGAGTACGACGTCCCGCTCGAGGGCGCCCGCGCGGTCGTCGTCGGCCGGAGCCTGATCGTCGGCAAGCCGATCTCGATGCTGCTCCTCGCCGCGAACGCGACGGTGACGACGACGCACTCGCGCACCGCCGACCTCGCCGCCCACACGCGCGAGGCGGACGTCCTCATCGTCGCCGTCGGCCAGGTCGACGTGGTCACCGCGGACATGGTCAAGCCGGGCGCGACCGTGGTGGACGTCGGTATGAACCGCACGGAGGACGGCCTGCGCGGCGACGTGGATCCGGCTGCCGTAGAGGTCGCCGGCCTGATCACGCCGGTTCCTGGCGGTGTCGGGCCGATGACGATCGCGTCGCTCCTTCGCAATACGCTCGAAGCCGGCCGTCGCAGGCGCTGCTAAGGTCTCGCGCGTTGTTGCAGTTGTTCGGCGGCTCGGTGCCCGGGCCGTCGTTCGTAGTTGAAGGAGGAACGATTGCCTGAGGGCACCGTCAAGTGGTTTTCGAACGAGAAGGGCTACGGATTCATCGAGCGTGAGGACGGCGACGACGTCTTCGTCCATCACTCGGCGATCCAGTCGGAGGGCTACCGCTCGCTGACCGAGGGCCAGAAGGTTCAGTTCGAGGTCGTGCAGGGCGACAAGGGCCTGCAGGCGTCGAACGTCATGCCGGTCTAGGCA
>DASZEE010000126.1:0-4177 GCA_035941215.1 Gaiellaceae bacterium
AGCGGTAACGGACTGGTGAACGCCTACGCCGCCAGGCGGCGACGGGGCTCGTCGCGCAGGTGCCACGGCACGATGTAGGCGGTCAGCTGCGACCGCAGGTACGCGACCATCGCCTGCTCGGTCTTCGCGCAGGGAAGGAGCGTCTTCCAGGTGTCGAGATGCTCGAGCCGATGGAAGTCGCCGGTCGCGACCGCCGGCAGGCCGAACTCGGCGATCCACCCGAAGGTTTGCCGGCGGTTGATCAGCTCCCAGCGGTCGACGAGGCCCGCGGCGCGGTCGCGGTTCCTCCAGAACCAGCGCGTGGTGCGGGACAGGTTCGGGTCGGCTTCGCTTCCGTGAGGGTGGGCCGCCACGATCGCGGCGCCTTGGGCACGAGCCTCGAGGAGCGCGTTCTCCAGCCCGCCGTCCAGCGGGATCCAGGACCGGACGCCCAGCGCGAGGGCGTGGCCGGCGCCGTCGGCGTCGCCGTCGTGGAAGGTGAGCTCGAGGCCGGGGACGAGCAGCAGGTCGTACTGCTCCCGCGCCCGCCTCGCCTCGCGATCGATCGCGGCGACGTATCGCGCGTACGCCGTCTCCGTGAGGTAGGGAGCGCCGGTCGGGAGCACGTGGTCCGTGACGCAGAGCACGTCGAACCCGTGGCGTCCGTAGACGTCCACGAGCTCGGTCAGTGTGAGCGTGCCGTCGCTCCACGTCGTGTGCGCGTGGAGCTCGCAGAGGAGCGGTGTCCTGTCCATGCACGCAGCGTCGCTGCGCCTTGCACGGGCGTGGGGGAACAGGCGGTGAACGAGCAGGAAGAAACCGGAGAATGATGGGGACACCACCTGTTCACATGACGTTCACCAGGCCGAAGCACCGCCGGAGCTCACTCTCGGCCACACTGCCGCCGATGCGTGCGTCCATCCTCGGAGTGGCCGCTGCCCTCCTGCTTGCCGCTTGCGGCGGAGACGACGGCGGCAGCGGCGGCGGAACGATTCGCGCCGACGGCTCCAGCACCGTCGGGCCGCTGACGACTGCGGCTGCCGAGCGTTTCCAGAATGAGAACGAGGGCGTTCGGGCTACCGTCGGCATCTCGGGCACAGGCGGCGGTTTCGAACGCTTCTGCCGGGGTGAGACGGATCTCTCGAACGCCTCCCGCCCGATCGACGACGAAGAGAAGGAGGTCTGCGCCGGTGCGGGCATCGAGTACGTCGAGCTGGTAGTCGCGAACGACGCGCTGACAGTGGTCGTCAACCCCGAGAACGACTGGACGACCTGCCTCACGGTCGAACAGCTCAAGAAGATCTGGGAGCCCGGCTCGAAGGTGGACAACTGGAACGACGTGGACCCGAGCTTCCCCGACGAGAAGATGACGCTCTTCGGCGCCGGCACCGACTCGGGCACCTTCGACTACTTCACGGACGAGATCAACGGCGAGGAAGGCGCCAGCCGGAGCGACTATTCCGCCACGGAGGACGACAACGTCACGGTTCGGGGCGTCGCAGGCGAGAAGGGAGGGCTCGGCTACTTCGGCTTCTCGTACTTCGAGGAGAACCAGGGGCAGGTCAAGGCGGTCGAGATCGACAGCGGCGACGGTTGCGTTGCACCGAGCGTCGAGACCGCGCAGAGCGGCGAGTACAAGCCGCTGTCCCGCCCACTCTTCGTCTACGCGAAGGCCACGTCCCTCGAGCGGCAGGAGGTCAGGGACTTTGTCACCTACATGCTCGACAACGCGACCGAGATCAGCGAGGCGGCGCAGTTCGTGCCGCCCACCGAGGAGCAGCTCACGGAATCCCGTAGCGCCCTCGAAGCCACGTGAGCGAGTCGCGCCTCGACACTTCCGGCGTGGGCATCGAGCTCGATCCCATCACGCGGGGACATCTCGAGCGCGGCGTCGAGGGCCTGGTCGACGAGTTCCGAGGGATCTTCTCGCGCGAGACGATCGACCGCTACGTGCAGGAGTCGCTCCAAGAACTGCCGGCAGCGCGCTTCAGCGACTTCGTTCCCTTGCTCGTGCACCGTTTCGCGCGTGAGCGTCTCCGCGCGCTTGGCCAGGCGGAGGGGACGATCGCGAAGGATGTCCCCGAGGTGCTCTTCGTGTGTGTCCAAAACTCCGGCCGGAGCCAGATGGCCGCAGGCCTCCTCCATCAGCGTGCGGCTGGGCTCGTCCATGTTCGATCCGCAGGAAGCGCTCCAGCCGAGCAGATCAACGCGAGCGTCGTCAAAGCGATGCAGGAGGTTGGTGTCGACCTCGAGCAGGAGTTCCCGAAGCCGCTCACCGACGAGGTTGTCCGCGCTGCCGATGTGGTGATCACGATGGGTTGCGGCGACGCGTGCCCGATCTATCCGGGGAAGCGTTACGAGGATTGGGAAGTCGATGACCCGGCCGAGAAGAGCCTCGAGGAGGTGCGGGAAATCCGCGACGAGATCAACCGCCGCGTCATCGACCTCTTGAGGAAGCTGGCCGCCGAACCTGTTGGCGCCGCGACGCACTGACCGCGCGTCGTTGCGCTCTTTCGCTTAGGCCACGGCTGCGACCGGGTCGGGCAGCAGCGCTTCGAGCGCCCGCGCGAAGACATCGTCCGTGCCCTGCGCGTACTGCTCGTTGAACTCGACGGCGCCGTTCAGCTCGATCACGACATAGCCGTCGGCGCACGGCAGGAGATCCACACCGACGAGGTCGCCGTCGATCGCCTGTGCCGCCTTGACCGCGAGCTCGCAGACCTCGGCCGGCGGCGAGAACGGCTCGCGGTGAGCTCCGAGCGCGACGTTCGTGCGCCACTCCCCCGGCGCGGCGATCCGGCGGACCGCGCCGATGGGCTGCCCTCCCGCAACGACGACGCGCACGTCGTACCCGCGGGGCGGCACGAGCTCCTGGACGAGCGCGCCGTGCGCCGCGAACCACGGCCGCTCTGCGACCTCGGCGAGCCGGCGCCGAAGGGAGGCGACGTCCCTGCAGAGCGTGACGTCCCGGCCCCAGCTGCCGAAGCGAGGCTTGACGACGAACGGGGGAGGGAGCGAGACGCGGCTCGACGCGGCGTCCACGTGGACGGTGCGCGGGTGCGGAACGCCGGCCTCGGCGAGCACCCGCGACGTCGCGAGCTTGTCGTGAGCCGCGATCAGGGCGCGGGGCGGGTTCAGCACGCGGACGCCCGCGGCCTCGAGCCGGGCGAGCTCCCAAAGGCCGTTCTCGATCCCGTCCAGCTGGTCGGATACGTCGAGGCGCGCGATGGCGAGATCGCCGGCGCTCAAGGCTCGGACCGAATCTTCAGGCGCGAGCACCTGGACGTCCGGCCGCGAACGCGCCAGCGCGGCCGTCGTCGGCGTCGATCGATGGGCGACGATCGCGACCTGCATCCGCTCCAATTGTTCCTGCGAGCAGGTGCTTCCTGCGGCCCACTCTCCACCTCTTCTCCAGTCGGCCCCATTTTCGACACCGAAGTAGCCTGTTCGGAATGCTCTTTCGGCCGGAGGCATTCGAGCAGCTGACCGACGAGCCGTGGGACGGGGAGCGGGTTCGGCGTGGAATTCGAACGATCGTCGCCGATGCCGAAGAGCGCTTCGACCCGGTCGGCCTGTGGCCGGCGGAGGAGTGGGACTCGTGGGGGTCCCCGACGCCGCTCACCGGTCTCTATTGCGGCGCGGCGGGGGTCGTGTGGGGGCTGGACGCCCTGCGGCGCCGGGGACACGCCGATGTCGGAATCGATCTCGCGGCCGCCGCGCACCGGGCGCTCAAGCGTGTGCGCGAGGCGCCGGAGCTCTCGGAGGCGGAGGATCTCGAGCTCCCTCGCGCATCCGACGCCGGGCTCATCGGCGGCGAGACGGGCGTCCTCGTCGTGGCGTGGCGGGTCGGCGGCGACGCGTCGCTCGAGCCGCTGATCGAGGAGCGGATCCTGGAGAGCCGCGAGAGTGACGCCAACGAGGTGATGTGGGGCGCGCCGGGCGGGCTGCTCGCCGCACGGGCGCTGCTCGACTGGACGGGGGACGAGCGCTGGGCGGGTGTGTGGCGGACAGTGGCCGACGCGGTCTGGGAGGCGCGCGACGAGGACGGCCTGTGGACGCAGCGGCTCTTCGGCAACACCGGCCGCAGCCTCGGCCCCGCGCACGGTCTCGTCGGAATCGCCCGCGCGCTGCTCGGCGGCGGCGATCTGCTCGCGCCCGACCGGCGCGGGCAGCTCCTCGCCGATACCGTCGCCGTGCT
>DASZEE010000127.1:0-7801 GCA_035941215.1 Gaiellaceae bacterium
AGACGGTGGCCACCTCGGGAACGGCGGCGTGAAAGCGCTCGACCTCCCGTTCCTCGCGCAGGAGTGCGTAGCAGCCGGACGTGAGCGTGATCAGGACGTTCCTCGCGCCCAGGTCGGAGATGTGGTCGAGGGCCTGGACGAAATCCTGCGGGTCGTGGAACTCCTGCCCGACGAGCCCCTCGGCCTCCCGCTCGTTCGGCGTGACGAGGAACGGCTCGGCCCCGGTGCCGTGGCGCAACGGCTGGCCCTCGGCGTCGAGCACCGACCGGACTCCGCGACGGCTGAGCTCGCGGATCGCTTCGGCGTAGAAGTCCTCGTCGACGCCCCGGGGGAGCGAGCCGGCGAAGACGACCAGGTCCGCGCCTCGCGAGAGGTAGCGGAGCTTCTCCAGCAGCAGCGCGAGCTCCTCGGGCTTGACGTGCGGGCCCCACTCGTTGATCTCCGTGTAGGTGCCGCCGGTGGGGTCGACGACGGCGGTGGACGTCCGCGACTCGTCGGCGATGCGCACGAAGTCGTTGAGGATGCCCTCGCGGGTCAGCTCGCTGACGACCCCAGAGCCGGTTCGCCCGCCCGCCAGCCCGGTCGCCACGACCGGGACGTCCATCCGTTTCAGCGCGCGGGCGATGTTGACGCCCTTGCCGCCGGCGAGCGTCAGGCCGGCGCTCGCGCGATGCCGCTGGCCCGGCTGGAAGTTCGGGACCGTGACGGTCCGGTCGAGGGCCGCGTTCATCGTGACCGTGACGATCAGGAGAACCAGCCTCCGATGTGGTCGATGGTGCGGCCGGCGTACCAGCCGGTCCGGTCGAAGAAGCCGGGGTCGTCGCGTGCCTCGGCGGCGACGAGCGGCGTGCGCCCGACGAGCCGCTTGCGGTCGTAGACGCGCAGCTCGCCGACCACCTGGCCTTCGTGGACGGGGAGATCGAGCCGGGCGGGCAGGACGACGCGCTCGACGAGCGAGCGGCCGATCCGGACCGGTCGGCGCATCGGCCGCGCGGCGACGACGGGAACCGGATCGAAGCCCCACTCGACCGGGATCCGGCCGTAGACGCGGTCCGGCGAGGCCAGCGGCACGAACGCGTACCGGGACATGCCCCAGGCGAGCAGCTCCTCGAGGTCGGCGTTCCGGACGCCGCGCGACGGGCTTCCGAGGATGGTCGCGTAGATGGTCACGTGGTTCCCGCGGGCGGCGGCGACCTGGTTCCAGCCGGCGCCGGAGGTGTGCCCGGTCTTCACGCCGAACGTGCCGGGGAACTCGCCCAGGAGGTCGTTCCAGGTGTGGAGTGTCCGCCCGCCGGAGATCGACGCCGACTCCTGCCGCACGAGCCGCCGCACCACCGGGCTCTTCATCGCCTCGAGCGCGAGTCTCGTGACGTCCCACGCGGAGGAGAAATGGCCAGGAGTGTCCAGGCCGTCCGGGCGCTCGAACTGCGTCTCGCGGAGGCCGAGCGCGTTCGCGCGCTCGTTCATGTATGCGACGAACGGGCCGCTGTCCCCGCCGCCGAGGTGCTCGGCGAGCGCGACTGCGCTGTCGTTCGCGCTCTGGATCAGCGCGGCGGCGATCAGGTCGCGAAGCGGCAGGCGCTCGCCGGCCCGGAGCCGGATCGTGGAGCCGGTCACGCCGACGGCGTCGCGGTCGATGGAGACCATCGTTCCGGGCTTCGCGCGCTCGAGCGCGACGAGCACGGTCATCAGCTTGGTGATGCTCGCGATCGGGAGCCGGTCGTGCGCCCTCCGCGCGAGCAGGACCTCGCCGGACTGCGCCTCCTGGACGAGGTAGGCGGAAGCATCGACCTCAGGGGTCGCCGCGGACGCGGCTGAGCTCGAGCAGGCCAGGACAGCGACGAGGGCCGCCAGTCGCTTCACGGGCCCCAGGTTAGTCCACGCGGATCGGCATGCCGACCGTGAGAGCCGCAGGGTCGACGCCGGGGTTGAGCTCCATCAGGCGGTCGACCGTCGTGCCGAACTTCTCTGCGATCGAGGCGAGCGTGTCGCCGCTACGAACCGCGTACGCCGTCGCGCGGGCCGGTTTGGCTCGCGCCTTCCTCGGCGCCTCCTCAACCGTGCGCGTCGTGGCCGTCGGTTGCGCCGCCTCGCCTCCGTGGAGCGCCGGCCGCGCGAGGAGCACGATCGCCGTCACCGCCGCGAGCGCCAGGACCGGGAAGCCGTAGCGCACGAACCACCACGGGATCGTCACCATCCGGCCGCCGCCCAGACCTCGCTCCGCAGGCGCGCCGCCTCGGCGGCCGCGGCCGACCGCCAGTCGTCCTCTCCGTGGCGGTACGCGTAGATGACCGAGCGCGCCGCTGCGACGAGCGCGCTGGCCGGTCCGCTCGTGAATGCTCGAGCCACGTCTCCGGGTTTCGCGCCCTGAGCGCCGAGACCTGGGAGCAGGAGCACGGACTGCGGCAGCAGCCTCCGCGCCTCGGCGACAGCCCGCGGGTGCGTCGCGCCGATGACGGCTCCAACGCTCGAAAGCCCCCGCTCGCCGACCAGGTCCGCGCCCCACTCCGCGACCAGCGAGGCCACATGCTGCCAGAGCGGGCGGCCGTCGGAGAGGATGAGGTCCTGGATCTCCCCGCCGCCGGCGTTCGAGGTCCGGACGACGCAGAAGATCCCGCGACCGTGCCGCCGGCAGGCCGCCAGGTACGGCTCGACCGAGTCCCGCCCAAGGTACGGGTTCACGGTCAACGCGTCCGCGATCGGCTCCGCACCCTCCTCCCGCGGCTCCAGGTACGCGGCCGCGTAGGCGCGCGCGGTCGAGCCGATGTCGCCGCGCTTACCGTCTGCGAGCACGACCAGGCCGGCGGCGCGCGCGTAGTCGCAAACCTCCTCGAAGGCGGCGAGACCCGGCGCGCCGAGCGCTTCGAAGAACGCCAGCTGCGGCTTGACCCCGACGACGTACGACGCGACCGCGTCGACGATCCCGCGGCAGAAGCGCGCCGCCGCCTCGGCAGGCGGCTCGCCGCGCAGCTCGACGGGAAGGAGCTCGGGCCGCGGGTCGAGGCCGACGAGCACCTGCGACCGCTTGCGGTCGACGGCGTCGGCGATCCGGTCGCCGAACGTCGCCCCGCCGACGTTCACGGTCTCCACCTCGGACATCGCGCTGAGCGTACTGACGGCCCCAGACGCAGAACGGGGGCCCTTCCGAGCCCCCGTTCGCGAACTTCCTGGTGCGGCGGTGCTACATCGAGCTCTTGACGGCGCTCTTCAGCTGGCTCCCCGCCGAGAACTTGGGCACCTTCGATGCGGGGATGTGCACGCGCTCGGTGGGGTTGCGGGGGTTCACGCCCTGCCGGGCCGCGCGGTTCTGCACTGAGAACTTGCCGAATCCGGTGAAGGCGACTTCCTCGCCGTTCCGGAGTGCGTCGGTGATCGAGTCCAGGAACGCGTCGACGGCCTCGCCGGCTTCGCGCTTGCCGATGTTGGCCTTCTGTGCGACGCGATCCACGAATTCCTGTTTTGTCACGAAAGAATCTCCTCCCTCGACGTCACTGCCAGTGCCGTTTAGGACCCTAACAGCGATCTCGTTTCCGCTCAACCATGCGGTTTGCGGCGGTTTTCTACGCTGGGAGCAGCTCTCCTGCCCGAAAAAGGGGTCTCAGGCGCACTCCGACGCGCGCCAGCTCGTCCGTTCCGCCCTCCTCCCGATCGACCACGCAGACAGCCGTTCGGCACTCGAGACCTGCCTCGCGGAGGGCCTCGACGGCGGCGACAGCGGCGCCTCCGGAGGTGACGACGTCCTCGACGAGGCAAATCCGCTCGCCCGACTCGAAGGCGCCCTCGATGCGGTTGGACGTGCCGTAGTCCTTCGCCTCCTTACGGACGATCAGGAACGGGAGGCGCGATGCGAGCGACGAGGCAGCGGCGAGGGCGACCGCGCCGAGCTCCGGTCCGGCGAGCCGCGCTGCTTCCGGCTCGTGCTCGCCGACGACCGCCGCCAGACGGGCGCCGATCGCCTCGAGGAGCTCCGGGCGGGTCTCGAAGCGGTACTTGTCGAAGTAATGGGTCGACCGGCGGCCTGAGCGGAGGACGAAATCGCCTTCGAGCAGGGCGTGCTCGCGAAGCGCAGACCGCAGCTCGTCGTCCGTCACGCCAGCAGCTCGACCAGCTCGCGGGCGTCGTCGAGGAGGTCATCGGCCTCGACGCCTCGCTCGAGCCGGAGGAGTGACGCGTCGTCGTAGTGCACGTCGACGTACTCCTTCGGGCGCATCGCACGGCGCCAGAGCAGGATCCCGACCAGGATCGCGAGCGGGATCGTGACCCTACGAGGAAGCATTCGCCTTCGCCTTCGTGCGGCGGCCGGCCTTGCGCAGCGTCATTCGCAGGTCGTGGAGGACGAGGCCCGCGACCGGGTCACGACCGGTGGCGGCAACGACCGTGGCGCTCCCCTCGCGGACGACGAACACCGTGCCGTCGGCGGTGAGAGCCTCGAGCCGCGCGGCGGCGACGCCGGAGCGCAGCGCATCGCCGTACGCGAGCATCGCGGCGGCGATCTCGGCGGCCTTGGCCGCTTCCGCGTCGCCCACGGTCGCCGCGCTCGGACGTCCCTCGGTGTCGAGGATCACGGCCGCGAGGACGTCCTCGGAGACGTCCAGCAGCTCAGCCAACGCCTGATCGCCGGTCACGCCGGGAACATACTGCTGCGATGCACGAGCCGCTCCGCAAGTTCTACGCTGACCGCGGGCCCCACCTCGCGGCGATGATCGCGTACTTCGCGCTGCTCTCGCTCGTCCCGCTGATCTTCCTCGCGCTCGCGCTGCTCGGACTCTTCGGTCGAGTCGACGAGTCGACGTATCTCGTCAAGGAGCTGAACAACATCCTGCCGTCGGCCTCGATCTCCCAGATCGTGAACGTTGTGAACGACATCCGCGACAATGCCGCGACGCTCGGCCTGATCGGCGGCGTCTTCCTGCTCTGGACGTCGCTCTCGCTCTTCAGCGTGCTCGAGTCGGCTTTCAACATCGTCTACGGGCGGCCGAACCGCTCCTTCCTCCACGGGAAAGGGATCGCGATCGTCGTCATGCTCGGGACGCTCGTCACGCTGTTCGCCGGCCTCGTGATCGGGACGGTGGGCTTCGAGCTGATCCACGACGCCGCCCCGGGCTTCACCGGCAACCGCTGGGTCGCCTACGTGCTTTCGCTGCTGCTGTCGACGGGCGCCGTGTTCGTCTTTCTCGTCTCGACCTACTACCTGTTGACGAACGCGGAGCTGAGCGTCCGCGACGTCCTCCCCGGCGCGATCCTGGCGAGCGTCCTGCTCCAGGTCAGCTTCCAGGCACTGCCGCTCTACGTGGCGCTCTCGCAGCGGGACGAGGTGCTGACGCTGCGCGCGCTCGGCGCGCCTGTGATCCTCCTGATCTGGCTCTACGTGATGGCGAACGCGATCGTCTTCGGTGCCGAGATCAACTGGTGGCGGGCGCGGGCCCGCGAGGAGGAGGACGCGGTCCCGGGCCTGGCCTAAAGCAGGGCCTCGGCAAGCGCCCGGGCGGCTCGCGCGCGATGGGAATTCTCGGCCTTCCAGGCATCGCCGAGCTCTGCAACGGTTCGCTCCTCGCCCTCCGGGATGAAGACCGGGTCGAAGCCGAAGCCCTCTGAGCCGGAAGGCTGCTCTGCGATGCGGCCCTCGAGGATCCCGGTGCCTCGGTGCTCATCTCCGTCGGGGGAGAACGCCACCAGCTCGCAGACGTAGCGCGCCCGTCGAGCATCGCCCACCACCCCGCCGAGCTCGGCGAGCAGGCGCTCGACGTGCATCCCGCCCGCGAAGCGCGCGGACTTGATGCCCGGCGCGCCGTCCAGGCCGGCGACCTCGAGGCCCGAGTCCTCGCCCAGCACCCAGCTCCCCGGTTCGCGTTCTCGACCGAACAGAGCCTTGGCGCGGGCGTTCTCGAAGTAGGTCTCGCCGGTCTCTGGCGGGTAGTCGTCAGCGTCGAGCGGCTCGATCTCCCAACCGGGCAGGGCACGGCGGAGCTCCCGGAGCTTGCCCGGGTTCGCCGACGCCAGGATCGCTCTCAGAGCTCCCAACGTGATGGGGCCTCGTCGCCGAGGTGCGATGGGCGATGCGAGGCAAGGACGCAGGGAGCGTCCGTATCCGAAGGGATACGGGCGCGACTGAGGACGCTGCATCGCGTCGTCCAGCGCGGCTCGGCGGCACAGCGCCTCATTGCGTTGGGGGCTCTCAAGGGTTCCAGCGGGCGCCGCGAACGTCTTCGGCCTGCGTGAGGGCGTCGATCAACTGCGCGGCGGTCTTCCCGCTTCCGAGACGCACACGCACGTCGACCCGGCGGCGGTCGCCCTCCTCCTCGAACTCGAGCGAGCTGACGTCGGCGCCCGCCCGCTCCACTGCCTCGAGCACCGAGACTGCGCTCGTGCCCGCGGGAAGGTCGACGGCCAGGCGCCCCTCTTCGGGCCGCGCCCGCGCCGAGAGCTTGAACGCGAGGATCCGCAGCGGCCACAGGCTGAGCAGCACGAGCGCGGTCGTCACGAGCGCGGCCCAGTAGTAGCCGACCCCGGAAGCCATGCCGATCGCGGCCACCACCCAGAGCGTGGCCGCAGTCGTCAGGCCCTTCACGGACAGCCCCTGGCGGATGATCGCGCCGGCTCCGAGGAAGCCGATTCCGGTCACGACCTGCGCGGCGATGCGCGTCGGGTCGAAGACGAGTCCGTCGTCCGTCGAGAACCGCCAGTCCGTCCAGGCATACGCGGAGACCATCGTGAAGAGCGCCGCGCCGACCGAGACGAGCAGGTGCGTGCGCAGCCCGGCTTCGCGGTCCCGCAGCTCCCGCTCGAGCCCGATCGCTCCACCGAGCGCCGCCGCGAGCACGATGCGGAGGACGACCTCGGCCCAGGAAAGGTCAGGCAAGCACCGCCTCCACCGCGCGCTGCTGCGCCTGGCCGATCTCCTCGATGCCTGCCGCCGCAAGATCGAGCAGCTCGTCGAGCTGGTCACGGCTGAACCGCTCGCCCTCCGCGGTCGCCTGCACCTCGATCAGCCGTCCGTCGCCGCTCATCACGACGTTGACGTCGACCTCGGCGCGAGAGTCCTCGGGATAGTCGAGGTCGAGCAGCGCCTCGCCGTCGACGATGCCGAGCGAGACGCCCGCGACCGAGTCCGTCAGCGCCTTCCCGAGGCCGAAGCGGTCGAGCGCCCGGCGCGCTGCGACGTAGGCGCCGGAGATCGATGCGCAGCGAGTCCCGCCGTCCGCCTGCAGCACGTCGCAATCGATCCAGAGCGTCCGCTCGCCGAGCGCCTCCAGGTCGGTGACGGCCCGCAGCGACCGGCCGATCAGGCGCTGGATCTCCACGGTGCGCCCCTTCTGCTTGCCCGAGCTCGCCTCGCGCGCCGTCCGCTCTCCCGTCGACGCCGGCAGCAGGCCGTACTCCGCCGTCATCCAGCCCTTGCCCTTGCCCATCAGCCACCGCGGGACCCCTTCCGTGATCGACGCGGTGCAGAGGACACGCGTCTTCCCCGCGGAGATCAGCACCGAGCCGGCCGGCTGCTCGAGGTAGTCCACCTCGATCTCGAGCGGCCGCAACTCGTCGGCCCGTCGCCCGTCAGCCCTCACGCGGCCGCCGCCTCGAGCTCGGCGATCTCGACGTGACCAACACCCTCGAGCGGAAGCTGGAGGAAGCGCTGGCCGAGCTCCCTGAAGCGATCGATGTCGCCGGTCGTCAGGAACCTGTAGCCGCCCTCGCGGCGCGGGTCGTTCTCGATTCCCTTCCGGCTCAGCGTCTCGGCCACCTCGCGGGCCGTCTCCTCCGCGGAGAAGACGAGCGTCACGTCGCGCCCGAAGACCCGCTGGAA
>DASZEE010000128.1:0-7518 GCA_035941215.1 Gaiellaceae bacterium
GTCACGAGGTAGGCTGAACTCACCCTAAAGGGGTAGTCCGCGCCCGCCGATAACGGGTCCCGGGTCCTAGTACGGAGGCTTGGGATGAGGGTTCTGTTGGTTGATGACGATGCGGCGCTGCGGATGCTGCTTCGCACGACCTTCGAGGTCTTCGACATCGACGTCGACGAGGCGGCGGACGCCGCCGCGGCCCGGCGGCTGATCTCGGCTTCCCCTCCGCACGTCGTCGTGCTCGACGTCCGGATGCCGGGGATGGACGGTCTCGAGTTCTGCCGTCAGCTCAAGACCGACCCGGCGACGGACGGCATCGCGGTCGTCATGCTCAGCGGGTCCGACGGCGGCACCGCGGCGGCGGCCGAGGAAGCAGGAGCCGACGCTGCCGTCCGCAAGCCCTTCAGCCCTCTCCAGCTCCTGGCCGTGGTCGAGCAGCTCGCCGGCTCGCGGTACGGCATCCCCTTCCGTTCGGTTCGCGGCGACGATCCGGAGGAGCAGCTGCTGCTGTACGCACGTGACCTGCGCCACGTGCTGGAGATCGAGAAGGGTCAGCGTGCGCTCGTCCAGAGCGCGTACCGGGAGACGGTCGCGGCGCTCGCGAGCGCACTCGAGTCGAAGGACACCGGCACGCGGCAGCACTCGCAGCGCGTGCAGCGCTACGCGATGGAGCTTGCGCGAGCCGTCGACCCGGAGCTGCTCGAGGACCCGAGCACCGAGTACGGGTTCCTCCTCCACGACGTCGGCAAGATCGGGATCCCCGACCGGATCCTCCAGAAGCCCAAGTCGTTGACCTCGGCCGAGTCGCGGCTGATGCGGACGCATACGGTCCTCGGCGAGCAGGTGCTCTCCGGCGTGGCGTTCTTCCACGGTGAGGGCCTGCGGATCGTCCGGTCGCATCACGAGCGCTGGGACGGTGGCGGCTACCCCGACGGGCTGGCCGGAACGGACATTCCGCAGGCGGCGCGCGTCTTTGCCGTCGCGGACGCGCTTGACGCGATCACGAGCGACCGGCCGTACCGACGGGCGCGCCGCTGGGTCGATGCGGGACGCGAGCTCGTCCAGCAGTCGGGCAAACAGTTCGATCCGGACGTCGTCGGTGCGTTCGTCGTCCACGAGGCGCGTCTTCGCGGCATCCGCGAAGAGCTCGAGTCCGGCGCCAGGCGCTGAGCGCTAGGCCCACTCGAGCAGGCGCTGGTCGGCGTGGCGCCGGTAGGCGCGGTTGCCGAAGAACGCCAGGAGACCGAGCGCAATGAAGGGGCTCGCGACGATCAGCGCGTAGGCGGCGATCACCAGCTCGGCAAGCAGGATTCCGACCGCGTCGTCGAGCGCGCGGTCGAGGCGGCCCGGCGCCACAGCCGGCGTCTTCGGCTCGTGCGTCGTCAGGTCGAGATTGACGGTCGCATACGCGGCCTGGCGGTTGATCTGGACGCGCTGGTTCCGAAGCGCCGCGATCTGGGCCTCGAGCTGCGCCCGTTCTGCTCCTTGCGCCTTGGCGGCGCGACGCTCGAGGTCCCGGATGCGCCGCGTGATCTCGTTGAGGCCCTGCTGGAGATCTGAGATCTGCGTGTCCTGCGCGAGGATGCGACCCATCCCGCTGAACTGAACGATTGCGGCCTGCACGCGGGAGACCGGGATGCGAAGGCGCACCGCCGCCGTGCCTTCTCCGGGCTCCGGGGTCGAGTAGTTGACGGACACGACGTAGCCGCCGAGGCGGCGAGCCGTGCGGAGTGCCTGTTGGGTCGTGGTCGAGAGCTCGTCGGTGCCGTCGACGAGGAGCGTGAGGGTCGCGCGGTAGTCCTGTGCGCGGCCCGTGGCCGGGCTCGGCGCTGCGAGCTGGGGCTGAGCCCTGCGCGTTCGGGCTTGATCGGCGGCCTCGCCAAGCGGGACCGGGCTCAGCTCTTGCCCCGGCGCGACCTTCAGGGCCTCGGCTGCGTCGCCGGACCGGCTCGGCTCGATTGCGGTGTTCAACCCCACGGCCAGCGCGACCGCCAGCGAGAGCCCGGCCGTCACCGGAACGGCGAACGACAGAATCCGGCGGGTCGTGAAGCGCCGCTCGGGCGGGGCTACGGCCGTCACGGCGGCGACGCGCTCGCGCAAGTCGCGGGGCGCGGCCGGCGTCTCGGCGCGCAGGGCGTGGACGAGGTCAGGCGACATGCTGCGTTCCCACCTTCTCTTCGAGCCGCCCGAGCGCCCGTGAGAGGCGCGTCGTGCAGGCGGAGGGGCTGATCCCGAGCACACGGCCGGTGTCGGCCGGGTCGAGATCGAGGATGACGCGGAGCGCGATCACTTCGCGGTCCGCGGCCGAGAGGCTCGCGAGCGCGTGCTGGAGCCAGGGGGAGAGGTTCTGGGTCTCCAGCTCTTGCGTCCGCTCGGCGAGGGCCGAGTAGCGCTCCTCGCGGCGACGGCGGCGCTCTTCCGCTCGGAGGTGGTCGAGCGCTGCTGTGCGGGCGATCTGGCAGAGCCAGGTGCGTTCGGAGCCTCTGGCCGGGTCGAATCGATGCCACAGGCGGACCGCCCGCTCGAAGGTCTCGGCGGTCAGATCCTCGGCGGCGTTCGGGTCGCGTGTGAGGTACAGGACGTAGCGGTAGACGTCGTCCAGGTGCCTCTCGGCGGCATCGGCGAGTGAGCGAGTCACGGGCCTCATACACCTCATATACGCCGCTTCGGCCGAAACTGTCACACCTTCGACGCCTTCCCGTGACAGACACGGCACATGTCTGTCGCGACGATCGGCGTTATGCACGACCTCCAGGTCACGCGTACGCGTGCGCTCGTCGGTGCGGCGCTGCTCGTCGCCGCGCTGTTCGTCGCCGGACGCTTCTTCGTCGGCAGCGGCACGGCAACCGTCGAGCGTCCCCCGGCGGAGGCCGGCGAGATCGAAGCCGCGGCTCCGGCGCGCCTCGTCGTCCACGTCGTCGGCGCGGTTCGGCGGCCGGGCCTCTACAGGCTCGAGCTCGGCGCCCGCATCGCGGACGCGGTTCGTCGCGCCGGAGGGGCCACCCGGCGCGCCGATCTGAGCCTCGTCAACCTTGCGGCCCAGATCGCCGACGGGAGCCAGGTCGTCGTTCCGCGCCGTGAGGTCGTTGAGGCCGAAGCGGGCGACGAGTCGGGCGGGGATGAGGCGGGCGGCGCGCCCGGCGGCCCGGTTCATCTGAACACGGCGACGCTCGAGGAGCTCGACGCGTTACCCGGCGTCGGGCCGGTCACCGCGCAGAAGATCGTCGACTACCGCGAGCAGCACGGCGCGTTCAGCTCGGTCGACGACCTCGACGCGATCCCGGGCATCGGGCCGGCCAGGCTTGAGCAGCTGCGCGGTCTGGTGGCGCCGTGACCGGCGCGTTGCTCGAGCGGTACGCACCCCACGTTCTCGCCGGGGCGCTCTGCGTCGGGTTGGCGCTTGCGAGCTTCGTGCGTAGCTCCTCGAACGCCGTCTTCGCAGTCGCGCTCGTGGGTGCAGTCGCCTCGGTCGTCGCGGTCGGTCGCCGCGGGCGTGTTGCGGCACTCGTGCTGGCGCTGGGTGCAGGAGGGCTGTGGTGGGGCAGCGTTCGCCTCGACGCGCTCGACCGGAGCCTGCTGGCTTCGCGCATCGGCGAGACGGGACGCGCGCTGCTCGAGGTCACCGGGCCTGCGCGGCGGTCGCCGTTCAGCATCCGCGTCCCTGCGCGTGTCCGCTCCTTCCGGTCACTCCACCTGCGCGAGTCGGTTCTCCTGGAGCTTCCACCCGGCAGGGCGCCGCCGCAGGGCGCCCTCATCGAGACGGCGGTCGAGTTGCGCGAGCCTCGCGAGCCGAGTGACGGCTTCGACGAGCGGGTGTTTCTCCGCCGACGCGGAGTTCACGTCGTCGCGCGCGGGCGGGAGTGGCGTCTCGTCGGGCGGCGTGGCGGCATCGCCGGCTTCGCCGATCGCGTCCGAGAGCGGCTCGGCGCCTCCATCGCACCCGGGCTCGCGGGAGAACGGCGCGCGGTCCTCGCCGGGCTCGTCCTGGGCGAAGACGAAGGCCTGAGTCAGGAGTTGCGCGACGACTTCCGGTCGTCCGGCCTCTACCACCTACTCGCCGTGTCCGGCCAGAACGTGGCCTTCGTCGCCGGCGGAGTCCTCGTGCTCGCCTGGCTGCTCGGAATCTCCCGTGTCATCGGGGAGCTCGGTGCGCTTGGAGCGATCGGCGCGTACGTGCTCGCCGTGGGCTGGCAGCCGTCGGTCGTACGGGCCGGTGTCGCAGGGGCGCTCGCCTCGCTCGCCTGGCTCGCCGCCCGTCCGAGAGACCGCTGGTACTTCCTCCTGCTCGGAGCGGCGCTCCTGCTCGCGTGGAACCCGTACAGCCTCTACGAGCCGGGCTTCCAGCTCTCCTTCGCGGCGGTAGCGGCGATCTTCGTACTCGTCCCACGCCTCGAGCACGTTCTCGAGGGCTATCCGATTCCGACCTGGCTCGCCACTATCGTCGCGGTCTCGGGTGCCTGCGGCGCGGTGACGGCGCCGATCCTCCTCTTCCAGTTCGGCTCGGTTCCCGTCTACTCGATCCTCAGCAACGCGCTGGCTGCGCCCGTGGTCGGTGTCTCCTTCACCCTGGCGCTCGTCACCGCGCTCCTCGATCAGGTTCTGCCACCTGCCGCCGTCGCGGCCGGGTGGGTGAACGGCTGGCTGGCGGCCTACGTCGCTGCCTGCGCGCGGCTCGTCGGCGGGCTGCCGGGCGCCGATGTCGAGGCGTCTGTGGCGCTCGCGATCGGCGGGATGGCCGCGGTCGCGCTGCTCGTCTGGGCGCGCCTTCCACGGTGGCGTCGTCCGGGAATCGCTCTCGTCGCCAGTCTGGCGGTGCTGGTCGCGGCGGCGTGGCAGATCCGTCCTCAGGCCTCGAGACCGCCGCCGTCCGGATTCCGGCTCACGGTTCTGGACGTCGGCCAGGGAGATGCCATCCTCCTCGAGGTTCGCGAAGGAGCGGTGCTGGTCGACCAGGGCCCGCCCGAGGGCGACGTCGACGACCAGCTGCGCAAGCTCGGCGTGCGCGAGCTCTCCCTTGCGGTGCTGACTCACCCACAGCGGGACCACGTCGGGGGAGCGGCCGAGCTGCTTCGGCACGTCCGCGTTGCTCGGATCCTCGATCCACGGATTCCGGCCGAGAGCCCGGAGCAAGCCGCCGCGCTGGCCGAAGCTCGTGAGCGCCGGGTGCCCGTGCTGACCGCTCGCGCCGGGCTCGCCTTCAGGCTCGGCGGGCTTCGCCTTCGGGTCCTCTGGCCCGCCGGCGAGCCGCCCGAGCACCAGGACCCGAACCTCTTCGCGACGGTGATCCTTGCTTCCTACGGGAGCGTCGACGTCCTGCTCACGGCCGACGCGGAGTCTCCCGTGACGCTGCCGCTCAATCCGCCGCCCGTCGAGATTCTCAAGGTTGCCCATCACGGATCGGCCGACGACGGGCTTCCCCGGTTGCTCACGCTCACGCGGCCGGAGGTCGCCGTGATCTCCTGCGGGAAGAACAACGACTACGGCCACCCGACGCCTTCGACCCTCGCGGCCCTCGACGCGGCTCCCGGTCTCGAAGTCTTCCGCACCGACCGCCACGGCGGGGTCGTGATCGAGAGCGACGGACGGCGGATCACGACCCGGACCGGCGCGTGACTATGCTTGCGCGCGGTGTCCAGCGAGCCGCTCCTGCCGGTCTACCTCATGGCCGGAAGCGACAGGCCCAAGGTCGCGCGCGCGCTCCGCCGCCTCCGCTCGCGCTTCGGAGACGAGTCGATCGAGCACCTCTCCGCGGACGTGGCGGACGGGGCCGAGGCCGTCGCGGCCTGCAACGCGCTCGGCCTTTTCGCCGGCGGAGACGGCGGCCGGCTTGTCATCGTCGAAGGCGTCGAGCGGTGGAAGAAGGCGGACGTCGAGGCCGTCGCGGCCTACCTGGACGATCCCGTCCCGGGAGCCGTCTTGGCGCTCGTCGCGGACGAGGCTCCGAAGAGCGACGCGCTCGCGAAGGCCGTCGGCGCGGCCGGAAAGGTTCTCGCGTTCGAAGCGCCGAAGCCGCGCGACCTTCCCGCGTGGGCTAGGACGCAGTTCGAACGCCTTGGTGCCAGTGCCGATCCGGACGCCGCCCGCGCCCTCGTCGAGATCGTCGGCGACGACCTCGTCGCGCTCGCGACCGAAGCAGACAAGATCACGATCTGGGCCGGCGACCGTCCGATCACTCGCGCGGACGTCGAGGCGCTGGCCGCGCCGGCGCGCGAGGCGACGGCGTGGGCGATCACCGACGCGTGGGGCGAGCGCGACGGCGCCGCGCTGATCGCTGCTGCCGAGTCCGAGCTCGAGCGCCGCGAGCCCTTCGCCATCGCCGTCCGACTTGCGGCTCACGTCACCCTGGTCCGAAGCGTCAAGCTGCTCGCAGCCGAGGGGGTCGGCGCCAGGGACATCGCGAAGCGCGTCAAGGTGCATGAGTTCCGAGTCCGCAAGGCGATCGGCCATGCGGACCGCTACTCACAGGAGGAGCTCGACGCAGCCGTCGTCCGCCTGGCGTCCCTAGATGCGGCCTTGAAAGGTGCGAGCCGGCTGTCTAACACGCACGAGCTCACCCGTGCGCTCGCCGATCTCATGGGCCCGGCAAAGACGCCGGCTTAACGAAGAGCTAGCGGCTCGAGACGAGGCGGGCGGCCTGCGCTTTCTTGCGCGCCGCTGCGTTGCGGTGAAGCGCCCCACGCGACGTCGCGCGGTCGATCCACTGCTGGAGCTCTTTGTGTGTCGCCGCGATGCGGTCGGAATCGCCGTCCGCAACTGCGGACTCGAGACGCCGCGTGAGCGTCTTGACCGTGGAGCGGTAGCGCAGGTTCTGGAGCCGCTCCCTGGCGGCCGTTCCCACTCGCTTCTTCTGTTGCTTGATGTTCGGCATCGGGCGTAAAAGTGCCCGCTCAAGCGGGCGGCGGCATGCTAGCAGGCGTCTTCGCGCCGCAGGAGGCGGCCAGAGCCGCTCGTATCCTGCGTTTGTGGGGAATCGCCGGTGAGCGAGGTCCGTCCAGAGGCGCCGGGGTTCCCGTCCCGGCGACTCGCCCTTTCGACCGCTGCGTTCTCGGCGGCAACCGGCCTCTCGCGCGTCCTCGGACTCGTTCGCGAGATCGTCGTCCGCGGATTCTTCGGCGTCGAAGGCGCGGGGATCAACGCGTTCACGGTCGCGTTCCAGGTGCCGAACCTGGTGCGTGCGCTGGTCGCGGACGCCGCGCTCTCCTCCGCCTTTGTTCCGATCTTCACCGAGCTGCTCGAAAAGGGGGAGCGGGCGCGGGCGTGGCGGGTCGCGTCGAGCCTGATCTGGATCCTGCTGCTCGGCCTCACGGCGATCACCGCGCTCTTCATCCTGGCCGCGCCCTGGATCATGTCGCTGTTCGGCTACCACGGCGAGGACGGCGAGCTGGCCGTGACGCTCGCCCGCATCCTGTTCCCGATCGTCATCCTGCTCGGGATCTCGGGTGTCATCGTCGGGATCCTCAATAGCTACGAGCACTTCAGCGTCCCGGCGCTCACGCCCGTGGCTTGGAACCTCGTGATCATCGCCGG
>DASZEE010000129.1:0-2151 GCA_035941215.1 Gaiellaceae bacterium
GTCGTCGCAGGCGACCGGATGCTCGCCCTGGTAACCGTCAAGACCGAGGACGCTGAAGAGCCCGGCTGGGACGACCTCTACGGCGTGGGCACCGCGGCGATCGTCCACAAGCTGATCAAGGTTCCGGACGGGACGCTGCGAATTCTCGTCCAGGGCATCGAGCGCATCCGGCTCGAAGGCCGGGTGCAGGACGACCCGTACCTCGTCGGAGAGTTCGAGCCGATGCCCGACGTCGCCGAGGAGACGCCCGAGCTCGAGGCGCTCACGCGCAACGTCCAGATGCTCTACGGGCGCATCGTCGCCCTCGTCCCCTACCTGCCGGCCGAGCTCGAGCTCGCCGCCGCCAACGTGGACGACCCGAGCGCGCTGTCCTACCTCGTCGCCTCCACGCTACGGCTCAAGACCGAGGAGAAGCAGCAGCTCCTCGAGCAGGCTGACGTCGAGACGCGGCTGCGCGAGCTCTCGCGGATCCTGAACCGGGAGCTCGAGGTCCTCGAGCTCGGCACGAAGATCCAGTCGCAGGTCCAATCGGAGATGGAGAAGGGCCAGCGCGAGTTCTTCCTGCGCCAGCAGATGAAGGCGATCCAGGAGGAGCTCGGCGAGGGGGATCCCGAGCAGGCGGAGATACGCGAGCTGCGCGAGCGCATCGAGTCGGCCGGCCTCCCCGAGGACACCCGGAAGGCCGTCGATCGCGAGCTGGCCCGGCTCGAGCGGCTCCCGGCCGCGGCGGCCGAGTACGGCGTCATCCGGACGTACATCGACTGGATCCTCTCGCTGCCCTGGTCCCAGACGACGGATGACAACCTCGATCTCCCGCACGCGCGGGAAGTGCTCGACGAGGATCACTTCGACCTGGAGAAGGTGAAGGACCGGATCATCGAGTACCTCGCCGTGGCAAAGCTCCGCGGCGACGTCTCAGGCTCGATCCTCTGCTTCGTCGGCCCACCCGGCGTCGGGAAGACGTCCCTCGGCCAGTCCATCGCTCGCGCGCTGGAGCGCAAGTTCACGCGGATCTCGGTCGGCGGCGTGCGCGACGAATCCGAGATCCGCGGGCACCGCCGCACCTACATCGGCGCGATGCCGGGCACGATCATCCGCGCGCTTCGCGACGCGGAGTCGCGAAATCCGGTCTTTCTGATCGACGAGATCGACAAGATGGGCGCGGACTTCCGCGGCGATCCAGCGAGCGCGATGCTCGAGGTGCTCGACCCCGAGCAGCATCAGAGCTTTCGGGATCACTACCTCGACCTGCCCTTCGACCTCTCGAAGGTGCTCTTCATCTGCACCGCGAACCAGATCGAGACGATTCCCCCGCCGCTCCTCGACCGAATGGACGTCATCCACCTCTCGGGCTACACCGAGGACGAGAAACTCGGGATCGCGAAGAAGTACCTGGTCCCGAAGCAGCTCGAGGCCCACGGCCTTGGGGCCGAGCGCGCGACCTTCACGGAGGGCGCGCTGCGCACGGTGATCCGCGAGTACACCCGGGAGGCGGGCGTCCGGAACCTCGAGCGCCAGATCGCCGCTCTCTGCCGCAAGGCCGCAAGGCGCGTGGCCGAGGGGAAGGCGAAGGGGTCGACGCGCATCGACGAGCGCCGAACGCGGTCGTGGCTCGGGCCGCGGCGCTTCTCCGGCGAGGTGCGAAAGCGGACTGAGGATCCGGGCGTGGCCACAGGCCTCGCGGTCACCGCGGTCGGCGGAGACGTCCTTTTCATCGAGGCGACTGCGTACCCGGGACGCGGACGGCTCAAGGTCACTGGCCAGCTGGGCGAGGTCATGCAGGAGTCCGCCGAGGCCGCGCTCTCCTGGGTGCGCTCGCACGCGGAGCGGGTGGGCATCGACCCCGAGTGGTTCGGGAAACACGACATCCACGTCCACGTTCCGGCCGGAGCGGTCCCGAAGGACGGGCCTTCGGCGGGGGTCACGATGGTCACGGCGATCGTCTCGCTGGTGACCGGCCGCCCCGTCTCCGACGACGTCGCGATGACCGGTGAGGTCACGCTGACCGGGCAGGTGCTCCCGATCGGCGGCGTGCGCGAGAAGGTGCTCGCCGCGCAGCGGGCCGGCGTGCACACGGTCGTCCTCCCGAGCGAGAACGAGCCGGATCTCGACGACCTCCCTACGGAGACGCGCAAGGGCCTCGAGTTCGTC
>DASZEE010000130.1:0-14041 GCA_035941215.1 Gaiellaceae bacterium
GCCGGCCACGATCCCCGGCGGGCCGGCGGGGCCGGCCACGCCGCGTTCGAGGTCCCAGCTCGCGCCGAGCACCGGCAGCCGGACCTCGTCGTCGGCGGCCGCCATCGGGTCACGGTCGAGGAAGCCGATCGGTCTCAGACCGAGCTCGGGCTGTGACTGAAGACGCTTGGCCATCAGCCGGCCGACCCGCCCGGCGCCGACGATGAGCGTCGGGCGGAGAGCCTCGCCGTGCCTCCTCGCCTGGCTCCGCGACCAGTGCAGGGCAACCCGGCCCGCAGCGAGGTACACGGTCGCGAAGGCCCAGGGTCGGATGGTCTGCGCCGAGAGATCGGTCGGCCCCGCCAGGAGCTCCCGCAGGGTCAGCACGGCCATGGCCGCGAGCGACGTCGAGGTCACGACGCCGCGGAGATCGTCCAGGATGTCCGCGCGAAGTCGCGGGCGATACATCCCGCGGGCAGCAGAGGCGGAGACGACGAGGACCATGAAGAGCGCCAGCCAGCCGACCGGCGCGGCCTCGACGCCCACGGCCTGCGAGCCGAGGGAGGCCGCGACCACCGCAGCGAGCAGCATCACGCCGTCGAGCGCGAGCCGAGAGAGCGACCAAGCGAGCTCCGGCCGAATGCGCGGCGTGGAGCGGGGCGCGACCGCTTCCAGAGGTTGGGGCGAGAGCGCCCGTGGGGGCGCAGACGTGGCTGTCGGCTCGATCATCCGCCGACTACTTGCGCCTTGCTCGGCTCAAGGAGCCGTCGCCGCAGACCTGCTCCGACGAGGAGCAGCGGACCGCTCACGGCCACGAGCAACGCGGCATCGAGAGCGGAGAAGGGGATGCGCCTATCCGACTTGTGGGCGGCTCGCGGCGAAGGCACAGCCTCGCTCGCCTCCGGCAAACGGATGGGCTTCCTCGGGAGTTGCGCGTCGGTGCCGACGACCGGCGGGAGGTTGAAGGCTCGCTCGATCTCGGCCCGGGTGTAGCGCCCGTCGAGCTTCCCGTTGTCCGCCAGGTCGCGGTAGATCTTCTGGGGCGTCGCCGCAAACGCCGAACCCGCGCCGACCAGCGCGAGCAGTGCGAGAAGTGAAGCTGCGGCGACCGCCACGAGTCGCCGGTGATGCGTCATCCCTACCTCCGTTCGCCCCAAGCAGACTTCCCCTGAGCCCGCAGGTCTCATCTTGTCTTCCATGTAACGGACATACAACCCTCACGGATACCGTTCGGGGTAGCCCTTTCGGGTGAACTTTCGGGCGGACGTCGACGGGGCGAGCATCTACGCTGGCGGTCGGTGGCTGGCACGGCTCTCGTCACAGGTGGCGCTGGATTCATCGGCTCGCATCTCGCCGAGCTGATGCTGGACGAGGGCTGGGAGGTCTACGCACTAGACGATCTATCGACGGGATCGGACGCCAACATCTTCCACCTCCGCCGAAATCCTTACTTTCATCTCACAGTCGAGTCCGTTCTGGCGCCGTCCGTCGTCAGCGAGCTCGTGCACAAGTCGGACGTCGTTTTCCACCTTGCGGCGGCCGTCGGCGTGCGGCTGATCGTCGAGCGGCCGGGGCATACACTCCTCACCAACGTCCGCGGCACCGAGAATGTTCTCGAGTACGCCGGGCGCTTCGGCAAGCCGGTCCTGATCGCCTCGAGCTCGGAAGTCTACGGCGACCATCCGGGCGAGGATCTCCCTCTTCGGGAGGACGCGCGCCGGATCTACGGGCCGACGACCGCGAAGCGCTGGGCGTACGCGGACTCCAAGGCGATGGACGAGTTCCTCGCGCTGGCGCGCCACGAGGAGGAGGGCCTGCGCTGCGTGATCGCCAGGCTCTTCAACACGGTCGGGCCGCGGCAGAGCGGCGAGTACGGCAACGTGATCCCGCGGTTCGTGCAGGCCGCGCTAGCGGGCGAGCCGCTGGAGGTACACGGCGACGGATCGCAGACGCGCTGCTTCTGCCACGTCCGGGACGTCGTGCGCGGGCTCGAGCGGTTGATGTCCGCACCGGACACGGCCGGAAGGATCTACAACGTCGGTTCGACCGAGGTCGTGACGATCCTCGAGCTTGCCGAGCGGGTCCTGCGCGCGACCGGAAGCTCGTCCGAGCTCGTCTTCGTCCCGTATGAGCAGGTCTACGGCCACGGAGTCGAGGAGATGTTCCAGCGCGTCCCGTCGACCGACAGGATCCGCGCCGAGATCGGGTGGGAGCCGACGGTCGACCTCGACGGGATCCTCGCCGAGGTGATCGAGCATGAGCGCACCGCCCAGAGCGACGGCTTGGAGCGGCCCCTGAGCCCAGCGGCCGACCGCAGCCAGTAACGGCGCCGTGAGCGTCGCGCAGCCTCAGCTCCCGCGGCCGACAGCGGAGGCCGCATGGCGCTCCGGAGCCGACGCCGCCTGGATGGCCGCCGCGTTCCTGCTCGGCGGCGCACTGGCCGTGGCGCTCGCCCAGAGCCCGCCGCCGCTCTCGCTCATCGTCCTGGGAGGCATCGGACTGCTCGCCTTGCTCGGGCTGGCGCTCGTTCGTTACGCGGCGGTCGTGGCGCTCGGGTTCGCCCTCTTCGGAATCGTCTTCGTCGAGCCGGCACCGCCGGACATCGTCTTCGCCGTGGCGATCGCCGTTGCGGTCGTGACGGGGCAGGCGCACCTCCGCCGCATTCCACCGGTGATCGCCCTCCTCCTCGGCGTCTTCCTCGTGCTCAACGTCGCGTCCGCGGCGGCCTCGGTCTACCCGGCGGAGGCAGGCCGCTTCTTCCTCGTCACCGTGTACCTGGTCGCGTTCTCGGTCTGGCTCACGGCCTGGATCGATTCGGAGTCGCGGATGCGGCTGATCCTTCGTGCGCTGCTCGTCGCTGCGGTCTTCTCGGCCGTCGTCGGCGCCCTGGCGCCTTTCCTCCCGCTGGCCGCAGCAGATGCGTGGCACAACGACGGTCGCGCGAAAGCCTTCTTTGAGGATCCGAACGTGTTCGGGCCCTTCCTCGTCTTCCCGACGCTCATCGTCGTCGAGGAGCTGCTCGAGCCTCGGCTCCTGCGTTCCGGCAGGGTCACGAAGCTCGCGCTTCTCTTCGTGCTCTCGCTCGGCGTGCTGTTCGCCTTCTCGCGAGCGGCTTGGCTAAATGCCGCGGTCGCCGCACTGACGATGCTCGCAGTCTTCGCCCTTCGGCGCGGCGGCGGGCGCAAGGCGTTCGTCCTGGTGGCCACGATGGCTACGGCGATGATCGTCCTCTTCGGCGCGATCGTCCTGTCTGGCTCCGGCGAGTTCCTGCAGGAGCGGGCTCGGTTTCAGCAGTACGACGAGGACCGCTTCGCGGCGCAGCGGGCCGGCGTGGAGCTCGCTGCCTCACACCCATTCGGCATCGGCCCCGGCCAGTACGAGGAGGTCGTCGGGTACGCGGCGCACAGCACGTACGTCAACTCCCTCACGGAGCAAGGATTTCTCGGCCTGCTCACCGTGGTCCTGCTGGTCCTGGCCACCCTCGGAGCTGCGGCTCGAAATGCGATCGCCGGCCGAGGAACCTTCGGAATCGGGTCGGCGACGTTACTCGCGGCCTGGTGCGGGACGCTCGCCAACAGCGTGTTCGTCGACACGCTGCACTGGCGCCATCTCTGGCTCATCGCGGCGCTGATCTGGATCGGCGCGATGCTCGGCCGGAGCCAGTCGCGGCCTACGAGCTTCTCGTGACCCGGGTCGCCGGCGGCGGCGAGGATCCGCTCTCGCCGGCGCCGGCGCCGGCGTACGCATAGCCCCCGGAGCGCCGGACACCGACGACGACGAGCCCGAGAGCGCGCGCGTCGAGGCGGTACAGCAGGTCGCTCATCTCGATCGCATCCTCGAGCGTGGAGCGGTCGAGACGGGAAACGACGAGGATGCCGTCCACTCGCTGCGCCAGTGCGTGCGCGTCCGCGATCCCGAGCAGCGGCGGCCCGTCGACGATCACGTAGGAGTAGTCGAGCTTGGCGACCGCTCCGAAGAAGCGATCGAGCGCGGTGCCGAACATGAGCGCCGAGGGGTCCTGAGGACGCGTGCCGCTCGTCAGGATCTTCAGGTTGTCGCCGGCCGGGCCGTAGACATGGACCGGGCTCTTGAGTGCCTCCGCGATCGCGTCGTCAGGATGGGCGCCGTTCTGCCCGATTCCCTGGAGGATGTCCGAGAGCCCGGGTGCCCTCGCCAGGCCGAACTGCTCGTGGAGCGTCGGGAAGCGCAGGTCGGCGCAGACCACCAGCGTCCTGTGACCGACGCGGGCGAGGGCCCTTCCCAGCCCTGCGGAGACATGCGTCTTCCCCTCTCCTTCGAGCGCGCTCGACACGAGGATGACGCGCTGCCGGTCCGGCGGCAGCTCGTACCGGACGGAAGCCTGGAGCGTCTGATACGCCTCGTTGGCGACCGCGGTGAGCATGTTCGTCCGCCGTTGATTGAAGCGCCGGGCGACGTAAGGGACTCCGGCGAGCACCGGCAGGTTGAGCAGGCGGCTGAGCTCGCGGGCGCTGCCGGCCCGGGGCACGAGGAGGTCGCGGCCGAGTGCAATGAGGACGGCGAGGAAGAGCGAGGCGAAAAAGGCGAGCAGGCCGTTGCGGATCGGCCGTGGCGAGAACGGCTCGTCCGGAGGCTCGGCGGCCTGGGCCAGCTCGAGCTCCGACCCCGCGCTGACCTCGCTCACGGTCAGCTCGCTGATCCGCTGGCGCACGGCCTCGATCTCCTCCGGCCGAGCACCGGAGGAGCGCAGGCGGTTGAGCTCCTGCTCGAGCCGTCGCCGCGCCTCCGCGAGCCGCTCACGCTCGCCCGCCTCCTGCGACTCGAGGAACGTCTGCGCGACGGCGTTCGCGATCGCAGCGGCCTTCTCGGGCTCGTCTGCCTCGGCCGAGATGCTGATGATGTTCGACGAGTTGTCGACCGAGGAGCTGACGCTGTCCTCAAGCGAGTCGCGGGTCTCGCCGGGGACCTGCTCGGCGGCCCCGTCGAGCACTTCGTTCGTCCCGAGGAGCTGCTGGATCGTCTCGAGGCGGCGTTGCACCGTCTCGACGTCGGTGCTGCCGAACGGGCTGAGCGACTCTTCGAGGACGATGGTCGCCGTCGCCCTGTAGCGATCCGGCAGGAGCAGTGAGACGACGACTGCGGTGACCGTTACGGCCGCGACGAAAGCGAGGATGAACCAGCGGGCCCGTCGGAGCGCATCGAGGTGCCTGTGCACCTCGATCGGTTGTTCTCCGGCACTGCCGGACCCGACCCGGCCCTCGGAGCTGTCGCGGTCGCTCATTGGATCAACATAACGGAGCCCCAGGCTGGGAACTGGTGGGCACAGGCCGGGCGAGGGGCGAATCCCTCGACCCAGTGACCCTCGAACGAGGTGCAGGCGCCGATGCCACTAGGCGATGTCAAACGGCACCCGCACCGCTCTCCTGGTCCTCTTCGCGGGCGCGATGACGGCCGTCTCGCTCTCCTCCGGAACCGACGCTCGCGCGGCGTCCGAGCGCGTCCAGGTCAGCGCGGTTCGCCAGGGCGTCCTGATCCGCGTCTTCTCCGGCCGGGCACGGGCGGTCGACTTCACTCTCGGCGGGCGCCTTCTCGCCCGCCGTTACCGGGCGCCGTACTCAGTCGTGCTCGCCGGCCACCGTCCCGCCCGCCGCGGCGTCCGAGGCGCCAAGTGGATCGTCGCCCGCGACCGGCGCAGCGGCCGACGCCTCGCCAGCGTGCGTGTGACCGTGCGGCGGATCGCCCGGCGCCCCGGCATCTCGCTCACCGGCTCGCCGGCGCGGCAGACGGCAGGCACGGAGGCGCGCTTCTCGTTCAAGTCCGTGCGGGCGCAGAGCACGCGCTGCCAGCTCGACTCACGCACGGAGACGCGGTGCGGGAGCCCCGTCGTCTACCGCGGGCTGGCCCCCGGGCGGCACCTGTTCACCGTGCGAGCGATCGGCGCCGGCGGATCAGCCTCGGCCTCCTATTCGTGGACTGTCGTGCCCCCACCGCCGCCCCCCGTGAACGTCCCGGTTCCGTCGCTGCCTCCGCTGGGTGGAGTCGCCGCGCCCCCGACGGCGCCGAGCGCCTACGCGATTCCGCCGGGCGCGGTGCACGTCTCGACTTCGGCCGGGCTCGAGCAGGCACTCGACGTCGGCCACCCGACGGACATCGTGCTGGCGGACGGCGTCTACGACAACGCGGAGCCGTTCCAGAACGCCTACGGCCACCGCGTCTACGCGGCGCGGCTCGGCGGTGCTCTCCTCCGCGCCGGCTTCGTGCTGGGCCACAACTGGGGCGCCGGAGGCGGGCTGCTGCGCGGCCTCGCGTTCAGCGTGAGCGACCCGGCCAAGACGCTCCATGGTGACATCGTCCACGTCTGGGGGACGGCGAAGGGCACCCGGCTCCTCGACCTCACACTCGACGGTCACGGTGTCCTCAGCTCGGGAATCGCAGTTCGTCAGGTCGAGGGTGCAGTCGTCCAGCGGATCGCCGTCCGCAACTTCCGGAACTGGGGCGTCATCGTCGACGCGAATATCCGCGGCCTCCAGGTCGCGCAGCCGCCGCTCGTCGAGGACATCTTCGCGTCGGACGTCACCTGGCCGGTGCGCCATTCGTCGGGTGGCCATTCGGAGGCCTGCGTCTGGATCGGGAACACCGCCGTGGTGCGCCGCGTCCTCGCCGTCCGCTGCGCCTGGGAAGGCCTCTGGACCGGAACGGCTGCACGCGGTGCGCTGCTCGAGGACATTCGCGTAGATGAGGCCACGGTCGGGGTCTACGCCGAGCACTTCAACTCCGCCGGAACGACCTTCCGGCGCCTCGAGGTAGGCCCGTCGGTACCGACCGGCGTCCTCTGCGAGTGGTCCGACCCGGCTTGGGGAGGAGTCGCCGGCTGCATCGACGTCGTCATCGAGCACAGCCTCTTCGACACGAGCCTGATCGGCGTTTACCTCGACGAAGGCACCACCCGCACCACGGTCCGCAACTCGGTCTTCCGCAACCAGAGCTGGGCTGCCGTGAGTGATCACAAGGGTATCGGCAACTCCTCATACGCGAACGACACGTCGCGGCTGCGCCCGGGTGCGGTTCCGCTCAGCCACGAGCACCTGTTCGTGTACTGCGGTTGCGGCACCTGAGTCCTCTGGAACGGGCTCTAAGCTGGTCCCGATGTCTCCTCGCGTCCTGCACGTCTCCCAGCCGGGCGACGGCGGCGTGGCAGCGGTTGTCGCGCAGCTGGCCCGCGACCAGGTGGAGCGCGGGCTCGAGGTCCTGGTCGCCGGGCCGTCGAAGGCTGCGCTGAGACCCGCAGTCCACGCCGCGGGCGCCCGGTTTACGGCCTGGGACGCGAAGCGCTCGCCCGGGCCGGGGACACTGCGCGAGGCGCGGTCCCTCGCCCGTGTGATCGCGGCCGAGGATCCCGATCTCGTGCACCTGCATTCCTCCAAGGCCGGGCTTGCCGGGCGCCTTGCGCTCCGTGGGCGGCGGCCGACGCTGTTCCAGCCGCACAGCTGGTCGTTCGAGGCCCTGCGCGGACCGCTGCGCGGTGCGGCGGCAGTGTGGGAGCGGCGTGCGGCTGCCTGGACGGACGCGATCGTCTGCGTCAGCGAGACCGAGCGCCTCCACGGACGGGCCGCCGGCATCGACGGCCGCTACGTGGTCGTTCCCAACGGCGTCGACCTCGGGGCATTCGCGCGGGCGGGAGCAGAGGAACGCGCCGTGGCGCGCTCTCGCCTGGAGCTCGCGGACGGGCCGCTCGCGGTCTGCGTCGGGCGGCTCTGTCGCCAGAAGGGCCAGGACGTGCTGCTCGAAGCCTGGCCGGCGGTTCGGGATCGCATGCCGGATGCGAGGCTCGTCCTCGTGGGCGACGGGCCCACCGAGCTCGAACTGCGGGCTGCGGCGGGCGAGGGAGTGGATCTGGTCGGAACCCGCGACGACATCCCCGACTGGCTCGCGGCTGCCGACGTCGTCGTCGCGCCCTCTCGGTGGGAGGGAATGTCCCTCACGCTGCTCGAGGCGATGGCCACGGCTCGCAGCGTTGTGGCGACTGACGTCGCCGGGGCGCGCGAGGCGCTCGGCGACGAGGCCGGTGCCGTCGTCCCCGTCGAGTCCGTCACTGAGCTCGTCGACGCCGTCGTCGAGCGCTTGCGAAACCCCGTGCTCGCCGCCGACGAGGGCAGAGCGGGACGCCGGCGAGCCGAGCAGTTCCACGACATGCGCACCGCGAACGACCACATCGTCGCCCTGTACGGGGAGATCCTCGGCGGGGCGCCAGGCCGAGCAGCCTCAGCCGAGACAGCCGCCTTCCACCCGACGCCGTGAGCGAAACCCACGTGCCCGACGTGGGCACGAGGCGCATCCTGGCGAACACCGTCTACCGCGGAGCGGCGGACGTCGGCTCGAAGCTGATCTCGATCACGTTCTTCGTCGTCCTCGCCCGGCAGCTCGGGGAGAGCGGCTTCGGCGTCTTCGTGTTCGGTCTCACGCTCGCCGCGATGCTGACCGTGCTCGCGGGCTTCGGACAGGATCAGGTGCTCACCCGTGAGGTCGCTCGCGACCGGGCGCGGCTGGACGAGTACTTCGCGAACACGGTCGGGCTCAAGCTGGCGCTGGCGCTGCCGGTCCTCGTGGTCGCACCGATTGTCATGGCGGTCGCCGGCGCGGACAGCGAGACCCGCTGGGTCGTGCTCCTCCTGGGGATCGCCCTCGTGGCCGAGCAGGTTGCGTCGACGTGCTTCGCCGTCTACCAGGCCTTCGAGCAGCTCGTCTACGTCCCGGTCGTGATCATCACCCAGCGGCTGATCACCGCCGTGGCCGGCATCGCGGCGGTCCTCGCCGGCGCCTCGGTCGTCGCCGTCTCGGTCATCTACCTCGGCGGCGCCATGGCGGCGCTCGTCCTCGCCTACGTGCTCATGGCGAGGCGCGTGGCACGACCACGTCTGGTAGTGAGCACCGGCAGCTGGCGCCGGCTGCTCGTCGCGGCCGCGCCCGTCGGCGTGGCGTCCGTGCTCTCGTTACTGATGTTTCGGGTGGACACCGCGATCCTCGCGTTCCTCGAATCGGACGAGGTCGTCGGAGCGTACGGCGCCGCATTCAGGCTGTTCGAGGCGACGCTCTTCCTCAGTTGGGCCGTGACGACCGCGGTCTTCCCCGTGCTTTCACGCCTCACGATCACGTCGCGCCCGTCGGTCGGCGAGGTGTTCGACGGCTCGCTCAAGCTGGTCGTTGCACTCACGTTGCCCCTCGGCGTCGGCATGGCGATCCTGAGCGAGCCGATCGTCCACCTCGTCTTCGGCCCGGATTTCGACGAGGCCGTCGTGCCGCTTCAGCTGCTCGCGCCGGCGATCGTCGTTTACTCGATCGCGTTCGTGTCTGGGGGCATGCTCGTGGCGCAGAACCGCCAGCGCGCCACAGCGATCGTCTACGGGGCGATGACGGCCTTCAACATCGCCGCCAGCCTCATCCTCATCCCGGCGCGCTCACTCGACGGCGCGGCGCTCGCGGCGCTGCTCACGCAGATCGTGCTCGCCCTCGCGCTGCTTGGGATCGCCAGGGCCACGGCCGGGTCGATCGGCTGGATGCGGGTCTTCGCAGGACCCGTCGCGGCCTCCGCGGCGCTCGCCCTGACGAGCTTCGTCCTGCGCGACAGCCTGCTCGCCGCAATCCTGGTCGGTGGAGTGGTCTACCTCGCCGCCCTCACGGCCTTCGAGCGAGTCGCGTACCCGGAGGACGCGCGCAGGATCTGGGCGTTCCTCCGCCAGTCCCGCGAGCCTGCTGCGGCCTAACGTCGAGCGCCGAGCTCGTCCGCCGCTCCTTCGACGAGTCCGAGGGCGCCGCGCCACTCGCGGTTCACCAGCCGGTGCCCCACGAGAACGAGCACGAGCCAGGCGAACTGCGCCCGGGCGGCGCGAGTCTGCGGGAAGTTCTTCCGGAAGAGGTAGCTGCGGTTGCGGATCACCAGCCGCCCGAACGCACGCTGGTCCTTGGACGTGAACCCGAGGTTCTTGTGGACGATTCGCAGGCTCGGGACGTAGCGAATGCGGCCGTGGCGGGACACGCGGTACGCGAAGTCCTCGTCCTCTCCTAGCCCGTAGTCGGCGAGCTCCTCGTCGAAGCGGACCCGCGCGGCGAGCTCGCGGCGGACGCTCATGAAGCATCCCTGCATGAACTCGACGTCCGCCTCGCGATCGAGCTCGGTGAGACGGCGAGGGTAGCCGGCGCGAGTGAACCGTCCCTCGGGCCCGCGGAGCAGGAGGCGACGAATGAAGGAGCCGGTGCCCCCGCGCCGCCCGAGTTCCGGCTCGACGATCCGACCGGTGGCGGCCACGATGGTCGGGTCGCGAAAGGTGGGCGCGAGGCCGGCGAACAGCCCCGGCTCGACCTGGACGTCGTCGTCGAGGAATACGACAACGTCCCCGGCCGCCGCGTCCAGCGCCCGATTCCGCTGGATCGTGAGGCCGCGCGGGCTCGACAGGACCGTCACGCGGTCTCCGAAGGACGCAGCGACCGCCGCCCCGGACTCCTCCGGATCTGCGTCGACGACGATCACCTCGTCGGCCGGGGGATCGCAGGCGAGGACGCTCTCGAGCGTCTCTCGCAACGGCTCCGGGCGACCAAGCGTGGCGATCACGACGGAGAAACGCATCAGCCCGGTATCGGTCACGACGGCGCTGGACGATAACCGCAGCCGCCTGCCGCGCCGATAGGTTGGCGACGTGACCGCCGAGCCCTTCGAGATCGTCTTCATCTGCACCGGCAACCGCTTCCGGAGCGTGATCGGCGAGGGGCTGATGAGGCGGCTCACCGACGGCTTGCCGGTTCGAACGACGTCCGCGGGCACTCTCGACCTCGGCCCGGTCGAGGCCCTGCCCGAGGCGCTCGAGCTCGCCCCCGGGCTCGACCTCGATCTGACGGAGCACCGCGCGCGGTGCGTCCGCAAGGTCGACCTCTCGGACGCGGATCTCGTGCTCGGCTTCGAGTACCACCACCTGGCGACCGCAGTCACCGAAGGCGGAGCACGCCGCGAGCGCACGTTCACCGTCCCGGAGCTCGTGACGCTGCTGGAGCAGGACGGAGCGGCCGACGACGGCGGCGACCCCGTCGCCGCGGCACGTCGTGCGGTCCAGCGTGCGGACGAAGCTCGGCCGGATGGTCTCCGGCCGGAAATCGCCGATCCGCTCGGGGGCTCGGCCGAGGTCTTCCAGAGCACGGCACTCGAGGTTCGGGCGCTGACCGAGCGCCTCGCGGAGCTCCTGTTCGGCGTGCGCTAGCCGACGGGCCGAAGGGCCGGAAACAGAATCACGTCGCGGATCGTGTCCCGGCCGGTCAGCACCATCGTCAGCCGGTCGATCCCGACACCGAGGCCTCCCGTCGGAGGCATTCCGTACGCGAGCGCCTCCACGTAGTCCGGGTCATCTTGCTCGCCGCCGACCTCGGATGACTGCTGCGCGAACCGCTCGGCCTGCTCGTCCGGGTCGTTCAGCTCGCTGAAGGCGTTTCCGAGCTCCGTGCCTCCGACGAAGAACTCGAAGCGCTCGACGAGCGTCGGGTCGTTGTCGGTGACGCGGGCGAACGGCGAGAGCTCGACCGGGTAGTCGTGGAGAATCGACGGCTCGATCAGGGCCGGCTCGACGAACGAGGTCAGTGCGTGGTCGACGAGCTGTGCCCAGGTCCGGTCGGCCTTCGTGTCGATGCCGCGCTTCTCGAGCCGGGCGCGGAGATCGTCGGCGTCGCGGGTCCAGAGCCCGTGCTCCTCGAGGGCGTCGACGAGCTTCAAGTGCCGCCAGGGCCGCGCCAGATCGACCTCGTGCCCCCGGTACGTGACCTTCGTCGTCCCGTTGACGGTCTGCGCGAGGTGCTCGACGAGGTGCTCGATCCGCTCCTTTGTGTCGTGGTAGTCGGCGTATGCCTCGTACCACTCGAGCTGCGTGAACTCGGGCTGGTGCTTGTAGGAGATCCCCTCGTTCCGGAAGTCCTTGCTGAGCTCGTAGACCTTGTCGAGGCCGCCGACGATCAGGCGCTTGAGGTAGAGCTCGTCGGCGATCCGGAGGTAGTAGTCCTGGTCGAGGTGGTTGTAGTGCGTGACGAACGGCTCGGCGAACCCGCCGCCGTAGCGCGGCTGGAGAATCGGCGTCTCGACCTCGACGAAGCCCTCCGAGTCGAGCCAGCGTCGGGCCACCGCGACGATCCGCGTGCGCGTGAGCGCGAGCCCGCGCGACTCCTCGTTCATCAGCAGGTCGAGGTAGCGCTGCCGGTAGCGGGTCTCGGGGTCCTGGACGCCGTGGAAGGTGTCGGGCAGCGGTCGCTTGATCTTCGCGAGGAGCGTCAGCTCGTCGACGGCGAGCGACGGCTCACCGCGGCGCGTCTTCGTCGGGCGGCCCTCGGCTCCGACGATGTCGCCGAGGTCGAGGTCGACGGGACCGGTCCGCTCCTGCGCGCAGAGCAGCTGGATTCGCCCTGATCGGTCGACGAGGTCGAGGAAGACGAGCTTCCCCATGTCTCTCCTGGCCATGACCCGGCCGGCCACGCGCCGCGTCTCCTCCGCCTCAGCCCCGGCTTCGAGGGGCTCGGCTTCCACTCGAACCGACGCGATCTCGACGCGGTCCGGAAACCGCTTCGGCAGCCCGCTCATGGCGGCCGAGTCTACGCGGCGGCTGCGCCGCCTCCTCCCGGAAGCCGGGCGCCGCTTCGCGGCGCGCGGCGCGAGTGCTCAACGGATGCGACTCCTAGCGGCCGTAGCTGGTGAGCGCGGCGGGCACAGCCCGCCGCGCGACCGCGGTCTAGCCCCAGATCAGCCAGCCGAGGAACACACCGACGAGGAAGGACCCGACCGCGGCCGCGGCTGCAACCTCGCGAACCGACCTTCCCCAGTCGCGGCGCTTGCGGGGCCGCTCGATGCTCGGCAATCCGGCCTGGACGTACGGCGGCGGCTGGACGCCGAGCTGCCGGAACGCCGAGACCCAGACGTCCTCTGGCGGCGCTCCGAGGGCGCGCAGCGCATGGAGCGCTGCGCCTTGGCCCTCGTGCAGCAGCGCGATCAGCAGGTGCTGCGTGCCGATCGCGTTGTGGCCGAGCGCCTGCGCATCCTCGAGAGCCATCTCGAAGATCCTCTGCAGCCGCGGCGTGATCGGAAGCTGGCCCGCAGCTGGCTCGTCGTCGCCTTGGCCCACGACCTTGGCGACCCAGTCGCGCACCGGCTGGAGCTCGACGCCCTGCGAGCCGAGGGTCGTCGTCGCGCGTCCGTTCTCGCGAATCAGCCCGAGCAGCAGGTGCTCGGTCCCGATGTAGCCGTGCCGGAGCGCGCGAGCCTCCTCCTGCGCCAGGACGACCACCTGCCGTGCGCTCGCGGTGAACCGCTCGAACACGACTATGCCGCTCCCCGCTGCTCACGCAGCTCCCGGCGATTGACCACCGCAGCGCGGGCCAGACCGCCTAGACCGATCCCGCCGCCCAGCCAGACAAGCAGCCACGCCCGTCGCCAGGTCGAGGCCGCGAGGAAGGCGACGGCCGAGCCCAGGACGAAGGCGACGCCGCCGAGGTAGAGGAACGCCACGCCCTAATCCTGCCGTGGACGCAGGAGGGCGGTCGAATGAGCTAGGCGGCCTTGATCTCCAGGATCTTGTACTTCAGGGCTTTGCCCTTGGGCGTCGAGACCTCCACGGTCTCGCCCTTCTTCTTCCCGAGGATCGCGCGGCCGACGGGCGACTCGTTCGAGAGCTTCTGCTCGAGCGGGTTCGCCTCCGCGGAGCCGACGATGTGGTACTCGACTGTCTCCTTGGCGGCGACGTCGCGCAGCCGGACCTTCGAGCCGACGCTGACCACGTCCTTCGAGATCTCCTTCTTGTCGATCACGCGCGCCGCCAGCAGGCGCTCCTCGAGCTGCGCGATCTTGTGCTCGAGCATCGCCTGCTCGGTCTTCGCGTGGTCGTACTCGGCGTTCTCGCTGATGTCGCCGAACTCGCGCGCGATGCGGATCCGGTCTGCGACCTCTCTGCGCTTGTCGGTCGAGAGATACTGGATCTCGTCCTTCAGCTTCTTGTAACCCTCCGGGGTGAGGATCACTTCCTTCACAGCAATGGCCTCCTTGACCCAAAAAAACGCGCGGCCC
>DASZEE010000131.1:0-5624 GCA_035941215.1 Gaiellaceae bacterium
GATGGCGCGTCGGATCCTCTGGGCCTCGCTGGCCCTTGCGCCAGTCTCGATCGCTCTCCACTACCTCGCCGACATCGGCGACACCGCGGAGTTCATGCTCGCTGCCGCGGCGCTCATCCCACTTGCATGGCTGATCGGCGAGGCGACCGAGCACGCGGCGCATCACACCGGGCCGGGAATCGGCGGCTTCCTCAACGCGACGTTCGGCAACGCGCCGGAGCTGATCATCGCGCTGCTCGCCGTGCACGAAGGGCTCACGGAGGTCGTGCGCGGCTCGCTGACCGGGAGCGTCGTCGGAAACCTTCTCCTCGTCCTCGGCTTCTCGCTCCTCTTCGGAGGCCGCGGCGCGCTCGACCGGGAGTCGAGCCTCTTGTCCCTCGGGCTCGTCGCCTTGGCGATCGTCCTGTTCCTGATTCCCGCGGTGCCAGGCTGGGAGGGCGATCCCGAGCGGGACCAGATCGTCTACCTGTCCATCCCGGTCTCGATCGCGCTCCTGCTCGTCTACCTCGGCGCGACCTGGATCTCGCTCCGGCGCCACCGCCTGCTCCACATCTCGGACGAGCCGGCCGAGATGGTCGGCTGGAGCTTCCGCACGTCCATGCTTGTGCTCGCAGTCGCCACGGTCGTGACCGCGCTGATCGCCGAGATCGTCGTCGGCTCGATCGAGACCTTTGCCGACAAGGCGGGGCTCTCCGAGTTCTTCGTGGCCGCGGTCATCGTCGCGATCGTCGGGAACGCGGCCGAGCACGGCGGCGCGGTCGTGGTTGCGGCCCGCGGGCAGATCAAGCTTGCCGCCGAGATCGCGCTCGCCTCGAGCGCGCAGGTCGCGGTGTTCCTCATCCCGGCGGTGACATTGCTCGCACTGCTGATCGATCCCCTCGCGCTGTCGTTCCGGCCGGTCGAGATCGGGGCGCTCGCATTCGGCTTCGGGATCACGCTCGCCCTGCTGGTGCAAGGGCGGTCGAGCCGCGCGCGCGGCGTGATCCTGATCGCGGCCTACGTTGCGGTCGCGGTCGCGTTCCTGCTCGCAGGGGACCGCTAGCCGAAGGTCGACGGCTCGCGGGTGACCGGGTAGGTCGCGAAGTAGAGCTTGACCGGGACGCCGTCGTCGTCTCTGACAATCCTGAGGAGCTCGCCGCGCTCGTAACCCCGGGCAACTCGGAAAAGGTCCTCGCCCTCGCGCTCGTACACGGAGCGGCCGAGATCCAGCCTGGCCTCCGGGAAGACGGATTCGAGCTTGCCGCCGCGGAACGAGAAAACGACCGGATGGCCTTCGGAGAACCACTGGCCGAGGACGCCCTCCAGCTCCGGAGGCGGAGCCTCGCCGGGCCGCCACTCGTTCTTCACCGGCCGGTAGGCCGCCGCGACCGCTCGCGAGAGCTCGATCCCGAGCGCCGAGATCGTCACGCCGGCGCCCTCGTTCGTGAGCACTGCCGCGCCCGTCCGCTTCGACGGAAACGCCGATACGTGCCCCAGATAGCCGGCGTGCGCACCGTCGTGCCCGACGAAGAGATCGTCGCCGCTCCGGTACAGCGCGAAGCCGAGCCCGTAGCCGAGCCGCCACTTCGTCAGGTCGACCATCGACTGGAAGGCGGACATCTCCTCGACCGTCTCCCTGGAGAGGACGACTGGATCGGGATCGGCGATGAACGCGGCCCAGCGACACAGGTCCTCGGCGGTGCTCCAGAGCTCGGCGGCCGGCGCGAACGCCCGGCCCTCGACCACCGGCTCGCGACGTGGGACGTCGGTGTACGGGTGGACGAGGTAGCCAACAGCCGCCGGCTCCGCGGCCGTCCACGTCGTTCGGGTCATCCCGACCGGGGCCAGGACGTGCTCGCTGAGATAGTCCTCCGCGGCTCGCCCGCTCACCCGGGCGACGACCTCACCTAGCAACGAGTACGCGAGGTTCGAGTAGTGCCAGTACGCGCCCGGCGCGAGCGGCCGCTCGGCCTCGGCGAGGCGCGGCAGGAGCTCCTCGCGGGTCGGCATCTCGAGCGTCTCCCAGACATCGCCGGGCACCTCACGCTGGAGGCCGGAGAGATGCGAGAGCAGTCCGCGGATCGTCAGGCCGTGCTCGGCGCCCGCGAGGTGCCGGTCGAGCTTGTCGTCGAGCGAGAGCCGCCCTTCGTCCCTCAGCCGCATGATTCCGACCGCCGTCACCGTCTTCGTGATCGAAGCGATCCGGTACTGGTGGTTCGGCGTGGCCTCCTCCCCGGCCTCGACGTCTGCGAGCCCGACGGCCTCGCTCCAGACGATCTCGCCCTCGCGGACAGCCGCGGCGCTGACGCTGGGCAGCCGGTTCTCGGCCTGAGCCTCCCGGACGATCCCCGAGAGCTCGGCCGCGAGTCCCTCAGGCGCGGGCAAGGACCCTGAGCGCCTTGGGGATGATCTCGACTGCCTGCTCGATGTCCTGATCGGTCACGTCGAGATGCGTGACCGCGCGAAGCCGGGTCGGATGGATCGTCGCCGAGATGCCGACGCCCGCCTGATGCACCAGCTCGAGGGCCTCGGGCTGTGAGAGACCGAGCGGCTCGAGCTCGATCTGGACGAAGTTCGTCTCCACCTCGTCCGTGTCGACCGGAAGCCCCGCCGCAGCAAGGCCCTCGCCGAGCCGTCGGGCGCGCGCATGATCCTCCGCAAGCCGTTCGATGTTGTGCTCGAGCGCGTAGACGCCGGACGCCGCCACGATTCCCGCCTGGCGCATCGCGCCGCCGAACATGTGCTTGAAGCGGCGGGCCCGCAGCATCAGCTCGGACGAGCCGGCGACGACGGCGCCGAGCGGACAGCCGAGGCCCTTCGACAGGCAGATCGTCACCGTGTCGGCGCGACCGGAGATCCGCGAGGCCGGGACTCCGAGCGCGACCGCGGCGTTGAAGAGCCGCGCGCCGTCGAGGTGCAGCCTCAGACCGAGCTCCCGGCAGCAGTCGATCACCGCGTCGAGCTCCTCCAGCGGCCAGACGCGTCCGCCGGAGCTGTTGTGCGTGTTCTCGATCGAGACGATGCGGGTCTTCGGCGTGTGGAAGTCGTCGTACAGCCGAGCCGTCGAACGAATCAGGTCCGCGCCGATTCGGCCGTTGTCCCCGACCAGCGGCCGGGTTATGAGGCCTGCAAAGGCAGCCGGGCCGCCGAGCTCTGCGATCAGGACGTGTGAATGCTCCTCGGCGAGCAGCTCGTCGCCCGGCTCGCCGTGGAGCCGAAGCGCGATCTCGTTCGCCATCGTCGCCGTCGGGACGTAGACGGCTTCCTCCTGCCCGAGAAGCTCAGCCGCCCGCTGCTCGAGCAGGTTGACCGTCGGGTCTTCCCGCTTCTGCTCGTCCCCGACCTCGGCCGACGCCATCGCCTCGCGCATCGCCGGGGTCGGCTTCGTCTGCGTGTCCGACCGGAGATCGATCACGGCGAGATTCTGCCTGCCGCCAGGCGAGGAGGTAGAGGGCAGCGCCGGTCGCGCCGACGGCGGCTATGAGGATCCACATAGCGGCATCGCCGAAGGCGGCCCGCGTCTGGAGGCCGAGCGCGGGCGCGAGCGAGAGACCGAGCCAGCTCGCGGCGTTGGCGGTGCCGAGGTACACCCCGCGGAGGCCCGGCGGGGCCAGGTTCGCGATCAAGGCCTCCGACGCCGGCGCCCAGAGCATCTCGCCGAGCACGACGACGAGCAGGACGACGATCACGACCGGCAGCACCGCGCTCGCCTCGAGCAGGAGGTACGGCGAAGCCATCAGCAGCACGCCGGCCGCGAGCTTGGCACCGCGCGGGACCTCGGTCGTCCAGCGCGTGATCCGCATCTGGAGCAGGACGATCACGATCGGGTTCAGCGCGAAGAGAAGCCCCCACGTTGCGGGCGCGAGACCGTGCGTCTGCGTCAGCGAGATCGGGAGGAGGAGCTCGAAGGCTGCGTAGGAGCACCAGCCGCCGATCGCGGCGAAGAAGACGGTGAGCAGGGCGGCATCGCGCGCGAGCGGACGTAGCGAGGGCGCGGCGCCGCCCGTGTCCGCATGGCGGGCGCTCTCCGGAAGCCGGAGCGCCGCGACGAGGGAGAGCGCGTAGGCGCCGACGATCCCGGCGAAGAGCGGCTCCCAACGCCACGTCACGAGGAGGGCGCCGATCAGCGGGCCGAGCGTCGCGCCGGCGTTCAGGACGACCCGGAAGGCGCCGTACGCCTCCTCGCGTCCCGCTTCGCCGATCAGGTCCGCGAGGAGCGCACGCTGCGCGGTTCCTCGCACGGGCTGGGTGAAGCCCATGACGACCAGGACGCCGTACGCCGCGAGGATCGGCAGGTCCGGGACGAGCAGGACGGCGGGCGTAGCGGTCTGGACGATCGACGCCGCCACGATCACGGGCTGCCTGCCGACGCGATCCGAGAGGCGGCCGCCGAGCAGGGCGCCCGTGACTGCGGCGAGCCCCGAGCACGTGTACGCGATCCCGACCTCGGTCGCCGCGGCGTCGCGCTCAGTCAGCGCCCAGATGGCGAAGAACGCGAAGAACGCGAACTGGCCGAGCGCCCCGAAGCCGACCGAGGCGAGCACGGGCCGGAGAACCGGATCGACCTCGCCGCCGAACAGTCGTCTGAAGCTGAGCACCGACGCACTGTGGCGATCGTCTTGCATGCGCGCCAATGCCGATTCTGCGCAGAGCTATACACTTCGGTAATGCTCGACCCGCGCCGCCTCGCGCTGCTCCGGGAGGTCGTCCGTCACGGTTCGTTCTCGAAGGCCGCGCAGGCGCTCTTCCTCACCCAACCAGCCGTTTCACGCCAGGTCGCGAAGCTGGAGCGGGAGGTCGGCGTCCGGCTCCTCGAACGCATACCGGGCGGACTACGGCTCACGGACGCCGGCCGGGTCGCACTCGACCGCGCGGAGGCAATCGCCGGTCACCTCGCCGCCGCAGAGGCGGAGCTCGAGGCGATCGCGACCGTGAGCGCCGGCCGGCTCCGAATGTCTGCGTTTCCAACGGTCGCGTCGACACTCGCGCTGAAGGCGATCGGCCTGTTCCGGCGCCGCCACCCGGGTGTCGAGCTGTCGTTTCTGGAAGCCGGCACGCGGGCCAGCGTCCAGCGACTCCGCGCGGGGGACGTGGATCTCGCGCTCGCCTTCCGCGAACGCGGGCAACCGGCACCGCGGTCCTGGGAAGGGCTTCATGCCGACCATCTGCTCGTCGATCCCCTCTACGTCGCGCTGGCGAAGGATCACCCGCTGGCGGGGAAGGACGCCGTGCGCCTGCGCGACCTCCGGGAAGACGGCTGGATCCAGGCGGTACAGGCGGGCCCGACCGGCATCACCTACCGCGCCTGTCTTGCTGCCGGCTTCGAACCGCGCATCGTCCACCTCAGCGACCATGCACCGATCACGCAAGGCCTGGTTGCTGCGGGCCTCGGCGTGACGCTCGTGTCCAGCCTGTCGGTGCCGCAGGCGCGGAAGGACATCGCAATTCGCCCGCTCAAGCCGTCGGGCCCCGAGCGCGACGTCTATGCGGTCTCGCTTCCGGGTGCGCTGCAGCCGCCGGCGATCACGGCGATGGTGGAGATCCTCCGTGAGCTTGCGCCGCGCTACGAGCCGGCGCGGAAGTCAGCCGCGGTTCGGCCGTCGTCGGTCGCGGCGTCCTGATCCGCGCCGCTCGCCAGGAGCAGC
>DASZEE010000132.1:0-4594 GCA_035941215.1 Gaiellaceae bacterium
GTTGCCGGGACGACGCAGCAACAGCCCGCCGGCAAGCGGATGATCTTCCCCGTCCTTGGCAAGTTCCGGTTCGGGAACGACTACGGCGACCCGCGTGGACAGGGCCGCCACGAGGGCATCGACATCATGGCGCCGCGCAAGGCGCTAGCCCTCGCGGCCGAGGCCGGCCGGGTCAAATACCACTTCGGCTCCTCCCGCGCCGGCTGCATGCTCTACCTGCACGGCTCGAGCGGGACGACGTACCTCTACGTCCACCTCAACAACGACCTCGGCATGACGAACGACAACCAGGGCTCATGCAAGCCCGGCGTATCGTTCGCGCCCGGCCTGAAGAGTGGGATGCGGGTCGCTGCAGGCGAGCCAATCGGGTTCGTCGGCGACTCGGGCGACGCGAACGGCATCGAGCCGCACCTCCACTTCGAAATGCATCCAAACGACGGCGCCTCGATCAACCCCTTCACGCACCTGAACCGCGCGTACAGGCTCCTGTTCGCCGCTCCGAGCAAGCGCGACACGGCGCTCTGGCTCAAGGGCAGCGTGTTGGCGCAGGAGCCGGAGGCACTCAAGGTCAACGTCAACAGCCTCGGCGTCCGGACGACGGGCCTGAAGCTGAACGGGATCAGCCGCCCGGTGCAGCTCGCGATCTCGCCGATCACGATCATCGAGACGATGGCCGGCCGCCTCGCCGGCAACGGGCGCGCGACCGTGTGGACGGAGATCTTCCCGAACACGCTCGACGCCCAGCTCGGCAAGCCGAGCGCGATCACCGCCGAGCGGATCCTGCTCTCCCGCTAGCCGCCGGTAGTCGCGGGCGCTAGTGCCCCGTGAACTTCGGCTCGCGCTTTTCCGCGAACGCGGTCAGGCCTTCCCTGGCGTCCTGACTCGAGAAGAGCTCGCCGAAGCGTTCGCCCTCTCGGTCGAGGTTCTCCGTGTGGTCGCCGCCGAGGGCGCGGTTCACCGCTTCCTTCGCCGCGCCTAGCGCGAGCGGGCTCTTCGTCGCGAGCCCGGCCGCGATCTCCAGCACGCTCGGCATCAGCTCCTCGGGCTCGTAGACCGCGTTCACGAGCCCGCGCTCACGCGCCTCCTCCGCGTCCACGGTGCGGCCGGTGAGGATCAGCTCCTTTGCGAAGCCGATCGTCGTCGCACGAGCGAGGCGCTGCGTCCCTCCCCAGCCCGGGATGATCCCGAGGTTGATCTCGGGCTGGCCGAGCTTGGCTTTCGAGGACGCATACCGAAGGTCGCAGGCCAGCGCGAGCTCGCAGCCACCTCCGAGCGCGAAACCGTTGATCGCCGCGATCGTCGGCTGCCGCATGGTCTCGAGCAGGCGGCCCGCCTCGTGGCCCAGCACGCCCCAGGCCTTGGCCTCGACGACGTCCAGCCCACTCATGTACTTGATGTCCGCTCCGGCGATGAAGGCCCGGTCGCCTGCGCCCGTGAGGACGACGACCCTCGTGTTCTCGGCGGCGGAGAGCTCCGCCAGCCGGTCACGCAGCGCCGTCAGCGTCTCGACGTCGAGCGCGTTCATCGCCTCGGGGCGATCGACGGTGACGATCGCAACCGGCCCCTCGTGCCGGACGTCGATCAGCTGACCGGAACCTTCTCGCGCAGGAACTCGACGATGTCACTCGTGGGCGCACCCGGCGTGAACACCTCGGCGACGCCCTTGCGCTTGAGCTCCTCGGTGTCGTCGCGCGGGATCGTCCCGCCGACGACGACCAGCACGTCCTCCAGGCCGTTCTCGCGCAGGCCGTCGACGATCTTCGGCACCAGCGTCATGTGGGCGCCGGACAGGATCGAGATCCCGACCGCGTCGGCGTCCTCCTGGATCGCGGTCTCGACGATCTGCTCGGGCGTCTGATGGAGACCGGTGTAGATCACCTCCATGCCCGCGTCGCGCAATGCTCGCGCGATGATCTTCGCCCCGCGGTCGTGACCGTCGAGGCCCGGCTTGGCAATGACGACTCTGATCTTCCCGGCCATCCCGGCGTGAGTATAGGAACCGCACGAGCAACCGCCCACGCCGGCAAAGCCGGCATGGGCTCGGTCGGCGCCGCCCAGTCGGCGCCTTAGCGATGGAAGAGGAACGGCCGGGCCGCCGTCCCGGTATAGGCGAGACTATGGAAATGAGGCTCAGGGTGATCGGCTGCTCGCCGGCGTGGCCCAATCCCGGCGGCGCACAGTCCGGTTACCTCGTCGAAGGTCCGCCCGGACGCGTGCTCCTCGACTGTGGCGCCGGTGTGCTCGCGAAGCTCCGCGAGCTGGAGGACTGGCCGCACGTCGACGCGATCTGCCTCACGCACTTCCACCTCGACCACTGGGGCGACGTCGTCCCCTGGGTCTGGGCGCTCTGGTTCGGTCCCGCGGCCGAGCAGCCCCGGCCGGACCTGTGGGTGCCGCCCGGGGGCGACAAGCTGCTCAGCGAGATCGGCGAGCGGCTCGGGACGCCGGACATGTTCCACAAGGCCTTCACCGTCAGGGAGTACTGCGAGGGGGAGGATTTCGAGACGGCCGGCTTCAAGATCACGCCGCGAAGGGTGCTCCACTACGACCTCCGCGCCTACGGCTTTCGGATCTCGTGCAACGGCAAGACGATGGCCTACTCAGGCGACAGCGGGCCCAGCGACCAGCTCACCGAGCTCGCGCGCGACGCCGACCTCTTCCTCTGCGAGGCGACGCTGCTCGAGCCGAATCCGGAGGGTGGAACGCGAGGGCATCTCGCCGCCGACGAGGCGTTCGAGGCGTTCCAGGCCGCGAATGCGAAGCGGCTCCTACTGACACACCGGCCGCAGGAGCGCCCGCTCGAGCCGGAATACGAGCAGGTGCACGACGGCTACGAGACGGAGATCTAGGCCGGGCGGTTGCGCGAGGCCCAGGCCGCCTCGGCCCGGCGGCCTCGACGCCAGCTGCGCACGTAGTACGCGCTGACGACCAGCGGCACGACCAGGAGGAGGCCGAGCGGCGCCAGGAGCCACTTCGCGTCGAGACGCGCCTCGCCGCCCTGCAGCGAGCTGTCGCCCAGGTTCGGGATGCCGCCTGACCCGCTCGGCTGGGCGGCCGGCGCCGCCGCGGCCGCGTTCGCTCCGGTCATGCCGACCGGGGCCCAGGAGGAGACGAGCCATTTATGCGCGCCGCGCCCGGTCGGAGTCAGCTCCATCGCGAACATGGACGGGCGGAGCTTCGACGCCGCGGTCGGGAAGAGCATCACCTGGAGACCAAGCGCGTCACTGTAGGAGTACTCGATCCTCCACCGCGCCTCCTCCACCGGGAACGGCACCACGGGAATGTCCTGCGTGCTCCACTGCGACCGGGTGAGGCCGGCCTTCAGGGTCGGCGCGGTCAGGTCGTACGAACGCTCCACCTTGCGGCGGGCCACCGCGTAGGTGACGAAGTTGGCCGCTGTGGCCAGCGCCTTCGCGCGGTCGACCCGCGTGAGCTCGACGCGCTTGGGCTCCTTGTAGACGTACCCCTGCTCGCCGGAGAACTCCTGCGGCGCTTGGCTGCCCGTATTGGGCCACATGACGCCGGCGGCGACGACGAGAGCGACGACCGCAACGGCCCCGCCGATCCACGCAAGCCGCCTGCGCATCCGAGCCGAGAAGAGAATGCTCTTCACGCCCGGAGCATAGGTTGCGGTCGGGTCGTTACCCCTGCTGCGGAGCGCTCGGAATGGGCGGCGGTGCGTACGGCGCCCAGTAATCGACGAGCCACTTCGCGTTTGCGCCCGAGCCGAACTTCTTCAACCCGATGAAGAAGACCTGCGGCTTCTCTTTCGAGCCCTTCCTCGGCTGCATGACGACCTGGAGCGAGACGTCGTTCGGATACGACCAGTCGACCTTCACGGGCGACTCGTTCACGGCCGCATCCGGATACGGGACGACCGGGATCTCGCCGGTCATCCACTGCTTGAGCGTCAGATCCTGCTTGATGCTCGGGCCCGAGATTGCCCAGGCGTCGCGGAGGTTTTTCCTGACCACTGCGGTCTTGATGAACTGGACGGCGATCTGGCGCGCTTCCGGCGGCAGCGGGACGGTCTTGTCCGCCGCCACGTTCGTCGCGGGCTCGTTGCTGAAGGTCTCCGGGGTGTCGCTAGTCCGAACCTGCGTCTGCCAGAACGCGAGCACGCCGAGGAGCAACACGGCGCCCGCGATCCACGGGAGCGCACGGTTGAAGGATCTCGAGCTGAACAGGCCGCCTTCCACGTCTCGTCACAGGTTAGACGCGATTTTCGGAGCTCCGGTTAGCGCCGCATTAAGTGGTGTTAACGACGGCGTCCCTTCCCCGCCTCGCCAGTAGAGGAGCTAGAAAACGGGCGTCTCGCGCCACACGCCCCACACCTCGCGGAGCGTGTCGCACATCTCGCCCATCGTCACGTACGCGCGCGACGCATCGACGATCAGCGGCATGAGGTTCTCGTCGCCCTCCGCGCCGCGCCTGAGGGCCGCGAGGGTCTCCTCCACCTTCGCCGAGTCGCGGCGGGCGCGCAGCGTGGTGAGCCGCTCGATCTGCTGCGTCTCCAGCGCCGGGTCGATGCGCAGGAGCTCGAGCTCCGTGTCGTCCTGCTGCTGGTAGCGGTTGACGCCGACGATGATCCGCT
>DASZEE010000133.1:0-12621 GCA_035941215.1 Gaiellaceae bacterium
ATCACCTCGGCGGCCAGGCCGATCGTCGTCGGGAGGCCGGTAACCTCGAACTCGTTCAGCGCCCGGAGACAACGCGAAAGCGCGAGCTGGCGGTCGGGCGCCCAAGCGATGACCTTCGCAAGCAGGGAGTCGTAGTGTGGCGGCACCACTGCGCCATCCTCGACGAACGTGTCCACCCGGACGCCGGGCCCGAGCGGCGGCCGGAACCGCTCCAGCCGGCCGGGCATCGGCATGAAGTCGCGCGCAGGGTCCTCCGCGTTCACCCGAACCTCGATCGCGTGTCCCCGGCGACCGGCACGGCCGCTGTGCGAGAGCGGCCCGCCGGCCGCAACCCGCAGCTGCTCGTGGACGAGATCGATGCCTGTGACCATCTCGCTGACCGGATGCTCGACCTGAAGCCGGGCGTTCAGCTCGATGAAGTAGAACGAGCCGTCGGGCCCGACGAGGAACTCGAACGTGCCTGCGTTCGTGTATCCGATCGCGCGCGCCGCTCGCTCGGCGGTCGCCTCCATTTTCTCGCGCGTCCCAGGGTTGAGCGCGCACGACGGGGACTCCTCGATCAGCTTCTGGTGGCGGCGCTGGATCGAGCATTCGCGCTCGCCGAGCGTGAGGATCCCGCCGCGGGAGTCGCCGAGCACCTGGATCTCGACGTGCCTGGCCGGGACGATCGCCTTCTCGAGGTAGAGGGCCCCGTCGCCGAACGCCGCCTCCGCCTCGGCTGCCGCCATCGCGTACGCGGCGTCGACCTCGTCCGGCACGGAAACGAAGCGCATGCCCTTCCCGCCGCCGCCGGCGGCAGCCTTCACGAGGACGGGATACCCGAGCGCGTCGGCGGCGCGTCCGGCCTCGCCTGCGGAGACAGGTCCGGTGCCGGGCACCAGCGGGACGCCCGCAGCGTCCATCTCATCGCGGGCCGCCGCCTTGTTGCCCATCCGGGCCATGACCTCCGGGGTCGGGCCGACGAAGACGAGATCGTTGTCGGCGCAGGCCTCCGCGAAAGCCGGGTTCTCGGCGAGGAAGCCCCAGCCGGGGTGCACGGCCTCGCAGCCGGTGGTCGTCGCGGCCGCGATGACCGAGGGGATGCGGAGGTAGCTGTCGGACGCAGCCGGCGGGCCGATGCAGACGGCGCGATCCGCCAGCCGCACGTGCATCGAGCCCTCGTCTGCCTTGGAGTAAACGGCGACGGCCTCGATCCCGAGCTCGTGCAGCGCGCGGATCGCGCGCACCGCAACCTCTCCGCGGTTGGCGACGAGAACCCTGTTAAACGGCCCGCTCATGGTGAGGCCTCGCCTCCGGAGCGTGTTCCGGGGGCACAGGCTTCGCCGTGAGCGGGCCGTTCAAACGGCATCGAGCGGCCTGCCCAGGGCGGGCTCGATCTCGAACAGCACCTGGCCGAACTCCACGGGCTGGCCGTTCTCGACGCGGATCGCGCGGACCACGCCGTCGAGGTCAGCCTTGATCTCGTTCATCAGCTTCATCGCCTCGAGGATGCAGAGCGTCTGGCCGGACAAGACCGGCGCGCCTTCCTCCACGAACGGCGGCGCGCCCGGCGACGGAGCCCGGTAGAAGGTTCCGACCATCGGCGCCTCGACCCGGACGACCCCGTCGGTCGCCGACTCGAGCGCGGGAGGTGCGACGTCCTGCTCGGTCGGAGCGGACGGCGCCGGGGCGGGAGCAGCAGCCGCGGAACCCGCCTCAACCTCCTCGCGGCGCCGGACCGAGACGCGCATGCCGGACTCCTCGATCGCGATCTCCGCGACGCCGCTCTCCTGGACGATCCGTACGACCTCGCGGATCCGCTCGGCCCGGCCCAGGTCGACGCTGCCGCCGACCAGGCGCTCCTCCCCGCTGGCGCGGCCGCGGATCGTCGAGAGCAGCGGCTCGGCCTCCTCGCCGAAGAGCGCGAGCAGGAGCAGCTCCTCCTCGCTGGTCGCCAGCCCCTCCGCGTCCTCGCGGATGTCGTCGAGGTCGGCGGCCGGCTCGGACCCCTCCCCCTCCCCGTCGGAGCTCAGCTCGATCGCCCGGCTCGCGTCCGGATCGAGGTCGCCCGGCGGCGTCCCGAACTCGCCTTGGAAGAGCGCGCGCAGCTCGTCCACGACCAGGCCGTAGCGGCTTGCCGAGAGCACGTGGATCAGCGCCTGCGACCCGAGGATCTGCCCGATGGGCGCGGCGAGTGGCGGCCATCCGGCCTCTCCGCGAATCCGCTCCAGTTCGTCGAGCACCTCGTCGAGCCGGTCGCCCATGGACTGGGTGCGAAGATGCGCGTCGAGCGCGGCGACGAGGCCCGCCGGAAGATTGTGCTGGGCCGCGCGCACCGCGATCCGGGGCGCAAGCGGCGTGACCGGTTCGTCGCCGATGTGCTGGTCGATCAGATCCGATGCCTGCCAGAGGTGCTCGCTGTCGACCCCGGACTCGAGACCGAGGCCCTCGAGGACATCGGCGAGTCCTTCGCCGGCGACGCGGTGGAGGACGAGCGCGACGGCGTAGACGGCGCAGGCGACGCGGTCCGCGCCGGCCCGCGCGGCCTCGAGCGCTGCGGCCAGGGCGTTCCCGGCCGAGCCCTGGCAGTAGATCCCGATCGGGAGGCCGCTTGCCTCGCCGATCGCGGAGGTGAGCTCGCTGGCGCGATGCGGCTCGAGCGATCCGGAGGGATCGTGGAGCAGGATCCTCGCAGCGCCGAGCTCGGGCAGCTTCTTCGCCTGCTCGACGAGCGCGTCGGTCTCGCCCGTCGGGCCGGGGCTGTAGATCAAGCCCGCGTCGAACTCCCCGCCTGCGTCGGTGATCGCCTCACCCGCCTCTCTCAGGTTCATGACGTCGTTGAGGGGGTCGTGGAGCCGGAAGATCTCGATGCCGTTCTCCGCCGCCGTCCTGACGAACCGCCGGACAAAGTCGCCGCCGACCGGCCGGGAGCCGACGAGGAAGCGGCCGCGGAGCGCCATCCCGAGGGGCGTCTTGGTCCGCGACTTGATCGCCCGGATCCGCTCCCACGGGCTCTCCACGCCTCGGCGGACGGCGCTGTCGAACACGCCCCCGCCCGAGACCTCGAGCGACGCGAAGCCGGCACCGTCCAGGATCTCAGCGAGATCGAGGATCGCCGAGGTCGGCAGCCGGCCGGCGAGCGGTTCCTGGCTGACGAGCCGGACGGTGGTGTCTACGAGGGCGGGCATCCGCCGGACACTAACGCGAGGCTCGCTCCGCGGCAGGCAACTGGGCGAACGCGTACAGGACGAGATAGAGCACGGAGAGGAGCGCGGTCAGCGCGATTGTCATCCCCAGCGTGCGAGGGTGCGACAGCGGATCGGAGACTCGGGCCCAGACATCGGCGAGGAGCGGCCCAGGGCTCGTCACGAAGTCCCAGCTGTTCCAGCGCAGCGAGCGGCCGAGGTAGATCCCGAACCCGCTCGCCAGGAGGCTGCCGCCGACCAGCGCCCAACCGAGCGCGGCGCCGTGGGAGCGCCGAACGACCACCTGCATGAGGTAGATCGACAGGAAGCCCAGGAATGCGCCCGTCCACGCGAACGCACTGAAGAGGACGAGGTCGAACCAGAGCGGCGCGTCGTTGCGCGAACCGAGGTGGATCAGGTCGGTGAGGAGGTAGGGCGCGTTCGGGAGGAAGAGGAGCCAGACGGCCCCGAGCGGGATGAGCCGCGAGAGCCGCATCCCCCGGCGCTGCATGTCGTAGACCCCGACTGCGGCGGCGAGCGGGATCCACGCCAGGAACAGGTTCCAGGCGAGGAACCGGTATGCGCCGGGCTCGGAATAGAACCAGCGCGCCACGAGCAGCGACGCGCAGAACGCCGAAGCGAGTGCCAGCGCGGCAAGCGCCAGCGTGCGCCGGTCACTCATCGAACGCATGCGGAGAGTGTAGAAGTGGCGGCGCGCGCTCTAGGCGCGGCTGATGTAGCGCCGCTCGCGCGTGTCGACCTTGATCCGGTCGCCCTGGTTGACGAAGAGGGGGACCTGGACGATCGCGCCCGTCTCGAGCTTCGCCGGCTTCGTCACGTTCGAGACCGTGTCCCCGCGCACGCCGGGCTCCGTCTCGGCGACGGTCAGCTCGACGGACGCGGGCAGCTGGACACCGGACGGCCGGCCGTCCACGGTCATCAGCTGCACGATGCTCGACGGCTGGAGGAAGTCGAGCGCCTCGGAGACCGACTCGCGAGAAAGGCTGATCTGCTCGAAGGTCTGCTCGTCCATGAAGACGACCTCGTCCCCCGAGTCGTACAGGTACTGCGCGTTCTTCGTCTCGGTGATGACGCGCGGGAACTTTTCCCCGGCGCGAAAGGTCTTGTCGACGACCGAGCCCGAGTCGAGGCTCTTCAACTTCGTGCGGACGAAGGCGCCGCCCTTCCCGGGCTTGACGTGCTGGAACTCGACGATGCGCCAGGCCGAGCCGTCGAGCTCGATGTGCATCCCGTTCTTGAACTGGTTCGTGTTGACGACGTCGGCCACGGGAGGAGGCTAGCGAACGGTCGTCAGATCCTTGGGAAACGCGGACAGCACCTCGCAGCCGTCGTCCGTGACGGCGACGAGGTCCTCGATCCGAACGCCGCCGACTCCGCTCAGGTAGATCCCCGGCTCGACGGTGGCGACGTTGCCGGCCTGGAGCGTGTCGGTCGACTCGGGCCGGAGGGCCGGCGCCTCGTGAACCATCAGCCCCAGGCCGTGGCCCAGCCCGTGGCCGAAGTTCTCGCCGTAGCCGGCTTCGGAGATGACGGCGCGGGCGGCGGCGTCGGCGTTCCGTCCCGTCGTTCCGGCGCGAACCGCGTCGAGGCCGGCCTGCTGCGCCTCCTTCGTCACGTCGTAGATCTCGCGCAGCGAGTCGGAGACCTCGCCGACGGCGAACGTGCGCGTGCAGTCGGAGCAGTAGTGGTCGAGCCTGGCGCCGGCGTCGACGAGCACGAGTTCTCCCTCCTGCACCACCCTGTCGCCGGGAACCGCGTGCGGGCTGGCGGCCGTCGGTCCCGCCGCGATGTCGATCGCGAACGCGGGCTCGTCGGCGCCGAGCTCGTGGAAGAGCTCCGTCATGCGCCACACGAGCTGCTTCGCGGTGCGGCCGCTGAACTGCTCTTCCGCGAGGCGCTCGTACACGCGATCGGTGACCTGGGCGGCGCGGCGGATCGCCTCCAGCTCGTCCGGTTCCTTGACGGCCCTCAGCGACTCGACGAGGCCGCGCCGCGGCACGAGGGTCACTCCGGCCTCGCGCAGAAGCTCGTGATTCGCGTAGGTCAACGCGTCGGCCTCGAACCCGATCGTGTCGGGGATCCGCCCGGCGAGGTCGGCGTAGATGAACCGCTCGGTCTGCTCGACCTCCACGTCCTCCAGCTCGCGTGCCCGCTCGGCGTAGCGGAAGTCCGTGAAGAGCCGGACGCGGTCCGGCTCAACGAGCACGGCGGCGTTCGAGCTCTCGAAGCCGGTCAGGTAGAGGACATTCGTGGGGGCGGTGACGAGCAGCGGCTCCTCCAGGAAGGCCCGCAGGCGGCCTATTCGCGTGCCAGGAATTCCAGTGCCTCCTTGTAGCCGTCTGGGCCTTTGCCGATCACCCGGTGCGCGGCGATGTCGGCGATGACCGTGTGCCGCCGCCACTCCTCCCTGTTCTCGATGTCCGACAGGTGCACCTCGACGACAGGGCAGCGAGCAAGCTCGAGGGCGTCGCGGATCGCGTAGCTGTAGTGCGACCAGGCCCCGGAGTTGACGACGAGGCCGTCGGCCGTGACGCCGAGCTCCTGGCACCACTCCACGTACTCGCCCTCGTGGTTCGTCTGGCGGCAGAGAACCTCGCAGCCGAGCTCCGTCCCCCACTCCCGGATCCTGCCCTCGAGCTGGTGGAGCGAGAGCCCGCCGTAGACGGCCGCGTCACGCCGCTCGAGAACGTTGAAGTTGGGGCCGTGGAGGACGCCGACGAGCATGTCGGGAATCTAGTTGGCGGGGCCTGGCTCAACCGGCCGCGAGGGTTCCGCCGCCTGCTGTTCTGGACGCGCTAGGCGATCAGCTCGTCGAGCGCTGAGCGCACCTCGGCCTCCGGACGCTCGACGCCCCACACCGGCTTTCCCGGCGCGTCGAGGAGGACGAGGCGGATGCGCCCGTCGCGGACTTTCTTGTCGCGCTGGAGCGCCTCCCACGCCCGCTCGCCGTCGACAGCGACCGGGCGCGGGTCGAGCACGGTCTCCACGACGTCCGTCGAGAGCCCGGAAAGACGAAGCGCGGCGAGGAGGCCGAGCGCGACAGCGTCGCCGTGGCGAATCGTGTAGAGCGACGCCGCCTCGAGCGCGTGGGCAAAGGTGTGGCCGAGGTTGAGGATCGCGCGGCGGCCGCCCTCGTATGGATCCGCGAGGCAGACCCCCGACTTGTAGGCGGCGCAGGCGCGGATCATCTCCTTCTCCGCCAAGTCCCAGACGTCGACGCCCGCAAGCAGGCCGGTCTTGACCACCTCGGCCATGCCCGCCCGACGCTCCTCCTCGGGAAGTGTTGAGATCAGACCCGGATCGATCACCACCTCCTGGGGGTAGTGGAACGCGCCGGCGAGGTTCTTGCCCTCGCGGAGGTCGACCGCGGTCTTGCCGCCGATCCCGGCGTCCACCTGGCCGACGAGCGTGGTCGGGGCCGCGATCCAGGGCACGCCCCGCATGTAGGTAGCCGCAACGAACCCTGCGAGATCCGTCGTCGTTCCACCGCCGTAGCCGACGATCGTCCCGTCGCGGGAGATGCCCAGCTCGGTCCAGAGCCGCTGCGCTTCCTCGATCGACTTCTCCCGCACCGTGTGCACCTCGGGGAGCTCGAGCGGGTGCAGCTCGAGCGCCTGAGGATCGGCAAGCAGCACGTCGCCCTCCGGCCGCGCTCCCGCCTCGATCCGGACGCCGAGGCCGGCGAGCACGACGTCGTCGAGGTCCCGCGCGCGAGAGTCGGCCGCCTCCTCGTACAGGCGCCTGCGACGCTCGTAGAGCTGTCGGAACTCCTCAGGATCCCTGGCAAGCGGCCTCGCCGACTCGGCGACTCGATCCCATGCAGCGTCGACCTCGACCTCCACCAGCACCGTCAGCGCGTGCCCGCGAAGCGCGTCGCGGATGGCCTGCGTCTCGATCGCGCCGCCGCCGAGCGCGATCACCGCCGGCCGCTCGCGTTTGAGCGTCCTCAGGGCCTCCTCCGCCTCGAGCACCCGGAAGCCGGCCTCGCCCTCCCGCCGGAAGAGATCGGGGATCGAGCGGCGCACGGACTTCTCGATCTCCTGGTCGAGGTCGAAGAACTGCCGCCCGATCAGGTCGGCCACGCGGGAGCCGAGCGTCGTCTTGCCGGCACCCATGAAGCCGATGAGGGCGATGTGGCGGTCTAGGGCGTGCGCCATGGGATGCGGTCGAGGTACGCCCGGTGCGCCGCGAGAAAGTCCTCGAGGGAGTCGCCACCGAACTTCTCGCGCGCCGCGCAGGCGAGCTCGAAGGCGACCGACGCCTCGGCGACGACAGCGAGCGCCTCGACGGCCGCGACGTCGCTTCGCTCGACGAGTGCTTCGCCCGCCTCGGCTGAGACGAGATCCACCGAGCGCAGCGGCCGCATCAGCGTCGGCAGCGGCTTCATCGCCGCACAGGCGACGATCTCCTCTCCGTTCGAGACACCGCCTTCGATCCCACCGGCCCGGTTCGTCTCGCGGCGGAGGCCGGGGAGGATCTCGTCGTGCGCCTGGGAGCCGCGCAGCTGCGCGAGCCCGAAGCCGTCACCGATCTCGACGCCCTTCACGGCCTGGATACCCATCAGCGCCGCGGCGAGCCGGGCGTCCAGGCGATCCTCCTTGGCGGCATACGAGCCAAGCCCGGGCGGGACTCCGCGTGCGCGCACCTCCACGACGCCTCCCACGGTGTCGCGGTCGGCGCGGGCGGAATCGACGTCTCCCATCTCCAGCACCGAGCCGGCGACCTCGACGCCGAGCTCGCGGAGGAGCGCCTTGCACACCGCGCCGGCGGCGACGGTGATCGCGGTCTGGCGCGCGCTGGCACGCTCGAGCGTGTTGCGGACGTCGTCGTGGCCGAACTTCAGCGTCCCGGCCAGGTCCGCGTGGCCCGGACGCGGCAAGGTCACCGGCTTCGTCCCCTTCCCCTCCGGCTCGCCCTCCGGCAGCCACGGGCTCATCCCCCACCGCCAGTTGTCGTGGTCCCGGTTCGCGACGACCAGCGCAAGCGGTGTGCCGAGCGTCCGGCCGTGGCGCAGTCCCGCGAGCACCTCGACCCGGTCCTGCTCGATCTGCTGGCGCGGACTGCGGCCGTAGCCCTGCTGGCGGCGTCCGAGGTCGGCGTCGATCGCGTCCCGGTCGAGCGAAAGCCCAGCCGGGAGGCCGGTCAGGATCCCGACGAGCGCCGGGCCGTGGGACTCACCCGCTGTCGCGAGGCGAAGCACCCGCCAAGCCTACGGCGCGCCGCATCACCTCGACCGGCGCCGGCTCACCCGTCCAGAGCTCGAACGAAGCGGCGCCCTGCGCGACCAGCACCTCGAGCCCGTCCAGCACGCGGGCGCCGCCGGCTCTGGCCGCCTCGGCCGTAGCCGAGCCCGGATACGGGAGGTCGACCAGGGTCTGACCCCGAGCGACGTGGACGACGACCTCGTCCCGCGCCGAGGTCGCGTTGACGAAGAGATCGGCGCCGGCCGTCTCGGGCGGCCAGTCGCCCCGCCGGGAGAAGACCCGCGCCTCGGGTATCGCCGCACGAAATGCGACGGCGGCTCCACCGTCTCCGACGATCACCGCTCGCTCGTACTCGAGACCATCGAGGATCGCGGCGTCCGTGCTGACCGCGCGAAGCGGATCGAAAAGCAGGGTATTCACGGACTCCTCGCTCGACCCGACCAGACGGGCGACATCCGTCTTGTACGGGGCGGTGACGTTCGCGCCGGCGAACCCGAGCGCTTCGAGCCCACGGACCGCCGCCTCGAGCCCGTCCGGCTCCACCTTGCACGCGACGTAATGCCAGTCGAGCCCGCGCGCCTCGAACGCAGCGTTCTGCATCCGCGGCGAGAGGGAGTGCGCGACCGGCTTCCCGAGCAGCGCGACGAGACGCGGGCTAGTAGCCGTTGGCGTTCAGGTAGTTGATGAACTCGCGCTCGCTCGCCGTGAAGAAGTGATGCACCTTGTCCGGCTTGCGGACGAAGAACAGGTAGTTGACGCGAGCGGGGTGCGCCGCCGCCTGGAGCGACGCGAGCCCGGGGTTCGCGATCGGAGTCGGCGGCAACCCCATATGGATCCGCGTGTTGTACGGCGTCGGGTCCGCGAGATGCGACTCGCGGAGCGACTCCGTTCCCGGGACGTTGAGCCCATAACGGATCGTGGCGTCGATCCCGAGGGTCATCCCGGCCTTCAGGCGGTTGTAGATCACGGCCGCCACCAGCGCGCGCTCCTCGGGTGCGATCACCTCCTTCTCGATCATCGAGGCAATGATCAGGACGTCGTAGGGGCTCAACTTCTTCGAGCGCGCGTAGCGGAGGTTAAGCCGCGCCCAGCTGCGCCGGAAGGTGATCAGCTGCTTGTTCACGAGCTGCCGCGTCGTCGTCTTCGCCGTGAACTCGTACGTCGCCGGGAAGAGGAAGCCCTCGAGATGCGGCGGCCGGCCTTCCGTACGGAACTGCGGCGGCACCCTGGACGCGCCCGCCGTCAGCGCCCGATACCGGTCGGGGTCAAGGCGCGGATCGACGTCGCGCTTGTCCTGCGCGATCTTGTTGACCTCGCCGATGCGCGTCGCCATCTGCTCGCGCGTGAACCCCTCCGGGAAGATGATCCGCAGCGTCTTCGGCGCCGGAGCGACCGGCTGCGGAGGCGGAGCGACCTCCTCGCCGCCGCGTCCGAGGATCGCCCACGCCGACCCCACGAGGATCGCCAGGACGCCGAACACGAAGGCGAGCGCCACGACCCGGCGCAGGAAGATCCGGCCGTGCGAGGCCTTCGCCCGGTGGCGCCGCGGTGGGCGCGGCGGAGGAATCACGGTTGTCGGTTCTTCCACCATTCCAAGTAGCTCGTGAGCAGGTGCGCGGCCGCCCGGGCGTCATCGTCGCCTCCCGGCCCGGCCAGCGCCGTCGTGAACCGCTCGTCGAAGGTCTCGACCGGTACGTCCAGTTCCCGCATCAGGGATTCGACAAAACGCTCGGTCTCCTCCGCCTGCGCTCCACGCTCTCCGCGCAGCGTCAGCGGTAGCCCGACGACCACGCGTTCCGGCTCTTCTGCCCGGACGAGGTCGACCAGGCGCTTCATGCCGTCCTCGGTCGACGCCCGCTCCACGGTCCCGAGCGGCCGCGCGAGCGTGCCGGTCGGGTCGGAGACGGCGACGCCGGTGCGGGCCGACCCGTAATCGAGCGCAAGCACCTTCACGCAGTGGCCGCGATCTCGTTCCTCGCGACCTCGTATGCCTCGGCCAGCCCTTCGGGGTCCTTGCCCCCGGCCTCGGCGAGGGTCGGACGGCCACCGCCCCCGCCGCCGATCTTCTCCGCCGCCTTGCGCGCAACCTGCACCGCGTCGAGACCTTTCTCGACGAGCGACGGGTCGAGGTTGACGACGAGGTAGGCGCGGCCGTCGTCGACCGATCCGAGCAGGACGGCGTCGGCCTTCCTCGACTGGCGCAGCTGGTCGGAGAGGTCTTTGAGCGCCGAGCCCTTCACGGCCTCGACCTCGGCCACCACGATCCCGTTGGACTCGTCCTTGATGACGACCTCGGATTCGGCCTTGTCCCTAGGGCCCTTGGCGAGCTCCTTCCGCGTACGCTCGAGCTCGGCCCGTGCCTCGTCGAGTTCCTCTGACCTCGCCCTGAGCGCCGCCCAGGCCTCGCCGGCGGTGATCGCCTCGATCCGGCGGACACCGGAGCCCACCGAGCCCTCCGAGATGATCACGAACGGCCCGATCTCGGCCGTCGAGCGGACGTGCGTGCCGCCGCAGAGCTCCCGCGAGTAGCAGTCGACCTCGACGACGCGCACCTCGTCGCCGTACTTCTCGCCGAAGAGCATCATCGCGCCGAGGTTCCGCGCCTCGTCGAGCGGCGTCACGAACGTCCGCACCGGGAGGTTCTGGAAGACCTTCTCGTTGACGGCACGCTCGACCTCCTCGCGCTCCTCGCCGGTCAGCGCCGTGTCGTGCCTGAAGTCGAAGCGGAGCTTGTCCGGCCGGACCGCGGACCCGGCCTGGACGACATGGTCCCCGAGCGTGTCGCGGAGCGCCTTGTGGAGCAGATGCGTCGCGGTGTGGTTCGCCATCGTCGGGAAGCGGACGTTCCACGGAACGGACGCCTTGACCCGGTCACCGACCGCGAAGTTCTCGCCGCGGAAGGTCAGGACCTGGTCGTCGCCGACCCGCGTCGCACGAAGGAGCTCGGCGCGGTCACCGGTCTCCTCGTTCTCGATCCAGCCGAGGTCGGAGACCTGACCCCCGCCCTCGGGATAGAAGGGCGAGCGCTCGAGCTTCGCCTGAAAGGTGCCGTCGCCGAGGTCCTCGTGCGCCAGGATCGCGGTCAGGACCTCGGTGGCCTCGAAGCCGACGAACTCGGTCGGCGGCCCGCTCACGCGGATCTCGCCCTCGAACGCCGCCGCCGAGCGTGACCGCTCGCGCTGCTCGGCCATGAGGCGTGTGAACTCCTCCTCGTCCACGGCCAGCCCGCGCTCCAGCGCCAGCTCCCGGGTCAGCTCGAGCGGGAAGCCATACGTGTCGTGGAGCCGGAACGCATCCTCGCCCGAGATCGCGCCGGCCGCGGCGACCTCGTCGAAGAGGCCCATGCCGCGCTCGAGCGTCTGCGAGAACCGCTGCTCCTCGGTGCGGATCGTCTCTGCGATGAGGTCGCGGTTCTCCTCAAGCTCGGGGTACCAGTACGACATCTGGTCGGTGACCAGGCCCGAGATGCGCCAGAAGTCGGTCAGGCCGATCCCGCGTGCCTGCTGCACGGCCCGGCGGATCACCCGGCGGAGGACGTATCCGCGCCCCTCGTTCGACGGGAGCACCCCGTCCGCAACCAGGAAGGTCATCCCGCGCCCATGGTCGGCCATGATCCGGTGCGCCTTCGTCGCCTTCTCGGAGCTTCTCCACGCGACGCCGCTCTCGGCCTCGATCCAGTCCATCAGCGCCTGGAAGCCGTCGGTCTCGTAGACCGAGATCACGTCCTGCTGGATCGCGGCCGTCCGCTCGAGCCCGAGACCCGTGTCGATCACGGGCCGCGGAAGCGGAGTCAGGGTGCCGTCGGCACCGAGGTCGAACTCCATGAAGACGAGGTTCCAGAACTCGAGGTACCGCTCGCAGGGGCAGCCGGGCCCGCAATCCGGGCGGCCGCACGACAACTCGGCTCCGCGGTCGTAGTACATCTCCGAGCAGGGCCCGCAGGGGCCGGTCTCGCCCGCCTGCCAGAAGTTCTCGCTGCGCGGCAGGCCGACGATCCGCTCGCGCGGCTGCCCGACCGCCACCCACGCGTCGATCGCGACCTCGTCCTCGCCGAGCCCGAGGCCGGGGTCGCCGGCGAAGACGCTCACCCAGAGCTTCTCGAAGTCGATCTCGAGGTGGTCGCGCATGAACTCCCACGCGCGCTCGACGGCGCCCTCCTTGAAGTACTCGCCGATCGAGAAGTTGCCCATCATCTCGAAGAAGGAGAGGTGGTAGCCGTCGAGTCCGACCTC
>DASZEE010000134.1:0-7781 GCA_035941215.1 Gaiellaceae bacterium
GCCAGGCCGGGATCGCGGTGCCGTAGTGCTCGTTGAGCGCGCGGAGCCGCCCGAGCAGCGCCACCGCCTCGTCGTCCGCCGCCAGATGCGGATGGATCGCGGCGCCCGCGCCGAGCTCGGCGAGTCGCAGGATCGACGCGCCCGCGTCGCCCTCCTCGAGCAGCGCGACGAGCTCGTCCCGCAGCCGGGCCGACGAGAGATCGCCGACGAGCCCCATCTCGATCGTGCCGCGCGCGAGCCTCTGCGTGTGGTCGTCCATCCGGAACCCGTAGCGGCTCTCGTACCGGATCGCCCGGAAGATCCGAGTCGGGTCGTCGATGAACGACAGGTTGTGGAGGATGCGGATCGTCTTCGCCTCCAGGTCGCGACGGCCGCCGAACGGGTCGACCAGCCGGCCGAAGTCGTCGCCCTTCAGGGACACGGCCATCGCGTTGATCGTGAAGTCGCGCCGGAAGAGGTCCTCGCGGATCGTGGCGTGCTCGACGCTGGGAAGCGCGGCCGGCGCGTCGTAGAACTCCGTCCGCGCCGTCACGACGTCGACTCGTTCGTCCTCGCCGTAGAGGACGACGGCGGTGCCGAACTTCCGGTGCGCCCGGACTCGCCCGTCGAGCGCGTCGGCCAGGCTCCTCGCAAGCTCGATCGCGTCGCCCTCGACCGCGACGTCCACGTCGAAGTTCGGCTCGCCGAGGAGGATGTCCCGCACCGTCCCGCCCACCAGATAGACGCCGTCGTACGGCTCGCTGACCGCGGAGATCGCCTCGAAGGCGCCCTCAAGGCTCTCGAGGCCGGCAAGCTCGGCCGCCAAGCTCGCCTCGATCTCCGCCTCGGCCGCCGGCTGCTCACCTAGCGTTCTGAGGACGTCGCTGCGCGTGACCACACCGACGAGCCGGTCGTCCTCGAGCACCGCAACCCGGCCGTCCGTCGATCCAGCAAGCGCCTCCTGGACCTCGCCCAGAGGCGCGTCGGCCGCAACGGCCACGACCCGCGAGCTCATGATCCCCTTCACGGGCGCGTGAGAGAGGCCGTGGGCGATCGCCTTGTCCAGATCCTCACGGCCGACGGCGCCGACGAGGCGACCGTCCTCGACCACGAGGATGCCGCTCTGCGCGTGGCGCTGGCAGGCGACCATCGCATGGGCGACCGTCTCCTCCGGGCCGACCGACCGGGCCGGCCTGGACATGACCTGCTCGGCGCGCACCGGTTCGCGGGCCGCGGCCTCCAGGCCCTCGCGAAGCGCCTCCTGCGCCTCGGCGAGCGAGCCGCGGAAGATCGCCGAGGCCGCCTCCCGGTGACCGCCGCCGCCGAGGCTCCCCGCGATCGCGGCGGCGTCGATGTCCGGCGTCCGGCTGCGCGTGACCGCGAACACCCGCTCGTCCATCTCGACGAGCAGGACGAGCGAGCGGCAGTCGGTCAGGTCGACGATCTTGTGCGCGAGATTCGAGACGCCGTCGACGTGCCGCGGCCAGGACACGGCGGCGACGAGCACGTCCACGCCGGCTACGCGCTCGGTCCGGACGGCGGCCATCAGCGCGCCGAGCAGCTCCCGCTCCTCGTCCGTAAGCGGGGTGTGCAGGAACCGCGCGAGCAGGTCCTGGCGCGCGCCGTGCCGGAGGCACCAGGCGAGCGCGTCGGCGTCCCGCTGCGTCGCCGTCGGGTAGGTCAGCGAACCCGTGTCCTCGTGGATACCGAGCGCGAAGGCGGTCGCCTCGAGTGGCGTCACCTCGATCTCGCGCTCGGCGAGCACGCCCACGAGCGTCGTCGTCAGCGCGCCGTCCTGCGACACGACCGCGTTCTCGGGCTTCACCCAATCCGGCAGCTCGCCCGCGTGATGGTCGAACACGACTGTCTCGACGTCGGCGTCTCGCGCGACCGCCTCGAGATCGCCGAGCCGGGAAGCCGAGGTGGTCTCGACGATGATCAGCCGCCGGATCGCCTCCACCTCGAGCCGGGAAGCCTCCACCGCGTCGAGCTCGTCCGCGTGCAGGCGGTAGAACTCGCGCACGTTGCGGTTCAGCGTGCCCTGGATCGCGACGACCGCGTCCGGATAGAGCCGCCGGGCGGCGAGCAGCGAGGCGAACGCGTCGAAATCCGTGTTCGCGTGGGTGGCGATGACCTCCGGCGCCTTCACACCGGAATTGTGGCCTTTACTGGAGCGCGATTGCCTCGATCTCGACCTTCGCGCCCGAAGGAAGCGCCGCGACCTCGACCGTAGAGCGCGCCGGCGGCCGGTCGCCGATTCGCCGTGCGTAGACCTCGTTCATGGCGGCGAAGTCGCCGAAATCGTCGAGGAAGACCGTCGTCTTCACGATCCGGTCGAGCCCGGAGCCCGCCTGCTCGAGGATCGCCGCGAGGTTGTCGAACGCCTGCTCGGTCTGCTCCGTGATCCCGTCGCTGACCAGCTCGGCGTGGTCCGGCGCAAGCCCCACCTGTCCCGCGACGAAGACAAACCCGTTGGCGACGATCGCCTGCGAGTACGGCGCGCCCTGGAACGGCGCCGGAGCGCTCTCCGTGCGGACGACCGTCTTCTCTGCCATCGCTACTCCTTTCGCGGCGCCGCCGCGCTGGCGAGCGCTCCTCCGAGAGCCTTGAAGATCGCCTGCAGCACATGCTGCGGATCCTCGCCGTGTAGGAGCCGGACGTGCATCGTCAGCCCCGCTTCCTCGGCGAGCTCGCGCAGGAAGCCGGAAACGAGGTCGCGGTCGAGCCCTGCCACGTGGGCGGTCGAGAGGTCGACGTTGGAGACGAGCAGCGGCCGGTCCGAGACCTCGAGGACGACGTTCGCGAGCGCCTCGTCGGCCGGGATCATCGCGTAGCCCCAGCCGCCGGCGCCCTCTGCCCGGAGAACGTCGCTCAGCGCCTCGCCGAGCGCACGTCCCGCTGCGCTCGCGACCGCGTCGGGCCCGCCGGGCGCGACCTCCAGCTGGAGGTCGAATCCGGCGTGGCTCGCGACCAGCCCGAGCAGGTGATCCAGCACGGGAAGCCCGGTCGCGACGCTGGCCCGGCCGCTGCCGCCCAGCTCGATCCGCGCCGAGAGCGTCCCCCGCTCCGAGTCCGTTGCCCGCTCCATCGCTCGAACGAGGGTATCGCAGGCCCCCCGGAGGGCCGATTTCGACTGGGCGAGCCACCCCTCGGCTCGAAGCGGCCCCATGTCCCGAAGCGCACACCCTGGCCTCGTTGCGGCGATCCTCCCGATCCTCGGGGCCGCCGCACTCGCCGCGCCCGCGGCGGTCTCCGCCTCGTCCTCCCCCTCCGGCGGCACCGCCGTCGTCACCTACGAGCACCGCACCGCCCTCCGCCGGGCGCTCGACCGCTTCCCGGCGCGCATCGTTCGGCGTCTTCCGGACGTCCGTTCCGTGGAAGTCCGGCCTGCCGACCTTCACAGCTTCGCCTCCGGCGTGTCGCGGCTTTCCGGGATCGCGTCCGTGGAGATGCCCGAGCGTCGCTTCTCGGCGTCGGAGCCGGGGTTGACCGCGATGTACTCCGTCGGCGTCCCGTACCAGTGGCAGTACACGGCGACCCGCGCCGGCGCGGTGCCTGACACCGTGCTCCGCGCGGCCGCCGGCGTGAAGATCGCCGTGATCGACACGGGCGCGGACGTCAGCGCCCCGGATCTCGCCGCCAAGACACCCGAGACCTACAACGTCCTCAACGGAAGCACGGACGTCCGCGACTTCCACGGCCACGGGACGTTCGTCGCCTCGATCGCCGGCGGATCCGTCTCGAACGGCGAAGGGATCGCCGGCTTCGGCGGCGACTCGCAGCTGCTCCTGATCCAATCGGGCCGCGCCGACGGCTCCTTCACAGACGTCGATGAGGCTGACGCGATCGTCTACGCCGTCAACCGCGGCGCGAAGGTGATCAATCTCTCGATCGGCGGGACCCAGACGTCCGTGATCGAGAAGAAGGCGCTCGACTACGCCGCCGAGCACGGCGTCCTCGTCGTGGCGGCGGCGGGCAACGAGTTCGAGGACGGCAACCCGGTCGAGTACCCGGCGGCGCTGCTCCAGCCCGTCGGCTCGCATGGCCGTGGGGGCATCGGGCTCTCCGTCGGCGCCACGACGAAGAACGGCAGCCGCGCCTCGTTTTCCAACACCGGCTCGTGGATCTCGCTCGCGGCACCCGGCGAGAACGTCCTCGGCGCGCTGTCCTCGCAGTCGAGTTCGCGCGACTGGCCTCGGTATCCGCTACCCGGCTCAAGCCAGGGCATCTACGGCTTCTCGAGCGGCACCTCGTTCTCCGCGCCCCAGGTCGCCGGGGCCGCGGCGCTCGTGTGGGCCGCGAACCCGTCCCTGAACCGCGACCAGGTCGCGTGGATCCTCAAGCGCACTGCGTCCGGTGACGGGCTCTGGACGAAGGGTCTCGGTTACGGGGTGCTCGATGTCGGCCGCGCGGTCGCGACGGCGCAGAACGGCGGCGAGATCGTTGCGCCGGCACGTGCCTCCGCTTCGCTGCGGGTGGTTCGCAGGCAGGTTCGGGAGTCGCGGCTCCGTGTCCGCGCCAAACTGAACTCGCGCCTGGCCGCGATCTCACCGGCCGGTCGCCGTGTCTCCCTCCAGGTTCGGCGAAACGGCGGCTGGCACGGCATCGCTCGGGCCTACACGAAGGCGGGTGGGCGGGTCGTCCTGAAGACGCGTCTGCGCCCCGGCCGTTACGTGCTCCGCGTCAAGTACGCGGGCGCGCCCGAGCTGACGGCCGCCGCCTCCGGCCGGCTCGTGCTGCGCGTCAAGCGCTAGCTCTCGGTCCGGTCGATCTTCGCACCGAGCGCGCGCAGGCGCTCGTCGATGCGCTCGTAGCCACGGTCGATCTCGCCAACGTTTCCGATCGTGGAGACCCCCTCGGCGCAGAGGCCCGCGATCAGCATCGCCATGCCGGCGCGGATGTCCGGGCTCGCCATCCGCTGCCCGTAGAGCTTGGCCGGGCCGGTGACGACCGCCCGGTGCGGGTCGCAGAGGATGATTCGCGCGCCCATGCTCACCAGCTTGTCCACGAAGAACAGCCGGTTCTCGAACATCTTCTCGAAGATCAGCACCGTGCCCCGCGCCTGGGTGGCGACCGCGAGCGCGATCGACGTGAGGTCCGCGGGGAAGGCCGGCCAGGGCCCGTCCTCGATCTTCGGGATCTGATCGCCGAGGTCGTCCTCGATCACGAGCTCCTGCCCCGGTGGGACGCGGACCTTCGAGTCATGCAGCTCCACCTCGACGCCGAGACGCCGGAACACCGGCAGGATCGGCGCGAGATCCTCGACATCGACTGCTTCGATCGTGACGTCGCCGCCGGTGACCGCAGCGAGGCCGATGAAGCTCGCGACCTCGATGTGCTCCGGCGCGATCCGCCACTCGCCGCCGCCGAGCTGCTGGACGCCGCGGACGCGGAGGACGTTGGAGCCGATCCCCTCGATCCTCGCTCCGAGCGAGCCGAGGAACCGGCAGAGATCCTGCACGTGCGGCTCGCAAGCGGCGTTCCCGATCACCGTCTCGCCGGTGGCGAGCGTCGCCGCCATGACCGCGTTCTCCGTCGCCATCACGCTCGCTTCGTCGAGGAAGATCCGGCGCCCCTGGAGCCCCGAGGTGCTCATGTCGAAGCGGCCGTTGATGTCGACCTCGACGCCCAGCTCGGCGAGAGCATGGACGTGCGGGTCGAGCCGGCGGCGTCCGATCACGTCGCCGCCCGGCGGCGGGACGCTCGCGCGGCCGAAGCGGGCGAGCAGCGGCCCGGCGAGCAGAAACGAGGCGCGGATCTGGCTGCACAGGTCGGCGTCGAGCTCGGTCTTCTCCGCGTTCCTCGGATCGATCCGGATCTCGTTCGGGCCGGTCCACTCGACCTCGGCGCCGACGTCCGCGAGCAGCGCGACCATCGTGTCGACGTCCCGGATCCGCGGGACGTTCGACAACGTCACGGGCTCGCTCGCGAGCAGCGTCGCTGCGAGGATCGGAAGCGCGCCGTTCTTGTTCCCGGCTGCGGAGACGCGGCCTCCGAGCGGCGTCCCGCCCTCGATGACGAAGCTCTCCATCAGCCCGCTGGGAACGAGTGTGGTCGACATAGGCGGACTATCGTACTGACCGTTATGGAGGTCACCCGCGACCGCGCCTGGGACACCCTGACTCGTTACACGAGGAGCGAAGCGCTCCTGCGCCACGCCCTCGCGGTGGAGGCCGCGGTTCGTGCGTATGCGCGGAAGCTGGACGGTGACGAGGAGCTCTGGGGCGCGACCGCGCTGCTCCACGACTTCGACTACGAGATCCACCCCACGTTGGACAAGCATCCGCAGGACGGCGCCGCGATCCTGCGCGAGGAGGGCTATCCCGAGGAGCTGATCGAGTCCGTGCTCTCGCACGCGGAGCACCTCGCGATGCCGCGCGACACCGATCTCAAGCGGACGCTCTTTGCGTGCGATGAGCTCGCCGGGTTCGTCCACGCATGCGGGCTCGTCCGGCCGGACGGGATCGATACGCTGACCCCGAAGTCGGTGAAGAAGAAGCTGAAGCAGCCGTCGTTCGCGGCCGGCGTCCACCGGGACGAGGTCTATGCCGGCGCGGAGCTGCTCGGCGTCGATTTCGACGAACATATCCAGACGGTGACGGACGCGATGAAGCCGATCTCGAAGGAGCTCGGGCTGCGGACCGCGGCGGACGCCGCATGACCCCGCGGTTCGAGGCAATCGGGACCGTGGTGTCCGACATGGGCCGGGCCGTGGCGTTCTACCGGGAGCTCGGCCTCGAGTTTCCCGAGGGGTCGGAGTCGGAGGGACATGCCGAGGCGTCGGTCGCCGGCGTCCGGGTCATGCTCGATACCGAGGAGACGGTCCGCTCGTTCGATCCCGACTGGCAACCGCCGGCCGAAGGTCACAGGAGCTCCATGGCGTTTCGCTGCGACACGCCCGCAGAGGTCGACGCGGCCTACGCAAACCTCCTCCAGCACGGCGGGACCAGCCACAAGGAGCCCTGGGACGCCTTCTGGGGCATGCGCTACGCCGAGGTCAAGGATCCCGACGGCAACGTCGTGGACCTTTTCGCCGACCTCTAGCTCTGGCATCGTTTCCGATATGTCGAGGCAGACGCTCGTCGTCGTCGCCTTTGCGGCCGTCGTCCTGATCGCGGCCGGCGCCGCCTTCCTGCTGCTGCGCGACAGCGGCGAGGAGGATTACTCGCTCGGCGTCATGTCTACCCGGGGCCGGCCGTTCGAGATGCCCGTTCCGGAGCAGCTCTTCACGCCGGGGAGTCCGAAGACCACCGGCGAGGCGTTCCTCATCGCCGAGCGGGAGGGGATCCGGCTCGTGCGCCTGCCGCGGGAGGACGGCTCTTCGTGCTGGGGAACGTCCGAAAGACGGTCGGGCGAGTGGCAGCTGACCAACTTCGTCTGCGAGACGCAGTTCAACCGCTTTCCCGACCCGACCGGGCCGGTGCTCGTGCTCAGCCGAGGCGGGTTCATCCCCGGCACGCAGTTCCGCACGTACGAGTCGTTCCACGGGCTCGCTGCGGACGGGGTCGCGCGGGTCGGCGTCGTCGACGGCCAGGAGCGGCTCGTGCCGATGGCGACCGTGCGGGGCAACGCGTTCTACGGCGAGGCGCCGGCGGATCGCATCAAGGCAATCGTCGCGCTCGACGAGAACGGCGAGGTCATCTGGCGGAGCGCTCCAGTGCCGCTACCAGACGAGTGAGGTCGTCCTCGCTCGTCCAGAAGCCGCACGACGCGCGCAGCAGCCCCGTCCCGGGAAGGTCGCGGACGAGGACGCCGTCCTCGCCCACCCGCTTCGCCGCGCCCTGCGTGTCGCCGTCCCAGCG
>DASZEE010000135.1:0-29361 GCA_035941215.1 Gaiellaceae bacterium
CGGCGCCCTCCTTGAAGTACTCGCCGATCGAGAAGTTGCCCATCATCTCGAAGAAGGAGAGGTGGTAGCCGTCGAGTCCGACCTCGTCGATGTCGGTCGTGCGGAACACCTTCTGGTAGGTCGTCAGCAGCGTCGCGGGCGGTTCCTTCTGACCGAGAAAGTACGGCTTCAGCGGCTGCATCCCGGCGCTGATGAGCAGCGTCGAGGTGTCCTCCGGAGGGGGGATCACCGGCGCCGACGGCAGCCGAGTGTGGCCCTTCTCCTCGAAGAACCGCAGGAACCCCTCGCGGATATCGGCAGTCGTCCGCATGGGCTCGATTCTAGGTGCGGGTCGCCTCGCCCCTCCGCGCTCTCGGCGCACTTCCGGCACAGACACGCGCGTCAAGGCTCGATACGATCGAATCGGGGAGGAGGTTGGAGGCCCCAGGGGCGGTCAGCGAGGCCCGAGCCCCACTCCCGAACGTGCATGGTCCCTACGCGACTTCGGACTCTTCGGCGATCTCTTCGCGGATCTTTTCCAGCGATCGCCTGATCAGCCGGGAGACGTGCATTTGCGAGATCCCGATCTCGGCAGCGATCTGCGACTGCGTGAGGCCGCTGAAGAAGCGCAGGTGGAGGATCTTCCGCTCGCGCTCGTCGAGCACCTGGAAGCCGGGCGCGAGCACGGCGCGATCCTCAGCGACCTCGTACTCGTGCTCGATCGTCCCGAGCGACTCGAGGGGGTCGAGCTCGCCGTCGTCGTCGGACCCGCCGCCGGTCGAAAGGGACACCGAGCTGTATGCACGGCCGCTTTCGAGCGCCTCCAGCACCTGCTCCTCCTCGACGCCGGCGGCTTTCGCGAGCTCCGGAATCGTGGGCGAGCGACCGAGCTGGACGGTCTGCTGCTCGATCAGCTTCGAGACCTTGACGTTCAGCTCCTGGAGCCCGCGCGGCACCCGCACCGACCAGCCCTTGTCGCGGAAGTGGCGCTTGATCTCCCCGATGATGTTCGGCGTCGCGTACGTCGTCAGCTCGACGCCGCGCTCGAGGTCGAACCGGTCAATTGCCTTGATCAGCCCGATCGCCCCGATCTGGACGAGGTCGTCGAGCTGCTCGCCGCGGTACGCGTAGCGCCGTGCCAGCGAGCGGACGAGCGACAGGTAGCGCTCGATCAGCTCCTCGCGAGCGGCAAGGTCGCCGTCCTCGTGATACCGGCGCAGCAGAATCTTGTCGTCGGCGCCCACCGGCTAGCCGGACCCGTTGGTCCTGGTCTGCTTCTGGAGCTCGATCCAGGTGCCGCCGTCGCGCTCCTCGAGCGTCCAGCTGTCGACGACCGCATCGAGGAGCCGCCGGATGGAGAGACCCTCGTCGGGCTCGTTGGCGAAGTCTGCGCGGAGCTGGTCGCCGAAGGGCCCGAGCTCGGCCGCGAGGCTTCCATCCAGGACGCGAAGCGTGAGCGTGACCTCCTCCGCGCCGTCCCGCCGGTCGAGCAGGCCGTCGAGCGCGAGCTCCAAATCCTCGAGATGCTCGACGGTGATGTCGAGCCGCGCGGCAACGCCGCCCAGAACCAGGTGGGCCACGCCGTAGTAGGGCCGCTTCCGCGGCATCGTGAGCCTGATTTCGTCCGTGCTCATAGGTTGTGCGGAACCCCTCCTCCGAGCAACGCACGCGGCACGTTAGCCGTCACGCTCCTCATGTGCCGGACGACACGACCCGGCCGGCGCCGACGACGACATCTCCGTCGTAGAGCACGGCCGCCTGGCCGGCTGCGACGCCGTACGCGGGCTCGTCGAGCACCGCGTCGAAGCCGCGTGCCCTTGCCTGGACGCGACCCGGGACCGCCGGCGAGCCGTAGCGGAGCTTGACGCCGACGCGGTCCGCATCGGCGAAGAGGCGACCGTCCGCTCGAACTCGTGTCCTGGCCAGCGACTCGCGCGGCCCGACGACGACGGCGTTCCGGCCTGGAACGGTACGGAGGGCGTAGACCGGCGACCCGGCCGCGACGCCGAGACCCTTCCGCTGTCCCGGCGTGAAGCGCCAGAACCCGGCGTGGCTGCCGAGGACCTGCCCGTTCTCGTCCTCCACGACGCCGTCCTCCGCCTGGAGGCCATAGCGCTCGAGAAAGGAGCGATAGTCGTCGCCGCCGAGGAAGCACGCCTCCTGGCTCTCCGGCCGGCGGGCGGCCGCCAGGCCGGCTCGCTCCGCCTCCGCCCTCGTCTCCTCCTTCGACTGCTCGCCGAGCGGGAACGAGATTCGGTCGAGGACGCGAGGATCGAGCCTCGCAAGCATGTACGACTGATCCTTGTGGGCGTCCACCCCACGGGCGAGGAGCAGCCGGCCCTCGTGCTCGACGATGCGCGCGTAGTGGCCGGTCGCGAGGCGCGCGGCCCCTGCGCTGCGCGCGAACTGCAGGAGCCGCCCGAACCGGAAGAAGCCGTTGCAGCGGATGCAGGGATTCGGGGTCTCGCCACCCCGGTAGCCGCGAACGAACGGCTCGACGATCGCGCGCAGGAACTCCTTTCGCGCGTCGATCGTGACGTGCGGGATTCCGAGCCGGTGGCAGGTCGAGCGCGCGGCGATCACGGCCTCGGGCGAGCAGCAAGCGCGCTCGACGTCGCTCCCCTCCGGGTCGATCCAGAGTCGCAAAGTCACTCCGACTGCGTTCGGGCCCGCGCGCAACAGCGCCACGGCGCTGTCGACGCCACCGCTCATTGCAACCGCGACGCGGTCCGGGTCGCGTCGGGCCTTGAAGATCGGCCCGATCGCGGAGGCAAGCGCGTCGACGGTGAGCTCGTCGCCGCCGACGGCGGCCGCCTCGAGCAGCGTCAGGCCCTCGAGCGGCCGGTCGAGGCCCTCAGCCTCGGAAGAGACGATTCGGTCGCGTTCGACTGACAGCCGGACGAGCCGCCACTCACCGTCTCTCGACGAATCTCCGACAACCTCGATCACCGAGCCACCGTAGCCGAGAAACAAGATGAGCCCGCTTCCGCGGGCCCATCCCAGAAAAGTGCCCCACCCTGCCGGTGATGCCTCGCGCAGTGCGAACCTGGACTAGCCAGGTGGGTGCCGAGCCGAACCGGCTTCTGAGGGCCGGCGCGGACCCGAGCTCCCTTCACGTGTCTGTTGGTTCACGTTTGTACGCGAGACCACGTACAGGGTCGAGCAGACCTCACTGTAGAGCACCGGGCGCCGGCTCAGGTGCGGCGCGCCCACCTCCAGCGGATCGTGGCCCTCGCGCCGACGCCGAGCTCCTCCGCGAGTGCTTCTGTCAACCCGAACTGGACGCCTCCCGGCGTCGCGCCCCGTGCCACGACCTGGGTGAGAACCTCCTTGCCGCCGTGCCCGAGGTAGATCTTGGCGCCGCAAGGCAGCACCGGGTGCGCAAACCCCATCGTGGAGCGCTCGACGATGTGCCCGCACGACGTCGGTCGACCGTAGAAGCGTGCGCGCTCCCGTCCCGCGGCCGCCTCGTACCAGCCGCCGCCTGGCGGTGCGACGGCCTCCGGGAGATCCTCGGCTCGGCCCGAGTCGCCGAACCGGTCGGCCAGGCTGAGCGCGATCACACCGCCGAGCAGTGTCACGGCCGCCAGGAGCACGGCCCGCTGGGCAAGCGCGGGGCTCACAGCGCGGTCGCAGCCTCCGTGCGGGCGCCCTCCGCCGCGAGCAGTGCGCCGAACGAGTCGCGCACGAGCTCGTCGAACTCGAGCGGAAGCGTGCCGTCGGCCCGCGCGAAGTCGCGGAGCGAGAGGATCATGGCCGTCCACTCTTCCTGACGGTCGTCGTCGGGCCGCTCGCGGACGAGGCGCTGGAGCTCCCAGACGTTCCACTCTCGCGGCGGGCCGCTGTGGACGGGCTCCGGCTCCGGCTCTGCCTCTGGTTCCGGCTCTGGTTCCGGCTCAGGCTCTGGTTCCGGCTCAGGCTCGGGTTCCGGTTCCGGCTCCGGCTCGGGTTGCGGTTCCGGCTCGGGTTCCGGCTCAGACTCTGTTGGCTCCGGCTCGAGTTCGGGTTCGGGCTCGCGCGACGGCCGTTCCGGGACCGGCGGCGGCCCGCTCGCGAGGATCGCCCGCGCGCTGCGCTCGCTGACCGCCAGCTCGGGCTCCTTTGGAGGCTCCGCCTCGGCGTCCACGACCTCGACGTGCTTCGGCGCGGCAGGCTCATCGGACGGCGCCTCGGCCGCCGCGCCCTCGTGAGCGCGGGCGGCCTCCCGCGCGTATGCACGCTCGACGAGCGCCACGAGCACCCAGGCGACTGCCATCAACGCCACGATCACGAGCGGCTCCAGCTGGGCAAGTCCCGCCCCGAGCGCCACGAGGATGAGGAACGCCGCTTCGATCGCGAAGCGGACGGCGGCCGAGGGCATCCCGCTCAGCGCCCTAGCCCCCTTCCGCTTCCCGCCGGGGCTCGATCGAGGCCGCGACCGGCTCGGGGTCCGTCAGCTCGTCCGGCTCGCCGGCCGTTTCCTCCACGACCGTCCGCTCCCGGACGAAGCCGGGGAAGCGCGGGCCCTCGGCCCAGACTGCGAGCTCGAACAGGCAGACGAGCAGCCATGCGGCCGCCATGACGACGACGATCGCCGTTGCGCTGAGCTCGGCGAACCCGGCTGCGATCGCAACCGCGATCAGGAAGCCGGCTTCGAGCGCGAACCGCGGCCCAAATCCTCCCTGCACTGTCGGGACAGGCTACTGCGGCTTGGGGCTGTCTTCGTCCTCGTCCTGCGCAGCGGGCTCGGGGGGCGTCTCGGGCTCGGGGGCCGCCGCGACCGGCGTAGGACGCTCGGGAAGCTCCGCAGGAGCAGTCGTCTCGCCCTCGACCTGCGCCGCGCGGAGGATCGCGTCCGACACGCCCGAAATCGCATCGTCGCCGAGCCCTGCCGCCGAGAGCAGCTGCTCGGCGCCCTGCTGCGCACGGGCCATGATCGAGTTCGCCTGCGCGCGGGCCCACTCGAGCGTCTGCTCGACCTCGGCGCGGGCCGAGTTCGTGAGCTCGGTCGCCTGGTGGCGCGACTGTTCGAGCAGCTTCGCGCCGCGGGCCTCGGCTTCGCGGAGCTCCTGGGTCGCCTGCCGGTTGGTGTCGGCGAGGAGCTGGCGGGCCTCGTTGCGCGCGGCGTTCACGATCTCGGCGCGCTGGCGCTCGCTCTCCTGCCGGTAGCGCTCGATCTCCGTCTCGCGACGGCCGAGCTCGGACTGCCGGCGCCGAACCTCCTGCTCGGTCTTGCCGAGTTGTGCTGCGGACGCACGCTGGGCGTCGTTCTCGAGGACGTCGGCGAACATGGCCGCTTCGCGGATCAGGTGCAGCGCGTCCATCCGGACGGCGTGTCCCGTCGGCTCGACGTTGGCCGTCTGGCCCGCTGCCTGAAGCACGCGCAGCTGCGACTGGAGCTGGACGACGTGGCGCCGGAAGGCGTCGAACGCGTCACGGACGCGATCGGCGTCGTACCCCTGCTCGGCGACGGGCAGGTCTTCGACGCGCGGAAGCGCGGCGATCGCGGGCTGGGCGCGCTCTTCTTCGGCCATCAGGTCCTTTCGTGGGCTTCCGGCGGGTTGCCGAAAGTATGCCGACAGGTTCGGCGGATTTCGACTTCGCCCTTAGCGGTCTTGTTCCTCGACAACGGTGAGGCCGAGCTCTTGGAGCTGATCGTTCGCAACTTCGGCCGGAGCGCCGCTCATCGGATCCATGCCTGCCTGGTTCTTCGGGAAGGCGACGGTGTCCCGGATTACGGGCTCGTCGAGCAGCGCCATCGTAAGCCGGTCGATCCCGGAGGCGATGCCACCGTGGGGCGGTGCACCCATCGCGAGCGCATCGAGTAGGAACCCAAACTTCGCGCGCTGCTCCTCCGCGGAGATCCCGAGGAAGTCGAACATTCGCGCCTGGAGCTGCGGCTCGTGGATCCGGATCGAGCCTCCGGCGAGCTCGATCCCGTTGCCGACGAGGTCGTAGGCAACGGCGCTGGCGGCTCCGGGATCGTCCTCGAGCAGCGGCAGGCTGTCATCGGTCGGCCGCGTGAACGGGTGGTGTTGCGCATTCCAGCGTTCCTCGTCCTCGTTCCACTCGAGCAGGGGCATCGGCGTGATCCAGAGGAACTCCCACGCGTTGCGGTCGATCAGGTCGAGCTCGCGGCCGAGGTGCAGACGCAGCAGACCGAGCACCTTGCTCGCCAGCTTGGGGGTGTCGGCGACGAACAGCGCCGTCGTCCCCGGCTCGCGGAATGCCTCCAGCTCCGGCTCCGAGAGGAACTTCGCGATCGGTGATGCGACCTCGCCGTCCTCGCGGAAGACGATGTAGGCGAGGCCCTTCGCCCCCCACGGCTTGGCCATGTCCTCCAGCTTCTGCACCTCCGCGCGGGAAAGCTCCCGGGGCACGCTCAGGTAACGCACCGCCTCGGCGTTCGCGAAGACGCCGAACTCCGAGCCACGCGTGATCTCCGTGGCCTCCTGGATCTCGAGGCCGAAGCGGAGGTCCGGCTTGTCCGAGCCGTAGCGCAGCTCTGCCTCCTGCCACGACATGCGTTGGAAGGGCGTCTCGAGCTCGATGCCGATCGTCTCCCGCCAGATCCGCGGGACGATCCTCTCCATGAGCTCGAAGATGTATTCCTGGTCCGGAAAGGCCATCTCGACGTCGAGCTGCGTGAGCTCCTGAAGGCGGTCGGCGCGAAGATCCTCGTCCCGGAAGCAGCGCGCGATCTGGTAATAGCGCTCGAACCCGGAGATCACGAGCAACTGCTTGTAGATCTGCGGCGACTGGGGAAGTGCGAAGAACTTCCCCCGCTGGAGCCTTGTCGGCACGAGGAAGTCTCTTGCTCCCTCGGGCGTCGGCTTGGCCATGATCGGCGTCTCGATGTCGATGAACCCGTCCCGCTCCATTTCCTGTCGGATGATCGAGACGAGCTGGGCCCGTATGCGGATGTTCCGCTGGAGGCGATCCCGCCGCAGGTCGAGCCACCGGTAGCTGTAGCGAAGTGTCTCGTCGACGTTCTCCTCGTCGAGCTGGAACGGCAGCGGAGTCGAACGCGAGACGAGCTCGAGCTCATCCACTTGGATCTCGACCTCGCCTGTCGGAAGGTTCGGGTTCACCGCCTCGGGCGCTCTCGCCACCACCTCACCTGTCGCGCGCAGGACGAACTCGTTGCGGATCTCGTGCGCTCGCTTGGCCGCGTCGGGGCTGCGCTCGGGATTGATCACGAGCTGCCCGATGCCGGTCTGGTCGCGGAGATCGACGAAGATCAGCCCGCCGTGGTCGCGGCGGCGCGCGGCCCAGCCGGCAACCGTGACGGTCCTGCCGACGTCGTCCTTGCGGAGCTCCCCCGCCCCGAGGTCGCGCCAGCTCATCGGTCGAGCTCCGCGAGGATCGCCTCGACATCCAGGGGCTGTCCCGGCTCGACGACGATCACCTGCCGCGCGTTGAGCCGGCTCGCCTGCGTGCGCTGGCCCCTCACCGAACGGCCCGCGTAGTCCATGTCGGCGGTGAGACCTCGGCGGCGCAGCTCGGCGAGTGCCTTCGCGATCGCGGTGCGGTCTGCGCCCTCGCCCGCGACGAAGAAGACGTCGACGGCCTCGGGCTCCATCTCTGGCTCCCCGAGCGAGAGCAGCAGCCGCTCGATCCCAGCGCCGAAGCCGATCCCCGGCGTCGGCGCCCCTCCGATCGCCTCGATCAGTCCGTCGTAGCGCCCGCCGCCACAGATGGACGACTGCGCGCCGATGGCCTCGTCCTTGAACTCGAAGGTCGTGCGCGTGTAGTAGTCGAGGCCGCGCACGAGTGTGGGCTGGAGCTCGTAACGGACTCCGACGGCGTCCAGGAAGGCGCGGACCCGCTCGAAATGCACGCGGCATTCGTCGCAGAGGTTCTCGCCGATCTTCGGCGCATCACTGAGGAGCGCCTGCACACGTTCGCTCTTGATGTCGAACACGCGCAGCGGCGAGGTTCGGCGCTTGGCACGCGCGTCGTCGTCGAGGTCAGCGTCGTGCTCGTCCAGCCAGGCTCCGAGCTTCTCGAGGTAAGCGGGCCGGCAGGTCCCGTCGCCGATGGAGTTCAGCTCGAGGATGTACTCGGTGACGCCCAGCCGGCGGAGCAGCCCGTCGTAGAACTGGATCAGCTCGGCGTCGACGGCCGGGTCGTCCGAGCCGATCGCCTCTACGGAGAGCTGCCAATGCTCGCGGTATCGGCCCTTCTGCGGCCGGTCGTAGCGCCACATCGGGCCGAGCGTGTAGAGCTTGACCGGCTGCGGCTCGCGGTGCATGCCGTGCTCGAGGTAGGCGCGGCAGATCGGTGCCGTGGCTTCCGGACGGAGGGTGAGCGAGCGCCCGCCCCGATCCTGGAAGGTGTACATCTCCTTCTGCACCACGTCCGAGCCCTCGCCCGACGTTCGGACGAACAGCTCGGTGTCCTCGAACGCGGGCGTCACGATCCTTCGGTAGCCGTAGAGCGCACAGAGGCGCTCCGCCTCCCCGAGCACCCGCTGCCAGACCCGCTGCTCGGAGGGAAGGATGTCGTGAGTTCCCCTCGGCGCCTCGAACTTCAAGAGGCGCGAAGCTCCGCGAGGAAGGGGTTGCGGGCACGCTCGGCACCCAGCGTCGTCGGCGGGCCGTGGCCCGGGTAGACGATCGTCTCGGGCGGGAAGCGGTCGAAGAGCGTCCGGATCGAGTCGACGAGCGTGTCCCAGTCGGCGAAGGGGAGGTCGGTCCGGCCGACGCTCCCGGCAAACAGGACGTCACCGGAAAAGAGCATCCCGTCAGTGGCGAAGGCGATGTGCCCGGGCGAGTGGCCCGGCGCCTCGACGACGTCGAACGTGAGGCCGGCGACCTCGACCGTATCGCCACCTTCGAGCCGGACGTCGGCCCGGTACGGTGGGATCTGCTGGTCGGGATAGAAGGCGGCCGGATCCTCGAGGACGGCCGCCTCGCGCTCCGCCATGTAGACCGGGGCGCCGGTGGCCCGGGCTAGCGGCGCGATCCCGCCGAGGTGATCCCAGTGGCAATGGGTGACGAGGATGGCCGCTACCTGGAGCTCGGGCTTGGCGACCTCATAGCCGGGGTCGATCACGACCGCCTCTGCCGCTTCAGGATCGGCGCGAACCACGTAGCAGTTCGTCTGGGTGGGTCCGAGCGCGTATGTGTCGACCGACGTAGCCATCGGGCGAGTGTAACGACGGGTCTTTCGCGGCTCGGAGGCGGGTAGGATCGCCGCGGTGCAGAGCTGGAACCTCCTGGAGCTCGAGATGCCCGAGGGGAGCCGGAGCCCCATCGTCCTGAACTCGAACGACGACGCGAGAGCCGTGCTCATCGGGCTGAACCCCGGCCAGGCGCTAGGCGACCACCAGGTGCACGAGAACGCCTGGCTCGTCGTCCTCGAGGGCCGGGTCGAGATCGGTTCAGGAGAAGAGAGCATCGAGGCCGGCGTTGGGGCGCTGTTTCGGTTCGAGGCCCACGAGCGGCATCGGGTGAAGAGCCGCGACGGCGCCAGGATCCTGCTGCTACTCGCCCCGTGGCCCGGGCCGGGGCACTACCGCGGCAGCGATCTCTAGCCGGCGCCGGCGCGCTTCTTGTGCAGCCGGTACATCAGCGCGTCCATGGCGTAGCTGAACGGCAGGAAGAACGCGAGGAGGAACGCCGTGTTGACGATGCGCTGCGTCATGGTGAGATCGCCGCTGAGGAACGTGACCGTCAGGAACATCAGCGGCGCGAAGAGCAGCCCGCGTTTTCCGACCCGGCGCCACGACGGCGGCTGAGGTTCGCGCCCTCCGGAAGCCTGGGCCTTCGCGCGCTGTGGCGTACGCTTCCCGTTGCGCGAGATCGGCTCGTCCTCGGGGGCCTCGACCTCCTCGCCGGTGTCGTCGACGTAGACGTACTCCCACTCGTGCCGACGGTCCTTCGCGCGCCGCTTCCGCTGCTTCCTACTGGGCATCGGGACTAGCGTAGCGCCGCCAGGCCACGCGGCCGCCTTCGATCACGGCCGCGATCGCATCGCCTCCGAGGTGGTAGGCGAGGTAGCGCCAGTCGGGGGCGTCGAGCAGGACGAGATCGGCGTCGAATCCCGGCGCCAGGCGCCCCTTCCGGTTCGCGCGCCGGAGGACGTGGGCGGCGTTGACCGTCACGGCCGACAGCGCCTCTGCCGGCGACAAGCCGAGCTGCGTCGAGGCGAGCGAGCACACGATCGGGAGGCTCTCGCAGAAGGCACTTCCGGGGTTGAAGTCAGTTGCGAGCGCGACCGCAGCGCCGGCCTCGACCAGCGCGCGGCCGGGCGGCATCGGCCTGCCGAGGAAGAGCGCGCTCGCCGGCAGGAGGACGGCGGTAACGCGACTCTGCGCGAGCGCAGCGATGCCCTGTTCACCCGTGGCTTCCAGGTGATCCACCGAGCGAGCATCGAGCTGGATTGCGAGCTCCACCCCACCCGCCTCCGTGAACTGGTCCGCATGGAGGCGTAGCGCGAGCCCGAGATCTCTCGCCGCCTCGAGGTACCGGCGCGACTGCGCAGAGTCGAACGCACCCCGCTCGAGGAAGACGTCTGCTGCCTCGGCGACCCTCGCCGCCTCCGGAAGGACTTCCGCGCTCACGAAGTCCACGTAACCGTCCGCGTCGTCGAACTCGGGCGGGACCGCGTGGAGGCCGAGGTATGTCGGGATTCCGCCTTCAGCGGCGATCGCCCTCAGGGAGGCGAGCTCGGTGTCCCGGTCGAGCCCGTAGCCCGACTTGGCCTCGAACGTGGTCGTTCCCCACCGCAGCATCCAGCTTCGGTGCCTCCGGACCGCTTCACGGAGCTCCTGCTCGCCGGCCGCCCGCGTCGCGCGAACCGTAGAGAGGATTCCGCCGCCTGCCGCGTGCAGCTCCTCGTAGCCGGCACCGCCGGCGCGAAGTGAGAACTCCTCGACCCGATCTCCCGCGAAGCAGGCATGCGTGTGGCAGTCGACAAGCCCGGGGATCGCAGCCATGCCGCGACCGTCGAGCTCCTCGATCTCGCCGTCGATTCGCCCGAGGTCACGCATGCGCCCGACTTCCTCGATGCGGCCGCCGGCGCACAGGACGAACGCGTCCTCGAGCACCTCGACCTCACCAAGCGCGCCTCCGCGGAGCGGTGAGGCCGAGCCGCCGGGGGTCGCGAGCTGCCGAAGATCGCGGACCAGGAGCCGGCCGTGGCCGGCGGCTGCCTCCGTCACTCCGCGCGCGGCGGGATCGGCAGGTCGAGGCCGTGGTGCTCGGCGGCTTCGAGCGCTTCTGGGTAGCCCGCATCCGCGTGCCGGAGGACACCGGTGCCGGGATCGGTGGTCAGCACCCGCTCGAGCCGTTCCGCCGCGAAGTCGGTGCCGTCGGCGACCACCACCATGCCGGCGTGGATCGAGTTGCCGATGCCGACACCACCGCCATGGTGCACGCTGACCCACGTCGCGCCCGCCGCCGTGTTCAGTAGCGCATTGAGGATCGGCCAATCGGCGATCGCGTCCGAGCCGTCCCGCATCGCCTCCGTCTCGCGATAGGGCGATGCAACCGAGCCCGAGTCGAGGTGGTCCCGTCCAATCGCGACGGGGGCCGAAACGCTGCCCCGCCTGATCAGGTCGTTGATCGCGAGGCCCGCCTTCGCTCGGTCGCCGAGCCCGAGCCAGCAGATCCGCGCAGGCAGGCCCTGGAATGCCACCCGCTCGGGAGCCAGCTCCAGCCAGCGCTGCAGGAGCACGTCGTCGGGAAACAGCTCGCGCAGCGCCGCGTCGATCACCTCGATGTCGCGGGGCTCGCCCGAGAGCGCGGCCCACCGAAACGGACCGATGCCACGTGAGAACAGCGGCCGGATATACGCCGGGACGAAGCCCGGATATGTGAACGCATCCTCTACGCCTGCCTCAAGGGCCTCACCTCTGAGATTGTTGCCATAATCGAAAACGTAGCTGCCGGCGCGGACGTACTCCAGGAGCCCGCGCACATGTGTCGCAATGGAGTCACGGGCTCGGCGCAGATATGTCTCAGGATCGGCTGCGCGAAGCTCAGCCGCCCCTGCGACGTCCAGCCCGAGCGGGACGTACCCGGTCAGCGGATCGTGAGCAGCCGTCTGATCGGTCACCAGGTCGAAGGGCTCACCGCGGCGAGCAAGCTCGGGGACGACGTCCGCGGCGTTCCCCAGCAGACCCACAGACAACGCCCGCCCCTCCCGCGCTGCAGCGCGAACCCGCGCGAGCGCCTCGTCGACCGACTCCACCGCCTCATCGAGGTACCGCGTGTCCAGGCGACGCTGAATGCGGTCCGGGTCGACCTCGATGCAGAGCACCGCAGCTCCCGCCATCGTCCCGGCGAGCGGCTGCGCGCCGCCCATGCCCCCGAGGCCCGCCGTCAGAATCGTGCGCCCCGAGAGATCCGGCGACCCGAAGTGCGTCTCGCCGGCCGCGGCGAAGGTCTGGTAGGTGCCCTGGAGGATTCCCTGGGTGCCGATGTAGATCCAGCTCCCGGCGGTCATCTGGCCGAACATCGTCAGGCCGAGCGCCTCGAGGCGGCGGAACTCGTCCCAGGTGGCCCACCGCGGCACGAGCAGCGAGTTCGCGATCAAGACGCGAGGGGCAGCCGCATGCGTTCGGAACACGCCGACAGGCTTGCCGCTTTGAACCAGCAACGTCTCGTCCTCCCCCAAGCGCAGCAGGCAGCGCACAAGAGCCCGCAGCGCGTCCGGGTTGCGCGCCGCCTTCCCGGAGCCGCCGTAGACCACGAGCTCCTCCGGGCGCTCCGCGACCTCGGGATCGAGGTTGTTCAGCAACATCCGGAGCGGCGCCTCGGTCGACCACGACCGCGCGTTCAGGTTCGAGCCGCGAGGCGCGCGGATCCGACCCGGCTCGCCGACGAGCGACTCAACCCTCGACTCGACCGAATCGACCGTCGTCATTGCTTCGCGCGCTCGCGGCGCGCCTCTCGCTTCTGATCCTTGTACATCCGCCACCACGTCCAGCCGGTGGCGAGCACGAACGCTGCGGCCGCGCCGATCGCCGCTCGGCCCGCATCCTGTCCGGTCAGCAGGAGGAACCCGAACCCGACCACGGCGAGACCGCCGTAGAACAGCAGGGCGGCGCGAAACGGCCGTTCCGTTCCCTTCGGCTTCGCGGGCCGCCCGTTCTGACCCTCAGTCACCTGAGCGCTCCGACCTCGGCCTCGACCGCGGCCTCCAGGGATCCCTCCCGAATCGCCGCGGCCACGGCCTCGATGTCCGCGCTCAGCGGCCGATCCTCGACGACGCGCGCCGACAATGACCGGACGAACCGGCGGGCCGCCTCGCTCCCTCGTCCAGCGGACAACGGCGCGAGGAACTCGACCGCCTGCGCGCCGGCGAGCAGCTCGATCGCCACCGTCCGCTCGGCGTTCCCCAGCACCTGCCACGCCTTCAGGCCGGAGGCGTTCCCCATCGAGACGTGATCCTCCTGACCGGCGCTCGTGGGGATCGAATCGACGCTCGCGGGATGCGCGAGGGACTTGTTCTCGCTCACGAGTGACGCGGCCACGTACTGCGGAATCATGAACCCCGAGTTGAGGCCGCCGTCTGCCGCGAGAAAGGCCGGAAGCCCGTCGGAGAGGCTGGGATTGACCAGCCGCTCGGTCCTGCGCTCCGAGATGCTCGCCAGCTCGGAGACCGCCATCGCCATCGCGTCGAGGGCGAACGCGACCGGTTGGCCATGGAAGTTCCCGGCCGAGACGATCTCGCCCTCGTTCACGAGGACGAGCGGGTTGTCGGTGCCGGCGTTGAGCTCCACCGACACCGTCTCCTCGACGTAGCGAAGGAGGTCGCGGCTGGCGCCGTGCACCTGCGGCGCGCAGCGAAGCGAGTAGGCGTCCTGGACACGGTCGCACCACCGGTGGGATTCCATGATCGCCGAGCGGTCGAGGAGCTGGAGGACGTTTTCGGCTGCTGTGGCTTGACCTCGCAAGGGCCGGACCGCATGGACGCCGGGAGAGAACGCCTTTCGAGACCCCTGCAGCGCCTCGACCGAAAGCGCGCAAGCGATGTCGGCGGCGACCGCGAGGCGCCGGGCTCGAACGACTCCGAGCGCCCCGAAGGCCGCCATGAACTGCGTCCCGTTGATGAGCGATAGCCCCTCCTTGGCCCGCAGCCGCAGCGGCTCGACCCCCGCACGCGCAAGTGCCTCGACCCCCGGCAGGAGCTCGCCGTCGAACCACGCCTCCCCCTCCCCGATCAGCGGCAGCGCGAGATGAGCGAGTGGCGCCAGGTCGCCGCTGGCTCCGACCGAGCCTCGGCTCGGGACCCTCGGCAGAACGCCTCGCCGCAAGCACTCGAGGAGGAGCTCCGCGACCTCCACGCGAGTCCCCGACACACCGGCCGCCAGGCCGTTCGCCCGCAGCAACAGCGCGGCCCGGACGATCTCGTCGGGATAGGGGTCGCCCACGCCGCAGGCATGACTGCGCAGAAGCCGAATCTGGAGCTCGTCGACCAGCTCGGCCGGAATCGTCTTCGTGACCAGGCGACCGAAGCCTGTGTTGACGCCGTAGGTGCGTTCGGGGGAGGCGGCGGCGCGCTCCACGACCTCGCGCGCGGCACGCATCCGGTCGCGCGCCGACTCCGAGAGCTCGGCCGGCGCGCCCTCGACCGCGACGGCCCAGACATGGTCGACCTCGAGATCAGCGCCGGTCAGGACCTGGGTCTCGACCACGGGGAGACTCTAGTCCTCGAGGAGACGGGTCTCGATCAGCCTCGAGCCGTCGAAGCCGTCGATCCGGAGAGCAGCACCGGCCGCCGCAGCCGCAGCGCCCGCCGGCATCAGTCCCACCAGCTCCGCACCCCCGGCGCCGACTCCAAGACTGGCCGCCTCTGACTCGATCCGGGCGACGATCTCGTGCAGCGCCGAGGCCTCCCAGTCCTCGACGTTCATGCTCACCTGCACGCGGCCGGAGCCGGGAAGCTCGAGGCCGAGCGCCCGCACACCCGGGAAGCCGCCGTCGCGCTCCCGGATCGCAGACGCGATCGCGCGCGCGTCGGCGAGCGCCGCGCCTCGAAGGTCGACGTTGAACGCGATCAGCGGCCGGCGCGCGCCGACGATGACGCCGCCCGCGGTCGGATGGAGCGCAGGTGGTCCGAAGTCAGGACGGAGCCCCTCTGCGAGCCGGGCCCCGAGCTCCTCGGTTCCACCGCGCCGGAAGAACGAGGGCCCCCGGCCAGGCGCCAGCTCGGCGTAGAGGAAGACCGGCAGACCGAGCTCGCCTGCTCGCTCGGCCAGTCGAAGAGCCGCCGCCTTGGCCCGCTCCATGTCTGCCGGCCGCAGCGGCACAACCGGGACAACGTCTGCGGCGCCGATCCTCGGGTGCGCTCCCTCGTGCCGGGCGAGGTCGATCCGATCCCGTGCAACTGCAATGGCATCGACGAGCGCGTCGACGAGCGGATCGTCCTCGCCAACCACGGTGAACACCGATCGGTGGTGGTCGGAATCGGAGTGCACGTCGAGCAATCGCACCCCGCGCGACAGCGCGGCGCCGATCGCCTCGATCGTGGCCGCGTCGCGCCCCTCCGAGAAGTTCGGCACCGACTCGAGCGGCAGCACGGGCCTTACTCTAGGAGGGGCGGGCGAAACTCCCTAGTGGAACGAAGCTGGACGGGGTGTAGCGCTACCTGGAGAACCGTCCGCGGCCAAAGAAACCGAGGAGGGCCAGCACCAGGACGATGATGAGGATCCAGAGCCAGATCGACATGAAGCCCTTTCGTAGGTGGGTTACCTGCCTCTTCCCCGTCGCCGCGTCCCTTGAACGTGAGTGAGGAGCCGTGAAGGCGTACTACGAGGCGAGAGCCCGGGAGTACGACGACTGTTGGCTCGGCCAGGGCCTCTACGCCGAGCACCGGCCGGAAGGCTGGGACGAGCAGCGACAGCTGCTGGAAAAGTGGATTGCTGAGCTTCCGCCCGCGAAGACGCTCGATGTCGCCTGCGGCACCGGCTTCTTGACGCGGCACCTCCGCGGCGAGGTCGTCGGTCTCGATCAGAGCGCGTCCATGCTCGACGTCGCCCGCGACCAGGCGCCGCATCACCAGTACGTGCAGGGCGACGCACTCGACCTCCCTTTCGAGGACGGCTTCTTCGACCGCGTGTTCACGAGCTACTTCTACTGCCACCTCGAGGAGCCGGACGCGCAACGTTTCCTCGCCGAGGCGCGACGCGTCGCTTCCGAGCTAGTTGTCGTCGGCACCGTTCTCCGCGAAGGCGAACAGCGCGAGTACTGGGCCGACCGCGTCTTGAATGACGGCTCGCGCTGGCAGGTGTTCAAGCGGGTCTTCGTCCCCGAGGAGTTGGCGCAGGAGCTCGGCGGCCGCGTTCTCCACCAGAGCCGCCTCTTCGTCATGGTCGCGGCGCCCTGACGCGCCGTCGCTCGTCTTACCGCTCGATCGCCTCCCTCCAGCGCGACAACCGGGTCTGCCGCGCCTGCGCGGAGGAGGGGTTCCCGCTCTTCTCGCTGCCCGTAGTCCAGCCGTTCACCGGGCAGCGCGCCTACATCCACGGACAGGCGCCCGGCGTCGTCGAGGGCGAGCAGCGACTGCCCTGGCGCGGCCGGGCCGGCCAGACGCTCCGGCGCTGGCTCGACCTGGACGAGGACGAGTTCTATGCGACCTTCTACTGCGCCTCGGTCACGCGTTGCTACCCGGGCCGCGCTCCGTCGGGGGGCGGCGACCGCACGCCGACGCCGCGCGAGCAGGAGCTCTGCTCGTTCTGGCGCGAGTGGGAGCTTCGGCTCGTTCGCCCAGAGCTCCTGCTTGTGGTCGGCGGCCTCTCGGCGAAGCGCCTGCTCGGGATCGGGAGCCTGGGCGAGTCGATCGGTCGGCGCTACGACCTGCACGGGGCGACCGCGATCCCGCTGCCACACCCGTCGGGCACCTCACGCTGGCTGAACGACCCGGCGAACCGCGAACGGCTCGCCGGTGCGCTCGAGGTCGTCAAGCAGGAGCTTTCGCGTCTTCGAACTGGGCCTCTTCGGTCGAGCCTTTGAGCGCCAGCGTCGACGACTCACCGCCGGAGATCGTCTGCGCCACGGCGTCGAAGTACCCGGCACCCACCTCCCGCTGGTGCCGCGTGGCCGTGTAGCCGTCGGCCTCGAGCTCGAACTCCCGCTCCTGGAGCCGCACGTACGCCGGCATCCCCTCGCCCACGTAGCCCCGCGCCAGCTCGAACATCGACGCGTTGAGGGCGTGGAACCCGGCCAGCGTGATGAACTGGAACTTGTAGCCGAGCTCGCCAAGCGACGACTGGAAGCCGGCGATCTCCTCGTCGCCCAGGTGCTTTCGCCAGTTGAACGACGGCGAGCAGTTGTAGGCGAGCAGCTTGCCGGGGAACTCCGCATGGATCGCCGACGCGAACTCGCGCGCCTCGCCCAGGTCGGGCTTTGACGTCTCGAACCACACGATGTCCGCGTACGGCGCATAGGCAAGCGAGCGCTTGATGCACGGCTCGACCCCGCCTCGAACCTTGAAGAAGCCCTCCCGCGTCCGCTCGCCGGTCAGGAACTCCTCGTCCGCCGGATCGACGTCGCTCGTGAGCAGCGTCGCGGCGTCGGCGTCCGTACGTGAGATCAGGACGGTCGGGACGCCCAGCACGTCTGCGGCCAGACGCGCCGCCTTCAGCGTCCCGACGAACTGCGAGGTCGGGACGAGCACCTTGCCGCCGAGATGGCCGCACTTCTTCTCCGACGCGAGCTGGTCCTCGAAGTGGACGCCGGCCGCACCGGCCTCGATCATCCCCTTCATCAGCTCGTACGAGTTGAGGTTGCCGCCGAAACCGGCCTCGGCGTCGGCGACGATCGGGACGAACCAGTCGCGCATGACCTCGCCCTCCGCCTTCTCGATCTGGTCGGCCCGCTGGAGCGCCCGGTTCAGCCGCCGCACGAGGGCGGGCACCGAGTTCGCCGGGTAGAGCGACTGGTCGGGATAGGTGTCGCCGGCAAGGTTTGCGTCGCCCGCGACCTGCCAGCCGGAGACGTAGATCCCCTTCGCGCCGGCCTTGACCATCTGGACGGCCTGCGCACCGGAGAGCGCCCCGAGCGTCGGCAGGTAGTCCTCGGTGTGGAGCAGCTCCCAGAGCCGCTCGGCGCCGCGCCGCGCGAGCGTGTGCTCGATCTGGAGGGAGCCGCGAAGCCGCTCGACGTCCTCCGCCGTCCAGTCCCGCCGGATCCCGTCCCAGCGCGTGCTCATGCCGTTGCCGTTCATTCCCGTCTCCCTCAGTCGATGTACTCGTAGGCCGGGAGCGTCAGGAACTCGACGAAGTCGTCACTCAGCGCCACCCGTTCGAAGATCTCTCGTGCGTCGTTGAACCGTCCGCCCTCGGGCGTCTCCTCGGCGATCACGGCGCGCACCTGCTCCGGCGTGAACTCGCCGGCGTGCACCCACTGCCAGACCTGCGATCGCGAGATCTCGGCAGTCGCCGCGTCCTCCATCAGGTTGTCGATCGCCGCGGCGCCGACGCCGCGGAGCCAGGACTCGATATAGCGGATCCCGACGCTGACGTTCTGGCGGAGCCCCTCCTCGGTGACGGCGCCGCCGTCGACGCGGAGGTCGATCAGATCCGCGGACGAGACCGAGACGTCGTCGCGCTGCCGCTCGACCTGGTTCGCCCGCTGGCCGAGCACGCCGTCGAAGACCTCGGTCGCAACCGGCACGAGATCCGGGTGCGCGACCCAGGTTCCGTCGAAGCCGTCGCTCGCCTCACGCACCTTGTCCTCTCGCACCTTGGCAAGCGCCCGCTCGTTGACCTCGGGGTCGCGACGGCTCGGGATGAACGCCGCCATTCCGCCCATCGCGTGCGCGCCGCGACGGTGGCAGGTCTTGACGAGCAGCTCCGTGTAGGCGCGCATGAACGGCGTCGTCATCGTCAGCTGGCCCCGGTCGGGGAGCACGACGTCCAGCGACCGCAGGCGCTTGATCAGGCTGAAGAGGTAGTCCCAGCGGCCAGCGTTGAGCCCGACGATGTGCTCGCGCAGCTCGTAGAGGATCTCGTTCATCTCGAACGCGGCGAGCACGGTCTCGATCAGGACCGTGGCCTTGATCGTGCCCCTCTGGAGCCCGAGCTCGTCCTCCGCGAAGTCGAAGACCTGGTTCCAGAGCCGCGCCTCGAGGTGGCTCTCCAGCTTCGGGATGTAGAACCACGGCTTCGCCCGGTTGTGGAAGACGTAGAGGCCGAAGTCGAAGAGCGAGGCCGAGACCGGCGCGCCGTCGACGTGGACGTGGCGCTCGAGGAGGTGCCAGCCGCGCGGCCGCACGACGAGCACCGCGGGGCTCTCGCCCAGCTCGTAGCGCTTCTCACCCGTGTCGAGCGAGATCGTCCTCGCGTTCGCGTCGCGGAGGTTGACCTGGCCCTCGACGTTGTTGGCCCACGTCGGCGAGTTCGCGTCTTCGAAGTCGGCCATGAAGACGCGGGCGCCCGAGTTGAGCGCGTTGATCACCATCTTCCGGTCGACCGGGCCGGTGATCTCGACGCGGCGATCCTGGAGGTCTGCCGGCGTCGGAGCGACCTGCCACTCGCTCTCGCGGATCTCCCGCGTCTCCTCGAGGAAGTCCGGGCGGTCGCCGGCATCGAGGCGCGCCTGACGCTCGACTCGCGCAGCCAGCAGCCGCTCCCGCTCGGGGTTGAAGCGCCGCCCGAGCGCGCCGACGAAGGCCAGCGCCTCCGGGCTCAGGATCTCCGCTGCCGCGCCTTCGACCGGGCCGAGGACCTGTGCGGGGCTATTCGTTTCCGTGGTCGCGCTCACAGGGCTCCGGGCACGTGCAGGGCGCGTGCTCTGATTTCAGGAAGAGCGCCTTCTTTGGCGCCTGCTCTGTCCGCTTCTGCCGCTTGAACCGCTTGAAAAGGGTCACCGCTGCCTCCTTGGTTCATTGGAGACGCCCTACCCTAGGCGAGTCGAGTTATAAACTCAAAGAGGTTGTTTCGATTCGAGCTATAGAAGGCGTCTATGAGACTGGAGCAGCTTCAGGCGTTCATCGAGGTGGCCCAGCGCGGCAGCGTCAGCCGTGCGGCCGAGGCGCTCTTCGTCACCCAGCCGACGCTGACCGCGCGGGTAAAGGGGCTCGAGCAAGAGCTCGGATCCCGTCTGTTCATCCGTTCGGGACGCGGAATGCGCCTGTCGGACGCCGGGCGCGCCTTTCTCCCCTACGCGGAACGCTCGCTGGGCGCCGCGGCCGCAGGCCGGCGGCTCCTGACCGAGCTCGCAAAGGGCCAGAGCGGCCAGCTCGCACTCGGCGCCGCCCCGGCCGTGAGCACCTATGTGCTGCCACGGATCCTCACCAGGTTCCGCCGGACGCACCCGAGGGTGCAGCTCGCGGTCAGGACCGGGCACTCGGAGGAGATCCTCGACCTCGTCCTCCAGGAACAGGTGCAGATCGGGCTCGGCCGTGCCTTGCGGCATCCGCACGTCGAGGCGACCCCGCTCTACGAGGACGAGCTCGTGCTCGTCGTCGATCCGGATCACGCCTTCGCCGGTGAGGAGGCGATCGGCACCGAGCGGATCAACGACGTCCAGCTGATCCTCTTCGACCGCACGTCGAGCTACCACCGGCTGACGAACGAGTTCTTCCGCGGCGCGGGCGCCGTGCCGCGCGGCGTGATGGAGCTCGACAACATCGACGCCGCGAAGAAGATGGTCGAGCAGGGGCTCGGTGTCGCACTGCTGCCGCACACCGCGGTCGCCGGCGAGCTGGAGGCCGGGACGCTGAGATCGGTCAGGCTCGCGGAGGCGCCCGAGCTCAAACGCGAGATCGTGGTCTTCCGCCGCCGGGACTCCGGCCCCGCCACGGGCGCGCTGGACTCGTTCCTGAATTGCCTCTCGGACCTGCGGCCGGGACTGCAGGCGGCAGCTCAGCGCTCGACGGCGTAGAGCCGCCACTCGCCAGGCACGCCTTTCAGCGCGGCTGCGCCTCTGTCGACGAATCCGATCCCTGAGCCGGCGACGAGATCCTTCACCGTGCTCGAGACCAGCACCTCGTTCGGGCCGGCCTCGGCGGAGACGCGTGCGCCGATGTGCACGGCGATGCCGCCGACCTTCCCTTCGTGGATCTCGCATTCGCCGGTGTGGAGGCCGGCGCGGATCTCCACCCCGAGGTCGCGGACGGATTCCGTCGCGGCGCACGCGCAGCGAATCGCTCGGGCCGGCCCGTCGAACGTCGCGAAGAAGCCGTCGCCGGCGGTTTCGACCTCGCGGCCACGGAAGCGCGACAGTTCCCGGCGGATCCGTTCGTGGTGGGCCGCCAGCAGCTCGCGCCACGCGCGATCGCCGAGCTCCGCGAGCTTCGCCGTCGAGCCGACGATGTCCGTGAACAGGACCGTCGCGAGTACGCGGTCGGGCTCCTCCGCAACGCCGTGACGCACGTCCTCCATGAAGCTCTCGAACTCCGCGAACAGACTTTCCCGGTCGAAGACGAGCGGAATCAGATCGCGTCCGGGGAGCTCCATCAAGCGCGCTGTGGGAATCTTGTCGGCGAGGTATCGAGCCGTCCGCGCGACGCGGTCTCCTGCTGCGGACCTGACCAGGACGAGCGTGGGCACGCGGACGCTCGGGAGGACGTGCTGGATGTCGATGTCCGCATTGAGACGGAGGTATTGCGCCATGTTCCCCGGACTCACACTGAGACGAATCGGACGAGCGAACGAAAGCCGCTGTTCGTGCGTCTCGAGCGAGGGGGAGTCGCCGAACATCTCGTCCCAAAAATCCGGCTCGCTCCAGCGTCGTGCAATCTCATCCACCCACGAGGCGTACTCCTCAGCGCTCGCGAGCCACGGCATGTCCGGTTTCCGGACCGCGCCGACGGAGGCATTGCAGAGGATGAGACCGAGCGTCCGCTCGGCATGGGAGGCCGCGAAGAGGATCCCGAGCGGACCGGAGTCGCCGGCGACCGCGATCACCGCCCGGTCCACTGCGGCGGCGTCGAGCACCGCGCGGATGTCGTCCATGCGCACCTCGAGCGGCGGCGAGCCCTCCACGCGATCCGACAGGCCGGTTCCGCGCTTGTCGAGGGTCACGACTCGGGCGAAGCGGCCGAGACCCTCGAACCACGCTCGTCGATTCGACTCCTCCCAGTTGAGCTCGAGGTGTTGTGTGAATCCCGGAATCCAGACGAGCGGCGTGTCGCCGTCGCCGAAGACCTGGTAGGCGATGCTCACGTCGCCGCTGCGGGCGTAGCGCGTTTCCGGCACGGACAAGGGCACGGCTAGATTCTGACGGTGAACGAGCGACCGTCCTATCGGCAGACCTTCTTTCGACTCCTCGGCTTCCTGAAGCCGTACAAGTGGTCGCTGATCGTCTCGATCGTCCTCGCGATCGGCTCGCAGGCTGCCGCAGTCGTGATGGCGTTCCTGACCGGCGACGGCCTCCAAGAGGCGGCCACCGGCGGGAGCAGCGAGGCGATCTGGTGGATCGCGCTCGGGATCCTCGCCGCCGGGCTCGTGCGGGCGCTGCTGATGATGGGGCGGCGCCTGATCTCAGGCCGCCAGGCGCTCGGGGTCGAGTTCGACATGCGGAACGGCCTCTACGCGAAGCTCCAGCGGCTCTCGTTCGGGTTCTACGACCGGCACCAGACCGGCCAGCTGATGTCGCGCGCGACCGTCGACCTCCAGGCCGTCCGCTTCTTCCTCGGCTACGGCCTGATCTTCTTCTTTCAGCACATCACGACGATCGTCGGGGTCACCGCGGTGATGTACGTGGCGAACTGGCGGCTGGCGCTGGCAGCGACCGCGATCACGCCGTTGATCGTGATCGTCGCCTACCGCTACTCGACCGTCTCTCACCCGATCCTGCGGGACGTGCAGCAGAAGATGGCCGACGTCGCCACGGTGGCTGAGGAGTCGATCGTCGGCGTTCACGTCGTCAAGTCGTTCGCCCAGGAAGGGTCGGAGGGCAGGAAGTTCGCCGACCGGTCCGAGGCGGTGTTCGACCAGAGCGTCAAGGCGAACCGCCAGCGCGCGCTGTACGTGCCGATGCTGTCCTTCCTGCCGCTCGTAGCGCAGGCGATCGTGCTGCTCGTCGGAGGCCGGATGGTCGTGAACGGCGACCTCACCTTGGGCGCCTTCATCTTCTTCAACGTCCTCGTGGTCATGCTCGTCATGCCCCTGCGGATGCTCGGGATGTGGATCGGGCAGGCGCAGCGTGCGACCGCCTCGGGCGAGCGGATCTTCGAGCTCATGGACGAGCCGGAGGAGGTCTCGGACCGGCCGGACGCAGTGGAGCTGCCGCGCGGCGAGGGACGCATTCGCTTCGAACACGTCTCCTTCGGCTACGACCTCGAGCGCCCGGTGCTGCGTGAGGTCGATCTCGAGCTCGAGCCCGGCCGCACCGTCGCGCTGATCGGCCACACGGGCTCGGGCAAGACGACCCTCGCGACCCTGGTGCCGCGGTTTTACGACGCCAGCGGGGGCAAGGTGACCGTCGACGGCCTCGACGTGCGCGACGTCAAGCTCGTCTCGCTGCGCCGGCAGATCGGGATCGTCGCCCAGGATCCGTTCCTCTTCTCGGACACGGTGCGCGAGAACAACGCGTTCGGCCGGCCGGACGCCTCGCAGGAGGAGATCGAGGAGGCCGCCCGCCTCGCGCAGGCGCACGACTTCGTCGCAGCGCTGCCGGAGGGTTACGACACGGTCATCGGCGAGCGTGGAATCACGCTTTCGGGCGGCCAGCGCCAGCGGATTGCGATCGCGCGCGCGCTGCTGCTCGACCCGCGGATCCTGATCCTGGACGACGCCACTGCTTCGGTGGACGCGACGACCGAGGCGAAGATCCGCCTGGGCCTCCGGCAGGCCATGAGGAATCGGACGACGATCATCATCGCTCACCGTCTCTCGACGCTTGCGCTCGCCGACGAGCTCGTCGTGCTCGACCGCGGCCGGATCGTTGCCCGCGGGACGCACGAAGACCTCATCCAGCGCAGCCCCGTCTACCGGGAGATCTACGAGCACGGCCTACTCGAGCGCGAGTTCGCCGAGCGGGTCGAGCAGCGCGCGGAGGCGACGGCGTGAGGTCCGTCGGCCGGCGTCCGGTCGGCACGGTTTCGGCACGAACCGGGCTCCCACGCGTGCGCTTCTCGGGGCTAGGCTCGCGCCATCGGGTCGGGGCGGTGGGGTCTTCCCAGGTACGTGGGCCAAAACCGCCGCACGAGGGCCGGCAATGAAGGTCTGGCAGCCCGGGTCGCATCTGTCCGCCCAACGCGACGTGAAGGTGGACGACTGGACGTGGCACCGAACCGCACGCCGGGTCTCCACCCTCGCCCGTCTGACGGCGCCGTACAAACTGCAGACGACACTTGCCGTCGTCTCGCTGCTCGCGGCGACGTTGACGGCGCTCGCCCCGCCGCTCCTCGCCAAGCTCGCGCTCGACGAGGGGATTGCCGCGCGCGACCTCCAGGCGCTCACCGTCGTCGTCGCCCTCTTCGGCGTCGCCGCGCTCGCGAACATGGGCACGAGCGCCGCGCAGACCTACTTCACCGGCTGGACCGGCGAACGGATCCTTGCCGACCTCCGGAACAAGCTCTTCCGTCACCTGCAGGGGCTCTCGCTTGGCTACTACGAGCGCAACCGCGCCGGGGTGATCATCAGCCGGCTGACGAACGACGTGGACGCGCTCGACCAGCTGGTCACCGACGGCGTCACGACACTCGTCCAGAACACGCTGATCCTCGTCGGCTCCGCTGCCGTCCTCTTCTACCTGGACTGGCGACTCGCGCTCGCGACGCTGAGCGTGATGCCCGCCATGGCGATCGCCACGGCAGTCTTTCGGATGCGGTCGTCTCGGGCGTACCGGGCGGTGCGGGACCGGCTCGGCCTCGTCACGGCCACGCTCGCGGAGGACATCGCCGGCATGCGCGTCGTCCAGACATTCACCCGGGAGCAATCACGGCGCCGCAACTTCGAGGAGGTCAACGCGCACTACCGCGCGGCGAATCACGAGACGGTCGTGAACAACGGCCTCTACTTCCCGTTCGTCGACTTCCTCTCGGCAGTCGCGACGGCGGTCGTCCTCGGCTACGGCGGCTACCTACTGGCGGGCGGGGAGCTGACGGCCGGGACGCTCTTCGCGTTCATCCTCTACGTCTCCAACTTCTTCGATCCGATCCAGCAGCTGTCACAGCTCTACAACACCTTTTTGGCCGCGATCGCCGCGCTGGACAAGATCATGGACGTGATGGACGAGGAGCCCGAGGTCGTCGACCGTCCCGGCGCAGAGGAGCTGCCGCCGATCGAGGGCCGCGTCCAGCTCGAGGCAGTCCGGTTCGCCTACCGCACCGGGCCGGAAGTGCTCCATGGGATCGACCTCGACGTTCCCGCGGGGACGACCGTGGCCTTCGTCGGGCACACAGGCGCAGGCAAGTCGACGATCGCGAAGCTGCTCGCACGTTTCTACGACCCGGTCGAGGGCCGGATCACCGTCGACGGACACGATCTGCGCAATGTCACGCAGGAGTCGCTCCGGCGCCAGCTCGGGATCGTCCCACAGGAGGGCTTCCTCTTCGCCGGCAGCGTTCGGGACAACATCGCGTTCGGCCGCGAGGACGCGACCACCGAGGACATCCGCGCGGCGGCCGCTGCGGTCGGCGCCCACGAGTTCATCATGCGGCTCGAGGACGGGTACGACACGGACGTCCAGGAGCGCGGGACGCGCCTTTCGCTCGGCCAGCGCCAGCTCGTCGCCTTCGCCCGGGCACTCCTCGCCGATCCGCGTCTGCTGATCCTGGACGAGGCCACGTCCTCAGTTGACATCGGCACCGAGCGGAGGATCGAGACGGCACTGCGGACGCTGCTCGCCGGCCGCACCGCGTTCGTGATCGCGCACCGGCTGTCCACGATCCGTGGCGCAGACCTGATCGTGGTCCTCGAGCATGGACAGGTCGTCGAGCAAGGATCACATGACGAACTGATGGCGCGTCAGGGCCTCTACACGGCGCTCTACGGCGACTGGGCCGCGGACGTCGCCTGAAAGGGCCGCTCGCTACAATCCGGGCCCCGTTGCGGGGTCGTCTAATGGTAGGACGCTCGGCTCTGGACCGAGTAGTCTAGGTTCGAATCCTAGCCCCGCAGCCTTCAGAAAAGGGCCGCAAATCGCGGCCTTTTTTGTTCCCTGGTTGTGTTAGGCGACGCCGCCGAGCAAGGCCACGGCGAAGACGCAGAGCGCGATGAAGCTTGCCGCGAAGGCGAGCTTCAGGCCCGCAGTGTTCTCTCTCTCCACGCGGCAGAGAGTGCCAGCGACAATGCCCTGGTTCAATGGGCCGTTCGGCCTATTCCACGAGGCAGCGGACCTACCTCGTTCAGCTTCGGGCGCCGCCGCCGTCCGACCCGCTCAATAGCCTCGCACGCGTGGCGATGGACGTCTTCCGCCGAGCGGCCGCCGAGTTCGTCGGCACGTTCGCGCTGATCTTCGTCGGCGCCGGCGCCGTCCTCGTCGTCGCGCCGACCTCCGGCGCCGGAAATCTCGACGTCGCGCTCGCCCATGGCCTCGTGATCGCCGTCATGGCCTCCGCTGTCGGGCACATCTCCGGAGGTCACTTCAACCCGGCCGTCACACTCGGCTTCCTTGTCACAGGCCGGCTGTCTCCGGTGGTCGCAGGTGCCTACTGGGTCGCGCAGTTCGTCGGAGCCGTCGCGGGCGCGGCGCTCCTGAAGTGGATCTTCTCCGGCGAGGCCGAGGGGACGCTCGGCTCTCCGGCGGTCGGGCCTGGGATCGAACCCGAAGCCGCCCTGATCATCGAGGCGATCCTGACCTTCTTCCTCGTGTGGGTCATCTTCGCCACGGCCGCGGATCCGCGGGGAACCTTCAAGTCGATCGCCGGCCTTGCGATCGGCCTCACGATCACGCTCGACGTCCTGATGGCCGGCCCGCTCACCGGCGCCGCCATGAACCCGGCTCGAGCATTCGGCCCGGAGCTCCTCTCGGGCACCTGGGACGACGCGTGGATCTGGTACGTCGGACCCTTCGCCGGCGGAGTCCTCGGAGCGCTCGCGTACGAGTGGCTCTACCTGCGCCCGCTCCAACCCCCGGTCGTCGGCCCGCCCGAGACCGGCGTCGTCGAGCCGCGACCCGGCGACACCGCTCTCTCCTAGAGCAATTTGTACGTGTTGTCACGATCGCTGCTAAACTGCTTCTCCTAGAGACCTAGCGCGGTAGCCGCCGAGGGTCGTAACGCAACCTCTCTCGACTCCCACACCGGGCCTGACGCACGTCAAGCGAAGGATGGTGTGAGATGACGAGATTCATCCACTGGCGCAAGATGACCTGGGCGCTCGTCTTGTTTGCCGCGGGGATGGCAGTTTGGCTGCTGAGCAGCGGCGGGGCCACCGTCGCGATCGTCTTTTTGCTCGTCGGCATGGTCTTGCTGAGCGTGGTCTGGTTCGGGACGCGACCGCTCTGGCGTCAAGGTCACGGCGTGCGCTTCCGCCGGCTCCGTGCTCCACTGACTCCGTAGAGAGACGGGGAGCGCGGGGGCCCGCCCGGGAGGCGAACCCCACGCCTGGGAGGCGTACTCCCCATACGCGAATTCGCGTCCGTAATCTGTACCCGCTAATTCGCAGAAGCAACCAGCGACGAGCCGTCGAAAAGTTGACTGACCAATCAGTCGGGAATTACGGCTCGCGCATCCCCTCGACGAGAAGCTCGACGACGTTGCTTTCCGCCTTGGCGATGTCCTCGTCCTCGTCCGGCAGCTGACCGAGCACCCACCCGGTCAGGATCTCGTCGAGCGCGCCGTAGAAAACGACCGCGCCGAGGCGCGGATCGAGCTGCGGCCGGAACTCCCCGGCCTTCTGCCCCTGCTCGATGATCCGCTCCAGCGCCTTCATCGCCTCGGTGATCTCCTCGATCTCCTGCTGCACGTGCGGGCTCCGAGTCACCTCCCGGACGAGGACGCGGACGAGATCCGGGTCGCGGCGCCAGGTGCGCAGTAGGAGCGCGGTGACCTGCCGCACCTGCTCGCTCGCGGGCACTCCCGAGCCCTCGACCTCGCGAACCCGCGCCAGCATCTGTGTCCAGGTGTCGCGGAAGATGGTCTCGAGCAGCTCTTCCTTCGACTTGAAGTAGTGGTAGACGAGCCCGTACGCGACACCGGCCTCTTCGGCGATGTCGCCGACGCGGGACGTGTGAAAGCCGCTCCGTGCGAAGACCTTGACCGCCGCGTCGAGGATTTGCCGGCGGCGGTCGGCCTGCCGATCAGCGCGCGCCGCCATGACCGCGCAACTCTAGAGGGAGTCAGTCCGTCGCGCGATCCTGCTCGCGCCGCTCCTCCGGCGAAAGACCTTCCTGCGGCGCATCGCCATAGTCGTTCCGCCCTCCTCGACGACGTCGCGAGGGTCCGCATGGCGGTACTCGTCGGACTGCATCCCACCGCGCGGGTCGTCGCGTGGGGTCGAATCGTCGTCGTCCGAACCGAGGAGTCGCTTCAGCCAGCGCACGACCGCGGTCCTACCCGGCCGCCGCTACAATCAAGCCTCCCGGCGCATTCGTCTAGTGGCCTAGGACGCCGCCCTCTCACGGCGGTAGCACGGGTTCGAATCCCGTATGCGCCTTCTTACGCTGCTTCGCTAAGCGGATGCCGCATGGTTGCGCCGGTCAGGTGCGTCGCCGAAGCCGCGGATGCCCGTGCGGTGCATACATCGGTGATACATCGTGCCGCCCCGTCTACGCTGCGTAAGGGTCGCAGACCGGCATTCCGGGAGACTGGCCAGCTAGGGGTCCGGGCCGGAACGTGGTATATCGCCTATGTCACCCGGAAACGGGGAGAGAATGCGGCGTTAGATCGCGTTGCTCGGCCGAGGCTAGCCGTCGTGCACGGGCAGCGCGAGGAAGGGGGATCAATGCTGAAGCGCGTCGGAATTGCGGCGCTGGCTGCGACCGCAGTGGTAGCGGGCGCAGGGACCGCTGATGCCAAGCCGGGCCGACTGCTCGCGACACCCGCGAACGTGTGCAGGGACATCGTCAATATCCGGCCCGATCTCTACTCGAGCTACGGCGAGTGTGTCAGGCGCTTGAACCGGGACGTCGCGGCGTTCCGGGATCCGACTACCCCGCTGATCTCGATCGACGAGCAGTGCACGCTGCTCGAGGAGGGGCTTTTCGTCCCACCCCTCGGACAGTTCATCACGGTCACATACCCGTTCTTCTTCGACGAGCCGCCGGGCTGGCCGTTCCCGGAGTACTGGGCGATGAACCACGGCCAGTGCGAGAACACGCTCTACGCGTACCACCGGTTCGTCGGCTCCTAGTGTCCTAGACGCCTAGACGCGCGCGCGGCGGCTTGAGAGCGAGCCGCCGCGCGCGTCGCTGGCAACCGCGACAATCCCGCGCGCGAGCGCGGTTGCGCAGCCGGCGCAACGAGCGTCTCCCCCGATTCCGAACCGCGCGAGGCTCGCCGACCGACCGTGTCACCCGGTCACATCGGCGTCAATGTTCGGCGACACAGAAGGTGTTC
>DASZEE010000136.1:0-7825 GCA_035941215.1 Gaiellaceae bacterium
GAGATCGACCCCGACCGAGCCCGCCAGCAGCTGGACGACGCTCAGGCGGAGCTGGAGCGGGTCGAGCGGGGCGAGTCCGACGCCGACCGCTGGCAGGTCGAGCAGCGCGTCCGCCATGCCGAGAACCAGCTCGAGGTCTACTCGGGTGGCGGCGGCGGACGGATCCGCCCGGTCGCACCTCCCGCGGGCTAGCCGGCCACCCGGTACTGGAGGTGGGTCACGCGCGGTGACCCGATCACGCGCGTGAGCTCGATCGGCCTGCGTTCGGGGTCTTCAAATAGCCGGACGCCGGCTCCCAGGAGCACAGGCGCGACGTGGATGTGCAGCTCGTCGAGGAGACCCGCGTCGAGGGTCTGCTGGGCGACGCTTGCGCCGCCGCTGATCTGGACGTCCCGGTCACCGGCCGCTTGGCGTGCCCGCCGGATCGCCTCCTCGACCCCATCCACGAACGTGAACGTCGTCGTTCCGAGGACGAGTGGCTCGCGTTGTTGGTGGGTTACCACGAAGACCGGTCCGCCGAAGGGCGGGTCGTCGCCCCACCAGCCGTTCGCCTTCGGGTCGTCCTCCCAGGGCCCAGCGCCGCCGCTGAACATCCGCCGGCCCATGACGAACGCGCCGGTCCGCTCGTTCGTCTCGCGGACGAGATCCGCGTCCGCGTTCGACTCTCCGCCCTCGAGCCCGTGCTGCGCGCGCCAGCTCTCGAGCCCGACGACCCACTCGTGCAACTGCTCGCCGCCCTCGCCGAGCGGCTCTTCGAGCGTCTGATTCGGCCCGGCGACAAAGCCGTCGAGCGACATCGAGATGTTGAGAAATGTCTGCATGCCAATCAGACCTCCCTGGCGCGGAAAAATCATCGTAGGATTCGAGTGCGTTCGAGGACGCATCCGGTCCGCGGGCAGGGCAGTGCCCACCTCGGCAGTCGCAGCACCACGTAACCAGATCTCTTCTCCGCCCGACACCGCGGACAACGGGCCCAAGGAGGGAGGTCGCATGAATCTCGAACAGCTGAGGAAGCAGGCGAAGGAGCTCGTCAAGGCGGCGCGGGCCGGTGACGAGACGGCGCTGGGCAGGCTTGGCGGCCGAGAGCCGATCCTGGCGAACGCGCAGCTCGCCCTCGCTCGGGAGCACGGCTATCGGAGCTGGCCGGCGCTCGTCGCCGCGGCCGAGGCGAGCGTCGACACGTTCGTCGAGGCGGCCACGAACGGCCGACGGGGCCGCGCGGACGAGCTGCTCGCCACGCGGCCCGAGATCGAAGGCGATCCGTGGGCGCGGCTCGTCCTGGGACGCGGATGGGACGGCGATCCGAACCGGTCGGGTGGGCCGCGGAACTGGGCACCGATCCTCTACGCCTGCCACTCGGTCTATGCGAACGTCGAGCTCGTTCGTCGGCTTCTGGCACGTGGCGCCGATCCGAACGCGACCTTCACGAACGAGTACGGCGAGATGTCAGCGCTGTACGGAGCGGCCGGCGTCGTCCACGACCCCGAGGTGACGCGCGTCCTGCTCGAGGCGGGCGCCGACCCCAACGACGGCGAGTCCGTGTACCACTCGCTCGAGGCCGAGGATCCTGCCTGCCTACGGTTGCTGCTCGAGCACGGCGCCGAGACCCGGGGCACGAACGGGCTCGCACACGCGCTCGACTACGACCGCATCGAGCCGGTTCGGATGCTGCTGGAGGCTGGTGCGGACCCGAACGAGGGTGCGCTCCTGGCGCACGCCGTCCGCCGTGGGCGAGGGCCTGAGTTCCTGCAGCTGCTCGTCGATCACGGCGCGGAGCTCGACGCCCTCGGCGGCGAGACGTGGCGCGGGGACGTACCGCTGAGGACGGCATACCAGCACGCCGTGCTGCGGAACCGGACCGACAACGCCGAGCTCCTCGCCAGGCTCGGAGCCTCTACCGACGTCGATCCGGACGACGCCCAGATCGCGGCTGCCGCTCGCGGCGAAGAATGGGGGCCGACCTGGGAGAGCGATTCGTTTACTTGGGACCCGGACCGGCAGGAGGCGATGATCCTCGCGTGCCTCGACGGTACGGCAAGGCTCGACGTGATCGGTGTGAACTTTCGCGGCGTCGTCGGCGGCTCGCCCGCGGGCACGCTCCTCCACCATGCCGCGTGGATGGCGAGGGCGGACGTCGTGAAGAAGCTGCTCGAGCGCGGCGCGGACCCGCACGGGCTCTGGCGCTCGCGGTCCGACATCGAGACGCCGCTCGCCTGGGCCGTCTGGGCCTCGGCGCACCCCAAGTTCGGCGCTCGGGACTACGTCGCGGTGGCGGAGCCGCTTGTCGAGGCCGGAGCCGAGATCGAGCCCCGGTTTCTCGAGGAGGCGGCCGGGCCGCTGCTCGAGTGGCTACAGTTACGAGTACCTGGAGAGCTTTGAAGGCAGCTTGGCGACCAGGATAAAAAACGCCTAAAGAGCCCGCGGAGCCTCCGCTCCCGCACTCTTTAGGACGGGAGCGTTTTCATGAAGGCGACGATCGAACAACTCAGAGAACTCCTCGACGAGCGGATCGTCGTGCTCGACGGCTCGTACGGCGTGCTGATCCAGAAGACGGTCAAGGGCGAGGAGGCCTACCGCGGTGAGCGCTTCCGCGACCACTCGCACGATCTCGCCGGCGATCCCGACCTCCTGAACCTCACGCGGCCCGACGTCGTCCGCGACATCCACCGCTCGTACCTGGCCGCCGGTGCCGACGTCGTCACGACGAACACGTTCACCGCGACGACGATCGGGCAGGCGGACTACTCGCTCGAGCCGTTCGCGTACGAGATGAACGCCGAGGGTGCGCGGCTCGCCCGGGAGGCGGCGGACGAGCTCGACCGGCACGCGTGGGTGGCAGGCTCGATCGGGCCGCTGAACGTCTCCCTGTCGCTCTCGCCGAAGGTGGACGACCCCGCGTACCGCAGCGCCACGTTCGACCAGGTTCGCGAGGCCTATGCGGAGCAGATCCGCGCCTTGGCCGAGGGCGGCGTGGACCTCCTCATGATCGAGACGATCTTCGACACCCTGAACGCGAAGGCGGCAATCGTCGCGGCCAAGGACGTCGCGCCGGACCTCCCGCTCTGGATCTCGTTCACGGCAATCGACCGCAGCGGCCGGAACCTCTCCGGGCAGACGGTCGAGGCGTTCTGGACGTCGATCGAGCACGCCGACCCGCTGATCGTCGGGGTCAACTGCTCGCTCGGCGCGACCGAGATGCGGCCCTTCGTCGAGGACCTCGCGCGGGCGGCCACGACGTATGTCGCATGCCACCCGAACGCCGGCCTCCCGAACGCGATGGGCGAGCACGACGAGCAGCCGGGCGACACGAGCCGGATCCTCGGGGAGTTCGTCCGCGAGGGCCTGGTCAACGTCGTCGGCGGCTGCTGCGGCACGACGCCGGAGCACATCGTGTCCATCGCGGACGTGTCTCGGGGTCTGACCCCAAGACGTGTCTCCAGTGGAGAACGCCGGACGCGCTACAGCGGCCTCGAGCCGTTCGAGATCGGGCCCGACACAGGATTCGTGATGGTCGGCGAGCGGACGAACGTGACCGGTTCGGCCAGGTTCCGCCGCCTGGTCGAAGCGGACGACTTCGGAGGCGCCGTCGACGTCGCGCTCGAGCAGGTTCGGGGCGGTGCGAACCTCCTCGACGTGAACATGGACGCCGACCTGCTCGAGTCCGAGCAGGCGATGACGACCTTCCTGAACGTCGTCGCCACGGAGCCCGAGGTCGCGCGGATCCCGATCATGGTCGACAGCTCGCGCTGGTCGGCCCTCGAGGCCGGCCTGAAGTGCATCCAGGGCAAGGGCGTCGTCAACTCGATCAGCCTCAAGGAGGGCGAGGAGCTCTTCCTCGACCAGGCGCGCACCATCCGCCGCTACGGCGCCGGCGCCGTCGTGATGGCCTTCGACGAGCAGGGCCAGGCCGACACGGTCGAGCGCAAGGTTCAGATCTGCGAGCGCGCGTACAGGCTGCTCGTGGACGAAGCCGGCTTCCCGCCCGAGGACATCATCTTCGACCCGAACGTCCTCGCGGTCGCGACCGGGATCGAGGAGCACGACGAGTACGCGAAGAACTTCATCGACGCGCTGCCGCTGATCAAGGAGCGCTGTCCCGGCGCCCGCACGAGCGGCGGGATCTCAAACCTGTCGTTCTCCTTCCGCGGCAACGACGTCGTCCGCGAGGCGATGCACGCGGCGTTCCTCTACCACGCGATCCAGGCCGGGCTCGACATGGGCATCGTCAACGCGGGCCAGCTCGCGGTCTACGAGGACATCCCGCCCGACCTGCTGGAGCACGTCGAGGACGTGATCTTCAACCGCCGGCCGGACGCAACCGAGCGCCTCGTCACCTTCGCGGAGACCGTCGGCGGGGAGGGGACGAAGCGGGAGCTCGACACCGCCTGGCGCGAAGCGCCGGTCGAGAAGCGGATCGAGCACGCCCTGGTCCACGGGATCGTCGACCACATCGAGGAGGACACCGAGGAGGCCAGGAAGGAGCTCCCGAGGCCGCTCGACGTGATCGAGGGCCCGTTGATGCGCGGGATGCAGGTCGTCGGCGACCTCTTCGGCTCCGGAAAGATGTTCCTCCCGCAGGTCGTGAAGAGCGCCCGCGCTATGAAGCGCGCCGTCGCCTATCTCGAGCCGTTCATGGAGGCCGAGGCCGAGAAGGACGGAGGCCGCCCGCCGGCCGCCAAGGTCGTCCTTGCCACCGTCAAGGGCGACGTGCACGACATCGGCAAGAACATCGTCGGCGTCGTCCTCGGCTGCAACAACTATGAGGTCCTCGACCTGGGCGTGATGGTGCCGGCGGACCGGATCCTCGACACTGCGCTCGAGCAGGGCTGCGACGTCGTCGGCCTCTCCGGCCTGATCACGCCGTCGCTCGACGAGATGGTCAACGTCGCCCGAGAGATGGAGCGGCGCGGGATGGACTTGCCGCTCCTGATCGGGGGTGCCACGACCTCCAAGCAGCACACCGCGGTGAGGATCGCGCCCGCCTACAACCAGCCGACGATCCACGTGCTCGACGCTTCACGCGTCGTCGGGGTCGTGTCCGACCTCCTCGACTCCGGCCGGCGCGTCACCCTCCAGCAGGAGAACGCCGAGCTGCAGGACCGGCTCCGCGACCAGCATGCGGAGAAGGAGCGGAAGCCGCTGCTCCCGATCGAGGACGCGAAGGCGAACGCGGAGGACGTCGACTTCGCCGAGCTCCCTGCGCCGGAGTTCACAGGCACCCGGCTGGTCGAGCCCGACCTCCCAACCCTGGTCCGTTACGTCGACTGGCAGTTCTTCTTCCACGCCTGGGAGCTGAAAGGCAAGTTCCCGGCGATCCTCGAGCAGCCGGCGGCCCGTGAGCTCTTCGACGACGCCCAGGCGCTCCTCACCCAGATCGTCGACGGCGAGCTGCTCCAGGCGAGAGGCGCCTACGGCTTCTGGCCGGCGGGCTCCGACGGCGACGACATCCTCCTCGAGGACGGGACGCGGCTCGCGATGCTACGGCAGCAGTCCGCGTACGGCGACGCCCGTCCGAACCGGTCGCTCGCAGACTACGTCGCGCCCGAGAACGACCACATCGGCGGCTTCGCGGTCGCGATCCACGGCGCCGACGAGCTCGCCGCCGCCTACGAAGTCGAGCACGACGACTACCACGCGATCATGGTCAAGGCGCTCGCCGACCGGCTCGCCGAGGCGTTCGCCGAGTACCTCCACCAGCAGGCGCGCCGCCAGTGGTACGAGACCGGCCCCGAGCTTTCGAGCGAAGACCTCATCGCCGAACGCTTTCGCGGGATCCGGCCAGCGTATGGCTACCCGGCCTGCCCCGACCACACCGAGAAGCGGACGCTCTTCGGGCTGCTGCCGGTGGCCGACGTCGGGGTGGAGCTCACAGAGACCTGCGCGATGCTGCCGGCCTCCGCGGTCAGCGGGATCTACCTCGCGCACCCGGCGGCTCGCTACTTCTCCGTCGGCCGCATCGGACGCGACCAGGTCGAGGACTACGCCTCCAGGAAGGGAATCTCCCTCGAGGAGGCAGAACGGTGGCTCAGACCCAACCTCGCGTACGACCCGGAGGCAGAGACGGCTCCCGCCGCAGTCTGAGCTATCCTCCTCGGGAGGCGCCCGTGAGGGCGTCTGTCGCATTCTTATGAGGACGACACTCAAGCGAGGAGTCGGTCGTGCGACCGGCGGAAACGGAAACGGCTACGCCGCGCTGCCGCCCGGCCTGACCGCGGTCAGCCACTACCGCCAGCCGCGCCGCCGCGGCGGGACCACGGGCCTGATCGCACGGATCCTGTTTGTCCTCCTCGCGGCCGTGACCTCGCTGGCTTTCGGGGTTGCCGGCGGCTACTGGCTCGACGGCGAGCAGACGGTCGTCGACATCGACCGGGCGTCGCGCAAGGACCCGCAGATCCGCAAGGCCGCGCAGAAGCTGAACATCAGGCTTCCCGGCAGGCCCGCAATCGCGATGGTCGTCGGCCAGGACTTCCGGAAGTGGGCCAAGGACGAGGAGAAGGGCGGGCGCGCCGACACGGTGATGCTGATGCGCGCCGACCCGGAAGGCGGGACGATGTCCACGATCTCGTTCCCTCGTGACCTGCTTGTCGACATCCACTGCCCCGGCCGCTCGTCGTTTCCGGGCCCGATCAACTCGGCGTACGCGCTCTGCGGGCTCCAGGGAACCGTGGAGACCGTCAAGCAGCTGACGGGCCTGCCCGTCCACTACTTGGTGACGATCGACTACCGCGGCTTCATCCAGACCGTGGACAAGATGGGCGGGGTCTGGATCGACGTCGACCGCCGTTATTTCAACGACAACTCGAACCCCGGGCGGGAAGGCACCTTCCCGCCGATCGATCTCCAGCCCGGCTATCAACAGGTCTCGGGCCGCGGGGCGCTGTCATACGTGCGCTACCGGCACACGGACTCCGACCTCTACCGCATCGAGCGCCAGAGGCTCTTCATGCGCGCGCTCAGCGAGCGGATCTCGAGCGCGTTCAGCATCACGTCTCCGGGCACGATCCCGAAGCTGACCAAGATCGCGCGTGACAACGTGAGGATCGCCAAGGGGGCCGAGAAGGCGCTCGAGCCGGAGGAGTTCCGGGCCTGGGCGTTCTTCGCGCTGCAGCTCCCATCCGGCCGGATCTTCCAGTCGAAGATCGGCGGCCTCTACGGCTCCGGAACCGAGGGAGACCCGCTTCGGGTCGATCCGTCGAACATCCAGGCGGCCGTTGAGGAGTTCCAGACGCCAGATGTCGTCGCGGGGGAGAAGGCGACCGCCGCCGCACTCGGCCAGCGCCCGCGGCTGCCCGGAGCGAAGGCGCCACCGCCCGGCCGGACGTCCATGGTCGTCCTGAACGGAAACGGCGTCACGGGCTCGGCGGCCAACGCCAGCTACCTCTTGGGCCAGCGCGGCTACCGGACCCTGCCGCCGCCGGAGGGCGTGCTCGCGAATGCCCCGCCGCCGAACCGGTTCAAGACCGAGGTCTACTTCGACCCGCAGCAGCGCGGCGCGGGCGCCGCGGCCCGCGCGGTTCGCAACCTCTTCGGGTCGGCGGTCGTGAAGGGCCCGATGACGCCGGAGATCGCCGGCTTCGCGAACACCGCGATGCTCGTCGTCGTGGTCGGGACGACCTTCCACAACAACCTCGCTCCCGCGCCGGCCGACCGGACGCCCAAGCGGCAGCCGCCGAACACTGTGCGCAACCCCTCGGCCTCGCTCTCGCAGCTGCGAGCCGTCCGCCACCGGGTGGACTTCCCGTTGATGGTTCCGAGCCTGATCGAGCGGAGCTCCTCGCTGCACTTCGAGAACCCCGTGCGCGTCTATGCGATGAAGAAGGGCGAG
>DASZEE010000137.1:0-7222 GCA_035941215.1 Gaiellaceae bacterium
GGGGGATCGACGCCCGCGGGCTGGCTCGGCGCATGTCCGGCATGGACGGCGTCCTGGACGTCCACGACCTCCATGTCTGGACGATCACGTCGGGGTTCGTGGCGCTCTCGGCCCATGTTCTCGTCGAGCCGGGTGATGACTGCCACGCCAGGCGACGCGAGCTCGAGCAGGTGCTCGCCGAGGAGTACGGCATCGAGCACACGACGCTCCAGGTCGACCACGCCCGGTCGTCGAGCAGCGTGGTCTCGATCCGCAGGGAGGGAACCTGAGCGCGAACGAGAGCAAGGACGAGCGGCTCAACCGGGAGCTGATCGAGCTCCTGAACGAGCTGCGCGTGATCCTGCCCGGGGTCCAGGTGCTATTCGCGTTCCTGCTGACCGTGCCGTTCACGAACCGGTTCGCGGCGATCACCGATCAGCAACGCCAGGTCTTCTTCGCCACCTTCCTGCTGACGGCGATCGCGACTGCCTTGCTGATCGCCCCTTCGGCGTATCACCGGATGCGCTGGCGCCAGCGCGACAAGGAGCAGATGCTCAAGACCTCGAACCGCCTCGCACTCAGCGGGCTCGCGCTCCTTGCTGCCGCGATCACTGGTGCGATCCACCTCGTCACCGACCTCATCTTCGCGGCGCCGGCGGCGGTCTCGCTCGTGACCGCCGCCGCCGTGCTCCTCTACTTCTGGTTCTGGTACGGCCTGCCGCTGATGCGCCGGATCCAGGACCCGGACGACACCCCGTTCAAGCAGAGCTAGTTCGTCCCGTGCATCGGCGCCTTGGCGCCCGGCAGGTGCAGCAGGTTCTCCACGTCCTCGACGCCCTGGATGCTCCGCGCCCGGTCCTCGAGGTCGCGGATCATCTCCGGCTCGCCCACCTCGCCCCGCAGATAGATCTTGCCGTTCTCGGCGTTGACGTTGATCTGTCCCTTCGGGACCTGCTCGTCGCGGAAGAGCTCGCTCTCGACCATGTGCGCCAGCGTGACGTCGTCGGGCTGCGGCTTCGGCCCCTCCTCGGCGCGCGTCAGCAGCGCCTGGATACGCCCGCCGACCTTGGCGCGGCGCCGTGCCCCCTCCAGCGGATGGAAGAAGTACGTGAGTGCGGCCCCGAGGCCGACAAGTCCGATCAGCTTTCTCATTCGGCTCCCCTCTGTTCGCTCTTTTCAGGTTCGGGTGAGCCTACCCCGTCGGGGGCCGGATAAACGGCGGTGAAGGCGGGCGGGCTAGTCGCCCCAGTCGAAGTCGCGGGACCGGCCCCACAGGCCGTCCTCGTCAGGCGCTGCGACCGTCTCGGTGGCGACCGCATGCTGCTCCGCTGCGACTCCGGGGTGGCCGTCGAGCGTGTCCTCGATCCGCGCCTGCTCCTCGGTCTTGAAGAGCGGGTGGTTCACGAAGGGATCCTCGACGCGATAGCCGTCGATGGGCATATCGCCTTCGAGCTCGGCGTTCTTCCGCTTCAGCTCGAGGTGATCCTGAATGACGTCGGCGAACAGTGAAGGTGTCTCTACGGGCATCGATCCTCCGTTGGTTTTCCGGGCGGGTTCTTGCTCGGCGGGGGATTCTAACGAGGAGGACACCCGCTTGTAGCCTACGGGTGGGTGGAGACGGCGGCGGGCGCGGAGACGACGACCCGGTCCTTGCCCGACCTCTTCGCCTCGTAGAGCGCCGCGTCGGCGGCCGCGACGAGCTGGCTCTGGCCGGCGACGACGGGGAAGGAGGCGACGCCGAAGCTCGCCGAGACCACGATCGGGGTCCCGTCCGGCGCTTCGAGGCGCTGCTCGCGGATCAGCTGCCTGATCCGCTCGGCGAGCTGCCGCCCTCCCTCGAGATCGGTGCCGGGCAGTAGCAGCGCGAACTCCTCGCCGCCCCAACGGCCCGCGAGATCGATCTCGCGCACGCTTTCCTGGAGACGCCGGGCGAACGCCTTGAGGACTTCGTCGCCGGTCGGGTGGCCCCAGCGGTCGTTGATCCTCTTGAAGTCGTCGATGTCGGCGAGCACAAGGGTCAGCGGCTCGTCGAAGCGCTGGGCTCGTGCCAGCTCCTTCTCCAGCGCGGCCGTGGAGAGCCGGCGGTTCGCCAGGCCCGTGAGGCTGTCCACGAGCGCCTGCTGCTCCACGGTGCGGTGCTGGCGCGCGTTGCTCAGCGCGATCACCGCGTGTCCGACGAGCCAGCCGGCGCTCTCGCGCTGGTCCGAGCTGAAGTCCTCGCCGTAGAGGACGAGCGTGCCGAAGTTCTCTCGGCCCGCCGCCAGTGGGAACTCGAGCTTGACCGGCGCGCGCTCGCCTCCGTCGGCGATGAGCACGACGCCGCCGTCACACAGCTCGCCACGCGAGGCGCCGGTCGCCTGGACGGCGGTGTCGACGATCACGCGGAGCAGCTGGTCGATGTCGTGGGTCGCGGCGAGGGCTTCGCCGAAACGGAGCGTCGTCTCGCGGAGGCGTCGCCGCTCCTCCTCGAGCTCGTGCATGCGAGCCTCGAGCTGGTCTGCCATCTGGTTGAAGGCGCGCCCCAATGACGCGAATTCGTCGCGGCCTCGCACGTGCACACGGTCGCCGAGCCGTCCGCGGGCGATTCCCCGCGCGGCGTCGGCGAGGCGGCCGAGGGTGCCGACGATCGAACGGCCCTGGATGTACGCGACGGCTGCGATCAGCAGGAGCGCGGCCAGCATTGCGAGGAAGAGCCGCGAGCGGAGCCAGCCCGCAGACTCGTCGATGCTCGCCTGCGGCGCGAGCACCACGAGGGCGGTGTTGCGCGGCTCGGCGAGCCTGTTCGAGGCGAGCGCCCGAAACCGCCGGCCCGACACCTGGATCTCCTCCGGTTGGGCGGGCGTGCGAATCGTTCCGCGCACCGGCGCCGAGGCGGCGATCACTCGTCCGCCCTCGACGAGTGCGAGCTCGCCGCCGTTAGCCAAGCCCGCGCGCTTGCGCAGATCCTCGGCGAGACGACTGTCGATCGAGACCGGCGCGATCACGCGGCCGAGCCGGCCACGGCGTCCGACGACGGCAATTGAGCGGACGACGGCGGGCCGTCGGACGGTGCCGATGGGCCGGCCGCCGCGCGGCTCGATCCGGACGCCGTACCGCGCGGCGAGGCCCTGGAGCCGTTCTCGGTTCCGGGTGGCCAGGGCGCGCTGGAACGACGGATCACCGGCGAGCCGCGTCGCAACGCGCTCGGCCTGGGCGACCTCCTCCACGAACGCGGCCTGCGCGGCCCGCACGCTGGTCTCCAGCGTGCCGTCGACGCGGCGGGTCTCGTTTCTGTCTGTCACGGCCTCCAGACCGCTGAAAGCCGCTGCAAACGGCAGCAACGCGATCAGCGAGAAGTACGCAACGAGCTTGAGCTTGAAACTCCCCATCCGATTCCCCTCAAGGCACCCGTGTTCGCTTCCGATAGGTCTTGTGGGAGTTGTCGGCATCGAGGGGGTCGAGCATGAGGGGAGCTTTACTTCACGTCACAACCGGCTTATTGCTGGGGCTGGCGCTTGCCGGGCTGATTCATGCTCCCTCCGAAGTCGTGGCGCAACAGGAAGCACGCGCGCCTGTCGTCCGGCCGCAGCCGGGCACCGCCGGCCCTTGGGCGCAGGAGCAGACGGTCCGGGTGTCGCCGAAGCTCGAGCGCGCCCTGGAGCGGCGCCGCCGCGAGCTGCTCGCGCCTCCGCCGAAGAGTCGGCCGACCCTGCCCTCGCTGCCTTCGTTCCCGTCCGTGCCGATCGTCGCGCCGCCTCCCCCGGCCGCGATTCCGATCGCCATTGCTCCCGATCCTGCTCCGGCGCCGCCGCGAGCTGCCCGAAAGCCAAAGCCCGACCGACCGGACGCCGCTCCCCCGCCGCCTCCCGCCCCCGCTACTCCGCCGCCCCCCGCCAAGACGGTCGCCTCGGCGCCGCAGCCGGCCCCGTATACGCCCGCCTCCTCGGACGATGACGACGACGACGACGATGACGACGAGCGGTCGACCAGCCGAAAGCAGGCAAAGAAGGCCAAGGCCAAGGAGCCCGACCGGAAAGAGGAGCGCTCGGAGCGCAAGTCCGACGACGATGACGACGGCGCGGACCGCCGAACCCACACGAAGAAGGCCAAGGCCCACAAGCCCGACCGGAAAGAGGAGCGGTCGGAGCGCAAGTCCGACGACGATGACGACGGCGGCGACCAGCGCAAGGAGGACAGGCGCGACGACCACGATGACGACGACCGCCGTGGAGACGACCGCGACCGCGACGAGCGCGACCACGATCGCGACGACCGCGGCGACGACGATGACGATTAGGATGCCCGGATGCCGCGCCCCCGACATCTCGTCACCCGGCGTATGGGCGTCGTCGGAATCGCGCTGACCGCCTGGGACATCTGGCGCCACATCCCCAAGCAGCATCGCCGCCGCATCGCCCGTGAGGCGAGACGCCACGCGCCGGTCGTCGCGATGGCCGTCGCTCGCCAGGTTCGCCACGCTCGCGAGTTCCGCGCAGCGTGGAACAAGCGCTAGCTAGGCGAAAAGCGCTAGCTACTGGGCGAAAACGTCTCTGACGATCCGGTCTTGCTCGCGGACGTGTGCCGTGGGATAGCCCTCGCTGGGGCTGGCGCGCCACGGTCGCCCGACGTAGCGGAGTGGGACGCGACCGGCGATCGATTCCTCGAGGCGGTGCCTGATCGCCCGCCAGGCGCCCATGTTCTGCGGCTCCTCCTGCGCCCAGACGACTTCCTGGAGCGAGGGATAGGCGGAGACAAGTCTGGTCGCGGGATCGACCGGGAAGGGATAGAGCTGCTCGATCCGGGCCACCGCGACCTCGGGATGCTGCTGGCGAAGCTCGTGGCCGACGATGTCGTAGAAGAGCTTGCCCGTCGTGAGGACGAGCCGGCGCACGCTCTCGCGCGCGGCGGAGTCGTCGAGCACCGGCTCGAAGCGGCCCTCGGCGAGCTGCTCCAGCCGGGCTGAGGACTCCTTCAGCCGCAGGAGCCCCTTCGGCGTCATGACGACCAGGGGCCGGGCGCTGGGGTCGAGCGCCTGCCGGCGCAGCAGGTGGAAGTACTGAGCCGCCGTGCTGGGCGTGGCGATGCGGATGTTCTCCTGCGCCGCGAGCTGCAGGAAGCGCTCCAGCCGCGCGCTCGAGTGCTCGGGCCCGTTGCCCTCGTACCCGTGCGGCAGCAGCAGCGTGAGGCGCGAGGTCTGGCTCCACTTCGAGAGGCCCGAGACGATGAACTGGTCGGTGACGATCTGCGCGCCGTTGACGAAGTCGCCGTACTGCGCCTCCCAGAGCACGAGCGCCTCGGGCGCGCCGACCGAGTAGCCGTACTCGAAGCCGAGCGCCGCGTACTCCGACAGTGGCGAGTTGAAGACCTCGAACGACGCGGAGGCGTCCGCGAGGCTCTTCATCGGCGTGAACTGCTCGCCGCTCCCCGGATCGTGGAGGACGAGGTGGCGTTGCGAGAACGTCCCGCGCTCGGTGTCCTGGCCGGTGAGCCGGACGGGGATGCCCTCGACGAGCAGGCTCGCGAAGGCGAGCGCCTCGCCGTGGCCCCAGTCGATCTCGCCGCCCTCGAGCCGGTCGCGGCGCCTCTGGAGCTGCCGTTCGAGCTTCGGATGGACGGTGAAGCGATCGGGGACGCGCAGGAGCTCCTCGTTGAGCGCGCGGAGCCGGTCCGCGCCCACGGTGGTCGCAACCTCGGTGCCCTCGGTCGGCGGAGTGCGCTCGCTCGGTGGCTGCTCCTCGACGGCCTCGGCGAGTGACGTTTTCAGCGTCTCGTGGGAGGCCTTCAGGCTCGCCTCCACCTCACGCGCAAGTCCGTCCGCCTCCTCCTGGGTGACGACGCCTTCCTCGACGAGCAGGGCCGCGTACTGCTCGCGCACGCTCGGCTGCTGCTTGATCCGCTCGGCCATGAGCGGCTGGGTGTACGCCGGCTCGTCGCCCTCGTTGTGACCCCACCGCCGGTAGCCGATCAGGTCGATCACGACATCGCGGCCAAACCGGCGCCGGAAGGCCAGGGCGAGCCGGATCGACGACACCGCGGCCTCGGGGTCGTCGGCGTTGACGTGGAAGATCGGCACGTCGAAGCCCTTCGCGAGGTCGCTTGAGTAGCGCGTCGAGCGGCCGTCGGCCGGATCCGTCGTGAACCCGACCTGGTTGTTCGCGATCACGTGCAGCGTGCCGCCGGTCGAGTAGCCGCCGAGCGCCTGGAGGTTGAGCGTCTCGGCGACCACGCCCTGCCCCGGGAACGACGCGTCGCCGTGGATCAGGATCGGCAGCGCGACGCGCGGGTCGTGGTCGCCGCCCCGCGTCGAGCGGTCGGTCTGCTCGCTGCGCGCCAGGCCCTCGACGACCGGGTCGACGGCCTCGAGGTGGCTCGGATTGGCGGCGAGCGAGACCGTGATGTCGCCTGCGGCCGTCTTGCGCCTGCCCTCGGCGCCGAGGTGGTACTTGACGTCGCCGCTCGCGCCCGCCGGCTGGTTGGAGAGCGCAGCGAGGTTCCGCTCGCCCTCGAACTCGCGGAGGATCACGTCGTACGGCCGGCCGACGAGGTGGGCCAGCACGTTCAGCCGCCCGCGGTGCGCCATCCCGGTCACGACCTCGTGAGCTCCGTCCTCCGCGGATAGCTCGAGCGCGAGGTCGAGCATCGGCACCATCACGTCGAGGCCCTCGATCGAGAACTGCTTCTGACCGAGGAACGCCCGGCGGAGGTAGCGCTCGAGCCCCTCGACCTCGGAGAGCCGACCGAGGAGTCGGCGCTTGTCGTCCGCGTCGAGCGGCTCGCCGTACGTGCCGGACTCGATCGCCTGCCGCAGCCAGACCCGCTCCTGATGGTCGGAGATGTGCTCGATCTCGTACGCGCTGGTGCCGCAGTAGGTCTCCTGAAGCTTTGGAAGCACGTCGGCGAGGGTCTCGCCGGGCACGTGGACGCGCAGCAGGTGGGCCGGGATGCGGGCCTGCAGCTCAGCGGTCAGCGGCGGGACGAGTCGCTCGGGCTCCAACGCAGGGTCCCCGACGGGCTCGGACCCGAGCGGATCGAGGCGCGCGGCGAGGTGGCCGTGCGTCCTGTACGCCTTCACGAGCGCCATCGCCGCCGCAACCGCTGCGACGAGCGTCTCGTCGACGGTCGGAGCCGCAGCGGGCTCGATCGCCGGAGCGGACGTGGCGGCCGACGCCGGCGCCTCGGCCTGCGCACCGTTGCCGTCCGCCTCGAGCAGCTCGAGCAGGCGGGCGACTCCGGGGTGCTCGCGGAGGAGCCCGCTGTCACCCTC
>DASZEE010000138.1:0-9873 GCA_035941215.1 Gaiellaceae bacterium
TGCTGCTCGAGAAGATCCGCCTGGCGGTCGTCGAGGAGCCGGTGCGGCAGCAGTTCGAGGACGACCTGCGGACGCTGACCGAGGCCGAGCAAGACTCGAAGGAGCTCAAGTCCGCCAAGCGGTCGCTGCTCTTCGACCGGATCATCGAGACGGTCGATCTGAGCTTCCCGGTCGGCCCCGCCACGGTCGACGGCGATGCACCGGCCGTCAAGGACGGTCTCACGCGCCAGTTCGTCAAGCGTGCGGCCGAGTCGATCTACAAGCAGCTCGTCCGGCAGAAGATCGCCGTCGACAAGCGCCGGCCGGACGGCCGCGCTGCCGACGAGATCCGCTCGATCGAGTGCGAGGTCGGCGTCTCCGCCAGAACGCACGGCTCCGCCCTCTTCACGCGCGGCCAGACGCAGATCATGTCGCTGCTCACGCTCGGCACCGCCAAGGAGGGTCAGCGCATCGATGATCTCTCCCTCGAGCAGGAGCGTCGCTTCATGCATCACTACAACTTCCCGCCCTACTCGGTCGGCGAGACCGGGTTCATGCGGGGCCCCAAGCGCCGAGACATCGGCCACGGTGCGCTTGCGCAGCGGGCGCTCGAGCCCGTCATCCCGGCCCCGGACGAGTTCCCGTACACGATTCGCATCGTCTCCGAGACGCTGGAGTCGAACGGCTCCTCGTCGATGGGGTCGGTCTGCGGCTCGACGCTCTCGCTGATGGACGCCGGCGCGCCGATCAAGGCGCCGGTCGCGGGCATCGCGATGGGCCTCGTCAAGGAGGGCGACGACTACGTGATCCTGACGGACATCCAGGGCGCGGAGGACCACCTGGGCGACATGGACTTCAAGGTCGCCGGCACCCGCGAGGGCGTGACCGCGCTTCAGATGGACATCAAGATCACCGGCGTCACGCAGGAGATCATGCGGAACGCGCTCGGCCAGGCCAAGGAGGCCCGCGAGTTCATCCTCGACAAGATGCTCGAGGCGATCCCGGAGTCGCGCGAGCAGCTCCGCGACCACGCCCCGCGGATCTCGACGATCAAGATCAACCCGGAGTTCATCGGGATGGTCATCGGCAAGGGCGGCGAGACGATCCGCTCGCTCGAGGGCGACTACGACGTCCAGATCGACATCGAGGAGGACGGCACGATCCTCATCTACGCCACCGAGGGCAAGAACGCCGAGGCGGCGATGGCGGCGATCGACGCGCTCACGAAGGAGCCCGAAGTGGGGGACACCTACACGGGCAAGGTCGTGAAGACGACCCAGTTCGGCGCGTTCGTCGAGCTGAAGAAGGGCACGGACGGCCTCCTCCACGTCTCGAACGTCGGCCCAGGACGGGTCGGCCACATCGAGGACGTGATCAACCGCGGAGACGTCCTGGACGTCGTCGTGCAGGAGGTCGACAAGGAGCGGGGCCGCATCGGCCTCAAGCTGGTCGCCAAGCACGAGAACGGCGGGATGGTCTCGCCCGAGGAGCTGATCGAGCGCGCCAAGGATGCGCCCGAGCGGCCCCGGGAAGAGCGCCCTCCGCGCCGGGACGGCGATCGGGGTCGCGGCCGTGGAGGCCGGGACCGCGAACGCGGCCGGCGGGACTAGGAGCTAGCGCTTCTTCGGGCCCCGGCTGACGGTCAGCGCAACTTTCGCGTCGGCCGGCAGCCGGGTGCCCGGGCGCGCCCCTTGCGTGAGCACGCGGCCGGCCTTGGCGCGCGCAGAGCGCCGCCGGACCGCTCCTAGCCGGCAGTGGGCCCGCGCCAAGCGCCGCCGTCCCGTCGTGAGGGTCGCATTCACAAGACGTGGGACGACGCAGGCCGGCGCGGTCCTGACCCCTGATGGCGGCGGCGGAGGTGGGGGAAGGAGGGGAGGCGGCAGAGGCGGCGGAGCCGGTGGCACAGGAGCGCCCGCGAAGCGAGCCGTATAGGTCGTTCCATCCGCAGGAGCGACGATCTGCCGCACCCTCTCCTGCGCGTCGGCCCAGCCCGAGAACGACCAGTCGCCCTGAGGAGTGGGCGCCGACACCGAGTTCTTGGAGCCGATGATCACCGTCTTCGAGAACGGCGTCGCGCGCCGCTCTGGACCGAACACGAGGTCGAGCCCGGCCGGCTCGGTTCGGAAGCTGAGTTCAACGGGGTTCGGCGCCAGGCGCAGAAGCTCGACGTCGGCGATCCCGGTCGAGTCGGTGGCGGTCAGCTCGAGCTCGATGTAGGACGGATACTCGTGGTCGGGCGCGACAAGCTCTCCCTCGGCGCCGGCCTTGGTCTCGATCATGTGCAAGTGGCAGGCGTCGGGCGTGTGGCAGTGGTGCAGCAGCAACCTCCACGAGAGCGCCGATGCGGGCATCTCGCCGTCCTCCGCGTCGTGGCCGCGGCCCCTGAAGGCGATCCTGCTGCCCACGCTCCAGCGAACGGCACCTGACGGCTCCTCGATCTCGGCGTCGGGCGGGGAGGTGCCCGCGTAGACCGTCACCGTGTCCTCGTCCGAGGCCCCGAGTGTGTCGGTGACCGTCAGCCCGGCGGTGTAGACGCCGACGGTCGTGTACTCGTGGCTCGGCGACTGCGCGGTCGAGTCGATCGTCCCGTCGTCCTCGAAGTCCCACGCGTAAGTGAGCGGATCGGCGGAGTCCGGATCGGACGAGCCGGTTCCGTCGAAGGAGACGCGAAGCGGCGCCGGCCCGGAGGTCGGGGCGGCGCCGGCCGAGGCGGTCGGCTGGCCGTTCGCCCCGACGAAGCGGATCCGCCGCACGCTGTCACCCCAGATGTCGACGTAGTAGAGATCGCCGCCCGGGCCGATCTCGAGATCGACCGGTGTCCCGGCTTGGGTCGCGAACATCTCCCGGTTGGAGCCGTCCGGATCGCCGTTCGCGTCCGGCCGCATGAGCCAGATGCAACTGCGCGCAAAGTCGCTGACGAAGAGCGCGCCGTCGTATCCCGGGTAGTCGTCGCCGGAGTAGAACGCGAGCCCGGTGATCGCCGACCCCCCGGGCGCGCAGCCGTCGTTCGGGCCGACGATCGGTTCGTCCCACGCGTAGGAAAAGACGGGGCCGTTCGCGGCCGCAGGCTGGTCGTAGAGACTCTCACAGAGCGGGTTGTCGAGCTCGTCGAAGGAGGTCTGGCGGGCCGAGCCCTCGTAACAGGGCCACCCGAAGTTCGCGATTTCGGCACCCGGCGCGGCGAGCCGGTCGACCTCGTCGCCGCCGCTCCAGCCGACGTCGCCGATCCAGAGCTCGCCGGTGCCGGGACGGAATTCGAAGCGGAATGGGTTCCGAAGGCCCTGGGCGATGATTCGCCTTGCGTTGGGGTCGGGGTCGAGGAAGAGCGGGTTCGAAGGCCAGGCGTCGCCTGTCGCCGGGTCGATGCGGATGACCGTCCCGTCGAGGCCGGTCGGATCGGACGGCGTCCGAACGTCTTGGGAGCGAAACGCGCCGCCTTCGAGTGGCGGATCGGAGCATGGATTCGGCGGGCTTCCGGCCTGGCCCCAGTCGGGCCAGTTATAGCTCGCCCCTTCGCCGCCGCTCACGTAGAGGGCGCCCTCTGGACCGAACGCGAGGTCGCCGAGCGAGTGGCTGGGGAATTGCTGGCACCAATCCTGGATCAGCACCTGCTCAGGCTCGACGGCCGCGTCGCCTTGCGCCTCGAGCCGGGAGAGCCGTCCGTGGACGACGCAGTCCTCGTTGATCTCGTCCCCCGCGTGGCAGCTGTCGCCCCAGTACGTCTCGTCCTTGGCGTACGCGACGTAGACGTATGGAGTCTCCGGGAAACTGGGGTGCAGCGCGAGCGCCATCATCCCGCGATCCCAGTAGTCGTGGACGTTCGCGCTCAAGTCGGCGAAGACCGACGGAGTGCGGTCACCAGGGCCGGAGAAGACCTTGATCTTGCCGCTCTTCTCCGCCACGAAGACGCGCCCGTCGGGGGAGAAGTCGAGGTCGATCGGCGCGGTCAGCCCCTGGAAGGCCACGGTCTCCCGAAAGCCACTCGGCAGCTGTGTCTCCGCGGCCGCCGGTCCGGCCAGGGCCAGCGCGGCGCCTGCCGCCGCAAGAAGGCGCGCGAGGACGAAGCGGTCTGCCGCGAAGAAACCACCCATCTATGACGAGTAGCGCGGGCGGCCGGCTTTTCCTTACTACGATCCCGCCAATGCAGAAGTACGTTCTCTCCGAGCTGGATTCCGGCCAGCGGGTCGTCACCGAACGGCTGACCCACGTCCGGTCGGTCGCGCTCGGGTACTGGATCGGCGCCGGCTCGAGGGACGAGCGGGACGAGCGCGCAGGCGTCTCCCACTTCATCGAGCACCTGCTCTTCAAGGGAACGAACCAGTACACGGCGCAGGAGATCGCCGAGGTCTTCGATGCGATGGGCGGGGAGCTGAACGCCGCTACCTCACGCGAGCACACGGTCGTCTACGCGCGGGTCGCCGACCACCACCTCGACGAGGCGATCGACGTGATGAGCGACATGGTCTATGCGCCGCTGTTCGCCGAGGTCGACTCCGAGCGTGAGGTCGTGCTCGAGGAGATCGCCATGTATGAGGACCAGCCCCAGGAGCTCGTCCACGACCTGATCGCCGAGGCGGTCTTCGGCCACCATGCGCTCGGGCGGCCCGTGATCGGGACCGCGGAGGTGATCTCGTCCGTCTCGCGACGCAGCATCACGGCGTACCACCGCTCGATGTACGTCCCGGGCAACGTGGTCGTGGCGGCTGCCGGGAATCTCGATCACAACGAGCTGCTTGGGCTGCTCGAGCGCGCGGAGTCGAAGGTCGGCGAGACACCGGCACGGGGGAGACGCGTCCGCTCGCCGCTCGTGAAGCCGCCGCCGCCCGACCTGCGCTTCATTCGCAAGGACACGGAGCAGTACCACCTCTGTCTCGGCGCGCCGGGAATCGCGCGGTCGGACCGGCGACGCTTCGCCGCCTCGCTGCTCGACGCGATCCTCGGCGGCTCGGCCTCGTCGCGCCTCTTTCAGGAGATCCGCGAGAAGCGCGGCATGGCCTACGCCGTCTACACCTTCGCGTCGCAGTACACGGACACCGGCCAGATCGGCCTGTACGTCGGCACCCGCGAGGAGAACCTCGGGCCCTGCCTCGAGATCGCCGCCGAGCAGATCCAGGACGTCGCCTCCGGAAACCTGCGGCCGAACGAGCTCGAGCGGGCGAAGGAGAACCTCAAGGGCCGGATCCTCCTCTCGATGGAGGCGACCTCGAGCCGGATGAGTCGGCTCGGCAAGTCGCTGATAACCGACACCGAGATGCTCTCGCTTGACCGGATCATCGCGGAGATCGACGCGGTCGAGCCCGAGAGCCTGGCCGAGCTCGCCGGCGTGTTGCTGGCGCCCGAGCGTCTGTCGGCGGCGGCGATCGGGCCGAGTGAGGACAGGTTCCTCGCCGCAATCGAGCGCGTCAATCCGGCGCTCGCGACCGCCGCGGCGTGAAAGTCGCGTTCAACGGGCGCGGCGGGAAGGTCGGGTCCGTGCTGGCGCCCGCGCTCGAGGCGGCCGGGCACGAGCTGGTCGAACTGGACGACGCGGACGCGATGGTCGACTTCACTGCGCCACAAGCCGTCGTCGCGAACGTCCGAGCCGCGCTGGAGCGCGGGATCCCCTGCGTGGTCGGGACGACAGGCTGGGATTCGTCCGGTCTGGCGGAGCTCGCCAAGGAGAAGGGGATCGCGCTCTTCTACGCGCCGAACTTCGCGATCGGCGCGGTGCTGATGATGCGCTTCGCGGCCGAGGCCGCCCGCCACCTCCCGCGCGCCGAGATCGTCGAGCTCCACGGTGAGTCGAAGAAGGATGCACCGTCGGGCACGGCCAAGGTGACGGCGGAGCGAATCGGCGGTGCGGAGATCCACTCTGTGCGCCTGCCCGGTCTCGTCGCGCACCAGGAGGTGCTGTTCGGCGGAGACGGCCAGCTCCTCACGATCCGCCACGACGCCTTCAACCGCGAGGCGTACGTCCCCGGCGTCCTGCTCGCGCTCGAGAAGCTGCCGAGCCTTCCGCCGGGCCTCACCGTCGGGCTCGAGGAGCTCGTTGGCTGAGCTCGCGCGAGGCAAGCAGCGCTGCTACGTCGTCTACGCCGTGGCACCCGACGGTGTGACGGCGAGGCAGGCGAACGAGCTCCTGAACGAGTACGTCGCCGACCGGCGCCGGGGCTTCGTCGTCTTCCACGACCACTTCACGGGCAAGCCGCACGGCGGCTTTGCCGTCTTCGACGTCCGCGGCAGCGAGGCGTTCGACCTCCTCGACGACCACGGCCCGCTCGAGGGGTGGGACGTCGCAGTCCACGCGCTGACCTTCTCGATGGCTGCGACGGGCTTCGCGGCCCAGATGAACCTGACGGCCGAGGAATACGGCGGCAAGACCCTGGCCGAGCGGCGGACCGAGGAGGGTGCGGACGAGCGCTTCTGGTGGCTCCGCCGTGGCTGACCTCGAGCTCTCCGTGGTCGAGGGCGACATCACCGCGCTCGAGGTCGATGCAATCGCGAATGCGGCGAACAACGCGCTCTGGATGGGCGCAGGCGTCGCCGGCGCGATCAAGCGGGCCGGGGGAGAGGAGATCGAGCGCGAGGCTGTCGCGAAGGGGCCGATCGAGATCGGCGAGGCGGTGGCGACCACGGCTGGGCGCCTGTCGGCCAGGTGGGTGGTCCACGGCGCCGTGATGGGCCAGGATCTCCGCACCGACGCCGCCCTCGTGCGCCGGACGACGGAGAGCTGTTTGCGGGTCGCTGACGACCTCGGCGCGGAGTCGATCGCTCTTCCTGCGTTCGGCACCGGCGTAGGCGGAGTCCCGCTCGATCAGTGCGCAAACGTGATGGTCGAAGCTGCGAGCGCGTTCGAGCCGTCGTCGCTCCGGCGAGTGGTCTTCGGAGTGTTCGGCGAGGAGGCGGCGCGGGTGTTTCGGGAGGCGCTCTGACAGCAGAGCTCGACCGCCGCGTCAGGCTCGCGCTCTACGAGCGGTTCGTCGACGAGGGCGTCCCGCCCAGCACCGCGGAGGTCGCGGAGACCCTGGATGTTCCTCCCGGAGATGTGAACGCGTCGCTCCGGCGCCTCGCGGACGACCACGTCATCGTCCTCATGCCGGGCACCACCGAGGTCTGGATGGCGAACCCACTCTCTGCGGTGCCGACGGGGTTCCGCGTCCAGACGCCGCGGGGTGAGTTCTGGGGCAACTGCATCTGGGACGGGCTCGGTGTCGTGTCGATGCTCGGCGGCGACGGCGCGGTCGAGACGCGCTGCCCGGACTGCGAGGAGCCGATGACGTTGCGGGTCGAGGGCAGGGAGCTCGCCGACGGTGAGGGCATCGCGCACTTCGCGGTTCCCGCCGCGCACTGGTGGGACAACATCGGCTTCACCTGAGCGACGATGCTGGCCTTCCGGTCGGAAGCGCACGTCGACATCTGGTGCGAACAGACGGGGCTCGACCGCGGCGCCGTCTTTCCGCTCGAGACGGCCTGGCGCCTCGCGGATGCCTGGTACCGGGACCGCCTGAGTCCGCACTGGCGGCGTCGAACGCCGGAGGAGGCCGAGGAAATCCTCGCCGGCCTCGGCCTGACGGGAGGTTTCTGGAAGCTGCATGAGCCCTCGGCGCCATGAAAGAAGTCTCACAGGCGGCTTAGGGACCTCTCACTCCGGTCTTATGAGCCCCTCATGGCGTCGCGGAACGCTGTCCTCAGCAACCAGAGAGACAGCGAACAGGGGGGACAGACACGATGAAGGCCTTCAGGATCGGATCGATCGCACTGCTTGCACTGCTTGCCGCCGTGCTTCCACAGTCGGCGCTCGCCGAAGAGCGCTCCTGCCGCGGAACGCTCGGCGCAATCACGGTCGACAACCTTCGCGTGCCGAAGGGAGCGACGTGCACGTTGCAAGGCACGCGCGTGGAGGGCACGATCACCGTCAAGCGCGGGGCGACACTGCTTGCGTCCGGCATCAAGGTGGTCGGAAACGTGCAGGCCGAGAACGCCAAGAACGTTGTCGTCAACGGCGCCTCACGGGTCGGCGGCAGCATCCAGATCAAGCAGGGCGGCGGCGCTACTGTGCGCGGCACGCGAGTCAAGGGCGACATCCAGTACGACCACATGCGGAAGGCGCTGCGTGCGGAGAACAACAGGGTCATCGGCAGCATCCAGGTCGTCGAGAACTCCGGCGGCGTCGTGATCGCCGGCAATACGGTCAACGGCAATCTCGACTGCAAGGAGAACGAACCGGCTCCGACCGGCGGCGGGAATCGCGTCGGAGGGAGCAAGACCGACCAGTGCGAGCCCCTCTAGGGCTCTGAGGAAGGAGGAGACGAGCTCTCGGAGTAAGATCGTCCCGTGCTCGGCGAAGTCCTCACCGCGAGCGTCACGCCCTTCGACTCCGACGGCGCCGTCAGCCTGACGAGGTTCCGAGAGCTCGCCTCCTTCCTGGTCGACAACGGCTCCGACGGGCTCGTCGTGACCGGGACGACCGGCGAGTCACCGACGCTGAGCGACGACGAGCGGTTCGCGCTCTACGAAGCCGCCGTCGAGACGGTCGGCGACCGGGCGACGGTGATCGCGGGCACCGGCACCTACGACACGCGCCACTCCGTCCATCTGACGCAGAAGGCGCACGAGCTCGGCGTCGACGGCTTCCTGATCGTCACGCCCTACTACAACAAGCCGCCGCCGCGCGGGATCGTCGAGCACGTGAAGGCGATCGCCGCAGTCACGGACAAGCCGATCGTCTACTACAACATCCCTGGCCGAGTGGTGAACCTCGTCAGCGTCGAGACGCTCGCCGAGCTGGCGCAGATCCCCAACGTCGTCGGCGTGAAGCAGGCCTGGGACGACCTCGAGGACGCACGGCGCATCGTGGACGAGACCGGCCTCGCGCTCTACGCGGGGGACGACAATCTCGTCCTGCCGTTCCTCGAGCTCGGCGGCACGGGCGGGGTCTGCGTCCACACTCACATCGTCGGGCCGCAGGTGAAGGAGCAGGTGCAGGCCTTCCGCGCGGGCGAAATCGAACGTGCCCGAGAGCTCGACAGGGAGCTTGCGCCGGCCTACGAGATCCTCGGCGTCACCGTCGGCCCGATCGGGATCAAGGCGGCGCTGAACCTCCTCGGCCACGACGTCGGCGGCCTCCGGCTGCCGATGGTCGAGGCGACGGACGAGGAGAAGAACACGATCCGTGCCTGCCTGGAGCGCCTCGGCGCGCTCCAGCCCACACCGGCTTGACTACGTAACCGCTGCCAGATGCCGCTCACGGGGAGCGGGAGGGGCGGCTGCGAGAGCGAGGCCCAGACGGTCGAGCGAGGCTCGTGCGGCGGTGACCACGTGCCCCGGGGGATATCCCGAGCCGCCCAGCACCAGGAAGCCGACGAGCGAGCTGTTCTCGCGGCGAAGCGGCAGCGCGAGCGACGATCCCGTCCGCGCGAGCTGGCTTCCGTCGTCTGCGATCAGCTCCGCGCCGGACTCCGCTTCCCGCAGGAGCCAGCTCGTGAGCTCCGCCTCGGGGATGCCGCTCTCGCCGCGCCGAAGCTCGACCGAGCCGTCCGTTCCGTTCTCCTCCCAGGCGACCAGAATCGCGTACTGGAGCGGCCAGGCGGCCTCGAACGCATCCGCCACTCGACCGAACACCCGCGCACGGTCTTCCGCAGAAACGGCGTCGTCGATCGCTGCCGCGAGCCGATGGGCCCGCAAACGGGTCATCAGCCAGCGAAGCGCGCCCAGCACTGACACGGCGGCGCCCGCAACCGCGAGCTCGGTGAGCCCGGTCCCGAGGCCGACGAGGCCGATGGTCGCCCCGGCGGCGATGATCAGCTCGGGTCGCCGACGAAGCTCGTCGAGGCTGGACCGCACGCGCGACGGAACCGAGGAATCTCGGATCGCCGCCAGCTCGTCCTCTGTCAACAGGTCATCCGGGGAGAGACC
>DASZEE010000139.1:0-9544 GCA_035941215.1 Gaiellaceae bacterium
ATCAGCATGCGCGGCTCCATCCCGCCCCTTATCGGCAGGCGCACGGCTGCCGACAAGAGGGAAATGCTGCGCGACGATCGCGATGCCTACCAGGCGTGGCTCGTCGGCGAGCTCCTGCTCGTCGGCCTGCTCGGCGCTGCCCTCGGACTGTTCCTCGCCTACCCGGATCTCCGGACGAGCTACGAGCTGCCCAACCTGCGCCTGGCGCTCGACACGGGAATCGTCCTCGCGGCGACGATCGTCGCCCTCCTCGCCGGAACCCGGTTCTCGGTCGAGGGGCGGCGTCTCGACCTGCTGCTCTGTGCAGGCTTCGCCACTGCCGCCGCGACAACACTCTTCTTCGCGGTTTGTCCGGTGCTCGGCGGCGATCCGATCCAGACGCCCGAGGCCTGGGCGGGTGTCGCCGGGCGGATCCTCGCGCTCGCGCTGATCGCCGCGGCCTCGTTCGTGCGCGGCCGGGTCGTCGAGGGCCGCTGGGCCCTCCGGCTCGGGCGGGCGCGTGCCGGGATCGCGCTCGGCGGGATCTGGCTCCTGGCGCGGAGGCTCGGCGACGCGCTCCCCAGCCTCGAGGCCGGTGCCGACCTCCCCGCGATGATGATCGTCGCCCTCGCGCTCCAGGGCTTGCTGAGCCTGGTCGCGGTCTGCGGTTTCGGGCTCCGCTACCGCCGCCAAGGCGAGGATCTCGACCGCTGGCTCGCGCTCGCGGCGACCCTGATGCTCTCCGCCGACCTCCACTACATCTTCACGCCGCTCGTGACCGGTGCCGTCGTCTCGCAGGGGGACTTCCTGCGGCTCCTGTCCTACGGGCTGCTGCTGGCCGGCGTCTGGCGGGCGATCCGCTTCGCCGAGTTCGGCCGCGCCGTCGCGGAGGAGCGGGCGCGGGTCGCACGGGAGATCCACGACGGCCTTGCCCAGTACCTCTTCACGATCTCGACCCACGCGGCCATGCTCGAGCGCGGCTCGGCTCCCAAGGGGACCGTGGGCAGGCTCAAGTCCGCGGCCGTGCTCGCGCAGCAGGAGGCGCGGTTCGCGATCCTCGCGCTGTCGTCGGCGAGCGGAAACGCGCCCTTCGACGCCGCGCTGCGACGCTATCTCGACGTCCTGACAGCCGACGGCGAGCTCGACGTCGAGCTCGAAGTCGATCCGGGCGTCGTCCTCGCTCCGGACGAGCAGATCGAGGTGTTCCGCATCGTCCAGGAGGGGCTCGCCAACGTCCGCAAGCACGCGGGCGCCACGCACGCAGAGGTCTGGATCGGCCGCACCGGGACGAAGCGGCTCGTGCGAATCCGCGACGACGGCACAGGCTTCCAGCCGGCCGAGGACGGCGCAGGCCAGGGCCTCAAGAACATGAAGACCCGCGCCGCGTCGATCGGCGGGGTCTTCGGCTTCTTCTCGGCACCGGGGCGCGGGACGGCGGTCGAGGTCGTCCTCCGCGCCTAGTCGGTGTCGCTTCCTTCGTTCTCGTCGTCGCCGTCGACGGAGAGGACCTTGTAGCTCGTATCGAGGTGCACGTCGACGGTCTCGCCATTCGACTTCGTCACTTCGACCTCCCAGGCCCCTTCCTCGTCGCCGCGCTCGACCTCGTTGGCGGTTCCGCCCCCGAGATGGGCAACCGCGGCCTGGCGAGCACGGTCGGCGCCCGGCCCGGTCGCATTTCCTTCGCCGTCATCGCCACCGCCGGCCCAGGCATAGGCGCCTCCGCCGACTGCGACCGCCATGACGGCGACTCCGATCGCCAGCAATGCCCTGTTCCTGTTCATGCACCGGAAGGTAGCGAGGTGACGTGAAACGGTGATGAGAGCGGCCTCTCATCCCGCTCTCATCTCCGCGGTGCCACCATTTGCCCATGCGCGTGCTGGTCGTGGAGGACGAGCCCAAGATGGCCGGGCTGATCCGCCGCGGCCTCTCCGAGGAGGGCTACAGCGCCGACATCGCCGCGACCGGAGACGACGCGGTCTGGATGGCCCAGGCGACCGAGTACGACGCGATCGTCCTGGACGTCCTGCTCCCCGGCCGCAACGGCTTCGACGTCTGCCGCGAGCTGCGAAAGGCGGGGATGTGGTCGCCCGTCCTGATGCTCACCGCGCGCGATTCGGTGGAGGATCGCGTGGCCGGGCTCGACGCCGGCGCCGACGACTACCTGACGAAGCCGTTCTCGTTCGCCGAGTTGCTGGCACGGCTCCGGGCGCTCTCGCGCCGGCCGGCGGTCGAGCGTCCAGCGGTGCTCGAGGTCGGAGACCTGCGCCTCGACCCGGCGACGCAGCAGGCCTGGCGCGGCGAGACCGAGCTCCAGCTCTCGACAAAGGAGTTCCGCATGCTCGAGGCCTTCATGCGGCGGCCGGGTCACGTCCTCTCGCGGCTCTACCTCCTCGAGCACTGCTGGGACTACGGCTATGAGAACCGGTCGAACGTCGTCGACGTGTACGTCCGCTACCTGCGGGAGAAGATCGACCGGCCGTTCGGGCTGAAGTCGATCGAAACCGTGCGCGGCGCCGGGTACCGGCTGCGGGACGGATGAGCCGCCTGCCGATCCGTGTCCGCCTGACCCTCGCCTTCGCGATCGCGATGGCGATCGTGTTCGCCGCAACCGGCGCCTTCGTCTACTTCCGCGTCGAGTCCGCGCTCGACGAAGGCATCGCCGAGGCCCTCGAAGCCCGCCTGGCCGATGCAACCGCTCTTGCACGCGCCGGGAAGACCGGGCGCCGGGCAGACGATGAGGGGTTCACCACAATCGTGGGCGGACGAAGCAGCGCCGTCCCGCGCGACCGCGTCGAAGGCGGCATGCGGATTTCCGGTGCGGTCGTCGAGACTGACCTCGGCCGGCGGACCGTCATCGTCGGCGCATCGCTCGCGGACCGCGACGAGGCGCTGGCGGAGGTGCTCACCCAGATGGCGATCGCCGGCCCTGTCGCATTGTTGCTCGCTTCCCTGCTCGGCTACTGGCTGTCCGGCGCGGCGCTCAGGCCCGTCGAGAGGATGCGGGTTGAGGCGGCGGCAATCTCCGGGTCTGAGCCCGGGCGCCGCCTTCCTTCCGGCGACGCACGGGACGAGATCGCCCGCCTCTCCGAGACGCTGAACGCGATGCTCGGGCGCCTCGAGCGCGCGATCGAGCGCGAACGGAGCTTCGTCGCCGATGCGAGCCACGAGCTCCGCACGCCACTCGCGCTCCTCCAAGCCGAGCTCGAGCTCGCCCTGCGGAAGCCCCGCACGGGTCTGGAGCTGGAGGAGGCGATCCGCTCGGCGACGGCCGAGACCGAGCGGCTCGTCCGTCTTGCCGAGGACCTCCTCGTCCTCGCGCAGGCCGATGACGGGCGCCTGCCACTCCGCCGCGAGCCGGTTCGCGCCGGCGAGCTCCTCGGCGCCGTTCGCGAAGCGTTCCGGTTCCGGGCGGAGGCGGAGGGGCGCCCGATCGAGGCGGACAGCGCGGACGCGATCGTCCTCGAGGCCGACCGGCTCCGGCTGGAGCAGGCGCTGGGCAATCTCGTCGACAACGCGCTGCGCCACGGCGCCGGCGCGATCCGGCTCGACGCGGTCGAGCAGGACGGCCAGGTCGACCTGCACGTCCGCGACGAGGGTCCCGGCCTTGCTCCTGAGTTCCTGCCGCATGCGTTCGAGCGCTTCAGCCGCGCGGATGCGGCACGGACGGGTGGCGGCGCGGGCCTCGGTCTCGCCCTCGCCTCGGCGATCGCCGAGGCTCACGGAGGTGCGGCGCAGGCCGCGAGCGGCAGGGCGGATGTCTGGCTCTCGATCCCCACGCGGTAAGTCGTTCAGACCTGGGCTACGATCGGCTTCCGTGGCGACTGTGGAGTCTCCCGGACTGATTCACGACGCGTTCGTGTACGCGTCGGAAGAGGAGTTCCTGGCGGGCACCCTGCCCTTCCTGGAGGAGGGGATCGACCGCGGCGAGCCGATTCTGGCGGCGCCGACCCACGCCAACGCCCAGCTCCTCCGCGACGGGCTCGGCCGAGGGGCCAAAGGCGGTCGACTGGGCTGAGGATCCGGAGGAGCATCGCACGGTCCAGCGGCTCGGGATCTTCCTCGAATACATCGACGAGCACGTGAGCGCGGCGCGACCCGGATCCGGCTCCTCGGCGAGCCGTGCTGGCCGGAGGACGGCGGCCCCGGCGTCGCAGAGTGGAAGCGGTACGAGTCCTTCCTCAATGTCGCGCTCGCCGAGCACCCGGTCTGGCTCGTCTGCCCCTACGACGCGAGCATGCTCTCGCCGGACATCGTCCAGGACGCCTGCCTGACACATCCGTTTGTCGGCTACGGCTCGAGCAGAGCGGCGTGCTCCGACTATCTCGAACCCTCGGCCTTCGGGAAGCGGATCGACGAGGTCCCGCTTCCCCGCGCACCCGAGGAGGCGAACGAACGCTATTTCGGCAACGCCGGAGCGGTACGTCGGTTCGTCAGCACCGAGGCCCGCGCCGCCGGGCTCGCCGACGACCGGCTCGACGATGCCGAGCTGGCTGCTGGCGAGGTCGCCGCAAACGTCTTCCGGCATGCGGCCGACGTCGCCCGCGTGCGAACCTGGGTCGCGAACGGATCGTTCGTGTGCGACATCGACGACACGGGCCACGGGATCGAGGATCCGTTCGCCGGGTACGCAATCGCGGAACGACTCGCGACGACCGGCCGAGGCCTGACGATCGCGCGGCGGCTGGCTGACGTGGTCGAGATCAGGACGACGCCCACGGGCGCGCTCGTCCGCATGCATTTCAACCGCGGCTGAAGCTGACCAGCTCTTCCCGGCCGACGCCGCCTGAGAGCCCGAGCGCAAGGATCGGCCCGACGCCCTTCGCATAGAACTTGTGCTCGAGGACGTCCGGCTCGAGCGGCGTCCAGTCCCTGGTCATCAGCACCTCGTCGTAGGAGCCGAACGGCACCTCGATCCGCTCGTCGAGACTCAGGATCCTTCCGCGATCCTCGGCCTCGCCGGTGTAGTACTCCTGCCGGTAGCTCATGCCGACCTCGGGGCTCGGCGGGATGATGAGCCCAGCCTGCGCGCCGTCGACCCCGACCTCCCACGAGCCGCTCTTGCCCGCGGGCTTGCCGTTCTCGAACTCGGTCGTGTCCTCGCCGAGGTACCACAGCCCGCCCCACTTGTCCTGGGCGTACCAGTCGTCCGTGTCCTCGACGAGCTCGCCGTCCTCCGTCACCCGGTCGTGGACGACGGTGGCAGTGATCCCGAGGATCGTCTTCGTCCGGTCGGTGACCGTAACCTCGACCCGCTGCCGGGACCCGTCTGCCCCGACCTCGCGATAGACCCATGTGGTGCCCGGCGTCATCGGCCAGTACGGGTTCTCGATCGTGCGGACGAAGTCGGCGGGGTCGAGTTCGACAGGCTCGCCTGCCTGAGGCAGCTCGTAGGGACGAGAGGACTGTTGCGTCCCGCTGTCGCTTCCGCCGCAGCCGGCGAGGAGCAGCGCGCCCAGAGTGATGATGATGGAGGTGCGCATGGCCGCACCGTATGGGGGTCGCGTGAGACCTTCGTGAGAGGGCCGCGGCCGGGCCTGCCTATCTTTCTTGGAGATACTGCCTTTCGGGTTAAGTGGGCCCCAAGCCTCCGCCGAGGTTCCCGTGTCAGGCAGCGGGGAGCAGCAGCTGTGGCTGGGGTTGCGCCCGGCCGGCAATGGAGACGAGAGCCCCGACGACCCTCGGGTCGAACTGGGTGCCGGCGGAGCGGCGCAGCTCCTCGAGCGCTTCCGCGGGTGACATCGCTTTCCGGTACGAGCGGTTCGTCGTCATGGCGCTGAAGGCGTCGCAGGCGCAGACGATGCGGGCAATGAGAGGCGTGTCCTCGCCAACGAGGCCGTCCGGATACCCGCCGCCGTCCCAACGCTCGTGGCACGAACGGACGAGATGGCCGACGTCCCCGAGCAAACCCCCGATCTTCTCCAGCATCTGCTCGCCCTCGATCGTGTGTGTGTTGATGATTTCCCGCTCCTCCGCCGTCAAGGCCCCGGGCTTGTTGATGATCTCTTTCGGGATCTTCACCTTGCCGATGTCGTGGAGGAGTGCGGTGAACTCCGCCTGACGCCGCGCATGCGAGTCGAGGCCGAGGTGGTCGGCCACGCTCAGGACGAGCGAGACGACGTCGTGGCTGTGGAGGCCCGTGTAGGCGTCGTCGGCCTCGACCACGTCCCCGAGCAGAAGCGCGGTGCCGCGGTAGGCATGCGACAGCTCGAGCGCGTTATCGATGCGCGCTTTCCGCTCCCGCGCGAAGTACGCGAGGAGGCCCATGAGCGGCACGCCGAGGAGGAAGGCGTACGACTGCGTCAACGACACGTAGGCGAGAGCCACGCCGAGTGGGGTCAAAGCAAGGTCGACGAGCCAGGCCGGGCCAAGGGCGCGGGCAAGCTCTCTCGGGCCGATTCCCAGCGCGGCGAAGCCACGTGCGGCTGAGCTCGCGAAGTCGAGCGCAAACTGCGCAGCCACGGCGACCGCGATCAGCGGCAAGTTCCTCAGCGTCGGCGAAGGGGAGCCGAAAGCAGCGAGGACGAGGACAGGCCCGACAGCATGCCACGCGCTCACCAGATGCAGACCGGCACGGCCGACATGCCAATGGCCGCGGACGTGCTCAGGGAGCGTGCTCAGGATGAAGCCGAGCGCGACGAGCAGCGGCACAAGGTGCAGCGGGGCGAGGAAGAGCATCGGAATGAAGACGAGTTGTGTCGGGACGACGCCCGCGAAGGCGACCTCGAACCGCACCCGCGCCGCGAGTGCGTAGCAGGCGACGAGCGCGATGATGATGCCGAGGCCGGCATTCGGCCGGGCCGAGGGCAGCCAGACGAGGAGCGCTACGCTCGTCGCAACGAACGCCGCCGCAGTGGCGATCGTCGGGAGGAGCTCACGGTCACCGAGAGCGCGGGCAACGCGAGCACGCCCCTGCTCGACGAGGCCCTCGTCGTCGCCGCCCACCGATGTCTGCGGAGCGGGCTCGGCGCGCTTCACGAGCCTGATGGCAAACACAACGGGGATTTATCGGTAGGGGCCGATCTTTCCTTGAACGAGGAGCTTGATCCCCCCGAAGGGGGAGGCGAGCCTCACCCAGATCGCGACACTGAGCCACGAGGCTCGTCTGGAGCCTCATGCGGCAACTCTCAAGGAGGAGATGGTGAAAATGCGGCCCGTTCCCTCGCGCGCTGCGGCGCTTGGGTTTCTCGTGCTGACGGCAGCCCTCGCGGCGCTCGGCGCGACGACAACCCCGGCGAAGGCAGCACTCGGAGTCGCCTGCCCGAGTCCCACCACGCAGGTGTTTGCTCCCTGGAGCGACTTTGCCCAGTACGCCTACGCGCCGAACGGCGGATTCGAGAGCGGCTCGACCGGCTGGTCGCTGAGCGGAGGCGCGAAGGTCGTCGCCGGCAACTCGCCGTTCTATACGCACGGCATGGGCGAGCGCTATTCGCTCTCGCTGCCTGCCGGACGCAGCGCGACCTCGCCGCCGATGTGCATAAGCCTCTTCTCGAGCAAGATGCGCTTCTTCACGGTCAACCAGGGCTCGTCCTCGTCGAGGCTGAAGGTGCAGGTGATCTACAGAGGCGGCGTCGGCGGGCTGCTCTCACTCGTCACCAAGACGCTCGGGCTCTCCGACTTCGGCTACATCACGGCAGGACGCGCGTGGCAGCCGTCCCCGCCCATCGGGATGCTCAGCGGAACGTTGCCGCTGCTCACGACGTCGGTACAGTTCCGCTTCGTGCCGGCCGACTCGAGCGGCGCGTGGGTCCTAGACGACGTCTATCTCGATCCCCTGATGCACTGGTAGTTCGAGCGGGACACGGGATTGACGGAGGAGCCCACCAGGGCTCCTCCGCACTTTCGGGACGATAGAAATAGAAAAGCCCCGCTAGGCGGGGCTTTTCGTTAGCAGGCCTGTAAGCCGGATTCTGTCTTGGATGACCATCTCTCTAGGCCGGCGGTTTCCCGACGGCTCGAGCGGCGCACCCGGCTCCTCGGCGGGCAGCGTCGACGGAGCCTGCTTCGCCTTGCACCGGACGGGGTTTGGCAAGCCACCGCGTCACCGCGATGCTGGTGGGCTCTTACCCCACCTTTTCACCCTTACCTTCAGCGTCTCCGGAGAGTCTTTCGCTGCTGGCGGTCTCCTTTCTGTGCCACTGTCCATCGGCTTTCGCCGTCTGGGATTTCCCCAGCGTCCTGCCCTGCGGTGTCCGGACTTTCCTCGGACCGGCTCGAGGCCGGCCCGCGGTCACCCGGCCTGCATGTCCAATTGTAGCCCTGCTTTTCCGGCGTTTTCGTCCCGGAGCCGGAAGCCGCACTCGGGGCAGCACACCGCTCCGTGAGAGCGAAGGACGAACTCCCCGCACGCGGGGCACTCAAGGCTGATCCCGCGCATGAGCGCGACGAGCTCCTGGTCGAGCGTGCGGTTGAACGAGCGAACGCGCTCCATCAGATCCTCCGGAACACCCCCACGACCCGGCCGAGCACGCGCACATACGGCGCGTAGATCGGCTCGAGCGCGGTGTTCTCGGGCTGGAGCCGAATCCGGCCGTCTTCGCGGAAGAACCGCTTGACGGTCGCCTCGTCGGCCGACTCGTCGTCGCCCGCGAGCGCGACGACGATCTCGCCGTTTCGCGCATCCTCGCGCCGCTGGACGACCACCATGTCGCCGTCGAGGATCCCGGCGTCGATCATCGAGTCGCCTTTCACGCGCAGGAGGAAGTCGGCGCCGACGGAGAGCGGCTCGGGCACGCCGATCTGATCCTCGACGTTCTCCTCTGCGAGCAGCGGGCCGCCTGCGGCGATCTGGCCGACGAGCGGGAGGCGGCGCACCTCTGCCTCCGCCGGCTGCCCGGATCGGCGGCGGTCGGCGAGCTCGATCGCCCGAGGCTTCGTCGGGTCGCGCTTCAACACTCCCGCGCGCTCGAGTTGCGCGAGATGGGCGTGGACGGTCGAGGGCGACCGAAGGCCGACGGCCTCGCCGATCTCCCGAACGGTCGGCGGATAGCCGTGCTGCTCGACGTACTCGTGGAGAAACTCGAGAATCGCGTGCTGCCGGTCGCTCACCATCGGGCCTCCTCCTTTCGCGAACATGTGTTCGATCAAGGTAGCCACCCCGGCGGACGGCGTCAAGAAAACCCCGCTTTCGCGGGGCTGCTCATGCGCTGGAGAGGACTTGAACCTCCACGGGCCGCAAAGCCCACAAGGCCCTCAACCTTGCGCGTCTACCAATTCCGCCACCAGCGCGTGGACGGGCGCATTGTAGCGACTCCCCGTCGCTTGACTCTGTCCGAGGCCCCCGCGACCTTGTACGAACAAGCGTTCGACTGGAGGGAGGCAGATGCTCACGCAGCGTCAGCGCGAGGTCTACGAGTTCGTCCTCAGCTACGTGGATTCGCACGGGTATCCGCCCACCGTGCGCGAGATCGGTGAGGCGGTGGGACTGGCGTCGCCGTCGACCGTGCACGCCCATCTGGCGAACCTCGAGCGTGCCGGGTACCTCCGGCGCGACCCGACGAAGCCGCGGGCGCTCGAGCTGACCCGCCGCGAGCGCTCGGCGGCCGGGGCGACGGTCTCCGTGCCCGAC
>DASZEE010000140.1:0-13190 GCA_035941215.1 Gaiellaceae bacterium
GAACGGGACGGTGAGCTCGTGGGCTACGCAGACGTCGCGCCGCACCCCGAGCCAAACTACTGGGTGGACGCTCGCGTGCCGCTCTCCGAGGGCGACGAGGTGCGGGACGCACTGATCGGCTGGGCCGAGGAGCGAGCTGGCAAGCGAGCCGGCGCGAAGATGCGCGCCTTCACCCTCGACTCCGACGAGCCGGAGATCGCCGCGCTCGGGCGGCGGGGGTACGCCTTGATCCGGCATTCGTACCGGATGCGGATCGATTTCACGGAGCCGCCGCAGGAGCCGGGGTGGCCGGAGGGCGTGTCCGTCCGGCCGGCGACGGAAGCGGACATCCGAACGGCGTACGACGTCTACTCGGAGACGTTCGCCGACACCTGGGAGTTCGGCAACGACCCGTTCGACGAGTGGTCGCATTGGATGGTCGAGGACGGCCTCGACCTTTCCCTCTGGTTTGTCGCCGAGGACGACGGCGAGGTTGCCGCCATCGCGCTCTGCAAGCCGTTCGACGGAGAGGAGGGCCTCGGCTGGGTCCGCGTGCTCGGTGTCCGGCGGCGCTGGCGGAGGCAGGGCGTCGGGCGGGCGCTGCTGCTCCACCTCTTCGGCGAGTTCCACCGCCGCGGCTTCCACGGGGTCGGTCTCGGAGTCGACGCCGAGAGCCTCACCGGGGCGCACCGGCTGTATGAGAACGCGGGCATGCGGGTCAACCGCCGGTACAACGTCTACGAGAAGGTGCTGTAGGGCTGTGTCACGGATGCGTGCCAAGTGCCCTGACTGCCGGGCGTACACGGCGGTCGCGCTCGGCCCGGAGTACGAGTGCCACGCCTGCGGACGGACGTTCGCCGCGGGCCTCGTCCGGGTTCCGCGTGCCTGGGGAAAGGGCGGGGAAGCGATGGCCGAGGCGGCGTCGCTTCCGCTGCCGTACCCCGAGACGGCGGTGATCGCGGAGGGGTCGCTGGCCGAGCAGAACCTTGCGCTCGCCCTGGAGCTCCCCGAGCGGCCGCTCGTCCTCGGCGGCTGCTGTTGTTCCCACGTCGGTGCGGTCGAAGCCCTCTCCGCGCGCCACGGCCGGCTCGCCGTCGTCTGGTTCGACGCGCACGGCGACCTGAACACGATCGAGAGCTCGCCGTCCGGAAACGAGTGGGGGATGCCGCTCCGCATGCTGCTCGACTCCGGGGCGGTTCAGCCCCAGGACGTCGCGCTGGTCGGTGCGCGCAACCTCGATCCACCCGAGGAGGAGTTCATTGCCGCGAGTGGCGTGAGGATGGGGGCCGACGCCGTGGCCGACGCGCTCGACGAAACCGCGGGCGTCTACGTCGCTGCGGACTTCGACGCGTTCGGAGAAGACGAGGTCGCGTCGTTCATGCCCGAGCCGGGCGGGCTCTCGCTCGAGGAGGCAGAGGACGTGCTCGCCGGCGTTCGCGAGAGCAAGGGCGTGCTCGGCACGGGCCTCTCGGGGCTGCTTCATGCCGAGCGGAACCTGGAGCCGGCGCGCCGTCTGACCGCCGCGCTCGGACTTTGACGATGGAGGACTAGACTCGGCCCGTGGCCGAGCGGATCGACATCTCGATCGAGCACCGGAACCTTCCGGAGCCGTCCAAGAACGACAAGCCCCATCCAAACACGTGCCCCGAGTGCGGCTCTCATTACCGGGACGACGAGCTCGCCGCGAACTTCTGGGTCTGCCCGCACTGCAACCACCACTTCCGCATTCGGGCGAAGGACCGCATCGCGCAGCTCGCCGACGAGGGGACGTTCACCGAGGAGGCCGCAGATCTCCGCTCGCAGGATCCGCTGGCCTTCTTCGACATGCGTCCGTACACCGAGCGGCTGGTCGAGGCCGAGCAGGACACGGGTCAGGGAGACGCCATGGTCATCGGCTCAGCCGCGATCGAGCGCGTGCGCTGCGAGCTCGCGGTAATGGACTTCGCGTTCATGGGCGGGTCCATGGGCAGCGTCGTCGGGGAGAAGTTCGTGCGGGCGTGCGAGAGCGCGGCCGAGCAGGGAGTTCCGCTCGTGAGCGTGACCTCGTCCGGAGGCGCGCGGATGCAGGAGGGGATTCTGTCGCTGATGCAGCTGCCGAAGACGGTCTGCGCGGTAGAGGATCTGAAGGACTCGGGAGGCGCGATGATCAGCGTCATGGCGCATCCGACCACGGCCGGTGTCCTCGCGAGCTTCGCGTCGCTCGGCGACGTGATCGTCGCGGAGCCCGGCGCTCTCCTGGCCTTCACCGGCCCGCGGGTCGTCCAGCAGACGACGCGCGAGAAGCTTCCGGCCGACTTCGGCCTCGCGGAGTCCAACGTCCGCTTCGGTCATCTCGACGCGATCGTCGGCCGCCGGGACCTCCGTCCCTACGTCGGGCGTGTTCTCCGACTCTTTGCGAAGAATGGCGCGTGAGACCGAGTTGCATCTGCGGGACCGGCTCAGCCGCCTGAAGAGCCTGGGGCTGCTTCGGGGCGCGAGCATCACGGGCGAGCTCTCGCGTCTCGAGCGCCAGCTCGAGAAGACGTCCGAACCGACGGACGAGGAGATCTGGCAGCGCGTCGAGCTTGCCCGCCACACGGACCGGCCGTTCACTCTGGACTACGTGGAGCGGATCTTCGAGGACTTCATCGAGCTCCACGGTGACCGCTCCCGGGCAGAGGACCCCGCGATGATCGCCGGCCTCGGCCGGTTCAACGGCCGGACGGTCGCCCTCCTCGGCCAGCAGAAGGGCCGTGACACGAAAGAGCGCATCCGCCGCAACTACGGGATGACCTATCCGGAGGGGTACCGCAAGGCCATGCGCACCATGGACCTGGCGGAGCGGCACCGCTTCCCGATCGTGTCCCTCGTCGACACCCCGGGGGCCTTCCCGGGCGTTGCGGCGGAGCAGCACGGCCAGGGTGGTGCCATCGCCCGCTCGCAGTCGCTGATGAGCCGCTTGACGGTTCCGATCGTCGCCTGCGTGATCGGCGAGGGCGGCTCCGGCGGTGCGATCGCGATCGCGCTCGCCGACCGGGTGCTGATGCAGGAGAACGCGATGTACTCGGTCATCTCTCCGGAGGGGTGCGCCGCGATCCTCTGGCGGGACGGCGGCGAGAAGGTGAAGGCCGCCGCGGCACTCAAGCCCGACGCCGTCCACACTCTCGAGCTCGGCGTCATCGACGCAATCGTGCCCGAGCCGGAAGGCGGCGCTCACACGAACTGGGACGAGGCGGCTCGACTGCTCGGCGAGGCGCTCCAGAGCTCGCTCGAAGACCTGTCGAGCATCCCCGGAGAGGAGCTGCGCCGCCGGCGGCGCGATCGGTTCCGCTCGCTGGGCGTCTACGCGTCGTCCACAGCTTCCACAGCGTCCACAGGGTTGTCCACGGAGCCTTCGCCTACTCGTAAGTAGGAAACAGCAGGTTTTCGCGGCCCGAACCTGGGGGTAGACCTTCGGCATGAGGGCGATCTGGAGCGGCGTGATCTCGTTCGGCCTTGTCAGCGTGCCGGTGCGGATGTACTCCGCGACCGAGTCCAGGGAGCTCCGCTTCCACTTCCTCGACCGGCGCGACATGAGCCCGGTCGGCTACGAGAAGGTGAGCAAGGAGTCGGGCAAGACGGTGCCGCCGGACGAGATCGTCCGCGGCTTCGAGATCCAGAAGGGGCGGTACGTGCCGATCGAGGACGAAGATCTCGACCGGCTGGACATCGAGCTGACCCACTCGATCGACATCTGCGACTTCGTCGACCTCGACGAGATCGACCCGATCTACTTCCGCAAGGCCTACTACCTGCTCCCGCAGGAGGGCGCCGAGAAGCCGTACCGCCTGCTCGTCCGTGCGCTCGACGAGACCGGCAAGGTCGGGATCGCCAAAGTCGTGATTCGGAACAAGCAGCACCTCGCGGCGCTGCGCTCCCACGACGACCGGCTGATCCTCGAGACGATGTACTACGCCGACGAGATCCGGCAGCCCGAGTCCGCGAACGGAAAAGCGAGGCTCCAGAAGGCCGAGGTCGACATGGCGAAGTCGCTCGTCGAGAACCTCAGCGAGCCGTTCAAGCCCGAGAAGTACGACGACACGTATCGCAAGGAGCTGCTCGACCTGATCAAGGCAAAGGCCAAGGGCAAGGAGCTGCCGCAGCCGAAGGACGAAGAGGACGGAGAGGTCGTCGACCTGATGGCGGCGCTCCGGGAGTCCGTCGAGCGGACGCAGAGGAAGCAGAAGAAGACGACGAAGAGGAAGGCGGAGAAGGCAAGCTAGGGGCGTGGCGCGCCCCCGTCTGGCCGAGTACGAGCAGAAGCGGAACCGCAAGCAGACGCCGGAACCCTTCGGCGGGAAGAAGCGCGGCAAGGATCCGATCTTCGTCGTCCAGCGGCACGACGCCCGCCGGCTCCACTACGACTTCCGGCTCGAGCGTGACGGCGCGCTCGCGAGCTGGGCGGTGCCGAAGGGAATCCCGCTGGAGCCGGGGCAGCGAGCACTTGCGGTGCACGTCGAGGACCACCCGCTGGAGTACGCGACGTTCGAGGGCGTGATCCCCAAGGGCGAGTACGGGGCCGGCCCGGTCGAGATCTGGGACAACGGCACCTACGAGCTCGTGGAGGAGAAGCGCGACGGCGGGCTCACCGTCAGGCTGCACGGGAAGCGGCTCGACGGGACCTGGACGCTCGTCCCGGCCAAGCTCGACGGCAACCCGAAGAACTGGCTGATCTTGCGCAAGCGGGAGCAAGCCGCCGAGGCACCGCGCGAGCGCCGTCGCTACAAGCCCATGCTCGCGACATTGGCCGCCGAGGTCCCGCGGGGCGCCGACTGGCTCCACGAGGTCAAGTGGGACGGCTACCGCGCAATCGCCGACGTCCGCGGCGCGGAGACGACGCTCACGAGCCGCAACGACAACGACCTGACCGGCCGCTTCCAATCGGTCGCGAAGGAGATCTCGAGGGCGATCAAGACACCCGACTGCGTGCTCGACGGCGAGGTGTGCGCTCTCGACGAGCAGGGCCGGGCGACCTTCTCCGCGATGCAGCAGGGAAAGGACGGCACGCGGTACGTCTACGTCGTCTTCGACCTGCTCGAGCTCGACGGGCGGCCGATCGTCGACCTGCCGCTGACCGAGCGGCGTGAGCGCCTGGCGAAGCTCCTCGACCGCCGGAATCAGAACGTCCAGTTCTCGGAGTCGTTCGACGACGGCGACGCGCTGTACCGGGCCGCCCACGATCAGCAGTTCGAAGGAATCATCTCGAAGCGACGGGACTCGAGGTACGAGCCCGGGCGCCGAAACCGGAACTGGCTGAAGGTCAAGACGCACGGCCGCCAGGAGTTCGTCGTTGCCGGATACACGCGGGGCCAGGGCCGGCGCGAGGGCCGCTTCGGCTCGCTGATCCTCGGCTACTGGAAGGGCGACGAGCTCGTCTACGCGGGCAATGTCGGCACCGGCTTCACGGACGGCGAGATCGACAAGCTGCTGAAGAAGCTCCGCCCGTTCGAGCGGAAGGAGCCGACGTTCGCGTCGGTGCCGAAGATGCCCAAGATCCGGAAGGACGCGATCGTCTGGGTCGAGCCGAAGCTCGTCGCCGAGGTCGAGTTCGCCGAGTGGACGCACGACGGCAGACTTCGGGCGCCGTCCTACCAAGGACTGCGGGAGGACAAGTCCACGACCGACGTGCGGCGGGAGGAGCCGGAGCCGATGGAGACCGAGATTCGCAAGGGCAAGCGCACCCTCAAGCTGTCCAATCTCGACAAGCCCTTCTGGCCGGACGAGGGAATCGCGAAGGGCGACCTGCTCTCGTACTACCGCTCGGTCGCCAAGATTGTCGTCCCGCATCTGAAGGACCGGCCCTTCACGATGAAGCGCTATCCCGACGGCGCCTTCGGCAAGTTCTTCTTCCAGAAGGACGCGCCGAAGCACATGCCCGACTGGATCAAGAGCATCGAGATCACGGTCACCACGCGCGACAAGCCGCGCGAGCGCCGCAAGATCAGCGCGCCGCTGGTGAACGACGAGCTGGCGCTCCTCTGGATGGTGAACATGGGCTGCATCGACCTGAACACCTGGTACTCGCGGGTCGACAAGCCCTCGCGGCCCGACTTCGTCCTGTTCGACCTCGACCCATCCGACGACGTGGGCTTCAAGGAGACCGTGCAGGTGGCGCTGCTCGTCAAGCAGGCGCTCGACACGGTCGGGCTCGAGAGCTATCCGAAGACGAGCGGGTCGGACGGGATCCACGTCCTCGTCCCGATCGCGCGGCGCCATACCTACGACGAGACGCGCGAGTTCGCCGAGATCATCGCGTCGGCGCTGGCACGCACGCACTACGGGCTCGTGACGACGGAGTGGTCGAAGCGGAAGCGCCGCGGCGTCCTCATCGACTCGAACCAGAACGGCGAGGGGAAGACGATCGCGTCGATCTACTCGGTGCGGCCGCGGGCGGGCGCGCCGGTCTCGACGCCGCTTCGGTGGGACGAGGTGAACGACCAGCTCGACCCGGCGAGCTTCACGATGGAGGTCGTGCTCGACCGGATCCGGGAGCACGGCGACCTCTTCGAGCCCGTTCTCCACGGCCGGCAGTCCCTGACGGCCGCACTGAAGTCGGTTCGGGCGAACCGGGGCTAGACGGCGACCGCGGCGGGGGTGCTGGCGCGCTCCTCGGCCAGCAGACCGACGAGCGTCGTCACGCAGCGGCGGTCGAGCTTCGTGCCGGCCTCCTCGCGGAGGATGTCCAGCGCCGCCTCGTGCGAGAACGCCTCGCGATAGACGCGATTCGAGACGAGCGCGTCGAAGACGTCGCAGACGGCGAGGATCCGGGCTTCGAGGGACATGGCGGGCCCGGCCAGGCACTTGGGATAGCCCGAGCCGTCGAGCCGCTCGTGGTGATCGAGCACGAGCTGTGCGACACCTTCCGAGAATCCGAGGTCGAGCAGCATCCGGGAGCCGATCTCCGGGTGTCGCTTGATCACGTCGAATTCGTGAGCGGCCAACTTGCCCGGCTTCCTCAAGATCGAGTTCGGCACCGAGAGCTTGCCGATGTCGTGCACGAGCCCGCCGATCGCGAGCTCTCGAAGGCGAAGCGGCGAGAGGCCGAGGTCTTCGCCGACCTGCACCGCACGGAGGGCGACCCGGCGGGAGTGTCCCTCCGTGTATTCGTCCTTCTCCGCCAGGGAAACCATGAGCGAGCGGACGTGCGAGCCGAGGAACGCCTCTTCCGACCGGACGAGCTCCACGGTCGCGAGGTCGCCGGCGAGCGGCCGCGACTGTGCACAGCGCCGAAGATCAAGCGCCACCGGGAGGCCCACCATCACGATTCCGGCGAGCTCGAAGCCGTGGCCGAGCCACCAGCCGAGCTCCATGTAGGTCATGAGCATCGCGGGCGGCAATGCTGCCGCGAGCCATGCGATCCCGACGACGACGAGCAGATCTGCGTGGCGGTGCGTCAGCAGAAAGGTGCGGAAAGCGCGGTAGGCGAGCAGCGCGTAGAACGCGAGGCCGACGGCAAGGAGGGCGAGCGCCTCCGGGCTCCGCGGCTCCGGGACGCCGGGCACCAGCGACGGCGCCGAGAAGGCCGTGATGCCCATCGCGGCGATCAGCGCGAGGAGCGAACCCTGGAGGACGAGCAGCGAACGCACGCCGTCCGGCCGGCGGAACCGGGGGATTGCCGAGAGCGCGAGGATCGCACCGCCGATCGGGAGCGTCGCGCCGCCCGTGAACGAGACGACGCCGTTGTCTCCGACGAGGAAGTAGGGGGTGGCGATGCCGTGGAGCGAGAGCAGGGCCGCCATCACCGAGAAGGCGGTCCCGAGAAGCACCGTCCGGCCGTCGCGCCGCCGCGCGCCGATCACCGTCAGCGCCACCGCAGCGGCAGCGGCCGCAAGAGCGGTCACGCCGACGCCGTAGAAGTGCACCCCGCCGCCGAAGGCGACCTGGTCGCCTCCGAAGAAGTGCCCGGCAGCCGTGGGGAAGGCTGCGAGCGCGCCGCCCACGACGAGGATCGGGGCGAGCTTGTCGCTCGTACTGCGCCGCATGCAGGACGAATGATCGGGCCGGATTGGAGGTAGGAGCGTCCCCCGAACGGGGGTCTACGACTACGTGATCTGTTGGGCGTTCACGTGACTCGACGAGCGAGCGCCGTCTGCTCTCCGCCGTCCGGCGGCACGAAGGTCACGCGGGCGCCGCCGAGGAGCGCGTAGCTGCGGATTCGAATGAGCGGGCCGCCCGACGGTGGTTGCCGGCCGATTTCACCGCCTCCCATGACGTCGTTGCCCCCGACGAGGGCTAGCCCGCCCACGTCGACCTCGACGCCGGCCGGCACGACGGCCGTCAGCGCGCCGACGATGGAGATCGACGTGATCGTCACGTCTCCGGCGACCGAAACATGGCGGAAGTCGAAGTCGGGCGCGCCCAGCAGGCTGAAGGCGACGATTCGGCGCGGGGCGGCCCAGCGGCCACGGCGCTGAACCGAGCCAATCAGCGTTATGAGCCACGCTCGACGCTTCGGTGTCGGGGCCGTCGACCGCTCGGGAAGCTCGCGCAGCGCACCGACCAGCTCTTGCTCGCTGTTCGCCGCGAAGACCTCGTCGAGCCGCTCGACGTACTCCTCGAGTGTCAGCCGCCCCTCGACCGTGTGCTCGCGGAGAACGCTCGCGGCGTGCTCGCGATCGGCGTCGCCGATGCGCAGGTCCGAGCTACGGACCGGAAGCGGCGGCCTGGTGCCTTCCACGTTCTCGAGTCTAGGCCTGCTTTGGCCTCGTGCCTACCGCGGCCGCCTATCCCGTGAGGAAGAACTTCGTGAGCCGGCCGACCGTGTCGAAGCCGAGCTTCCCGTAAAGCTCCTTGGGCCAGTCGTCCCCGTCGGCGACCAGGAAGACGAGGTCGGCGCCCTCCGCGCGGGCCTCCTCGACCGCCCGGAGGACGACGGCTGTCGCATAGCCGTTCCCCCGGTGCTCCTCCTTCGTGGCCACATCCTCGACCTGGCCGACGCCCTGGGCGACGTAAAGATCGGCCCAGCTGACGATCTCACCGTCCACTGCCACCCCGAAGAACTTCGTCGTCGCGCGTCGGCCGAGCAGGACCTTCGCGTCGAGCAGCTGCTTCGCGACCTCCTCGCTCCCCCATGGATAGCTCGTGATCTCGTGGGTGCGGCCAGGCCGCAGATCCGCCTCGCCGACCTCCTGCACGGCCGAGAGGTCGGGGCTGCGATCCGGCTCGCGGAGCTGCGCCATCCAGATGTGGCGCCGGACGTTCCAGCCGAGCTCCTTGAACTGCGATTCGAGCTTCCCGCCGAGGTCTGCGTTGAAGCACATGACGGCTCGGTGGGCGAGCCCGGCGCCGCCGAGGATCCTGTCGGCCTCGTCCGCCAGCTCCTGTGCGCCGGCGCCGAGTGGCAGCCGCTCGACACGGAGGTAGTTCGAGTCGTGGCGGAGCGGCAGCGACGGTTCGAGGACGCCGACGCCGAACGGCGACTCGACCGTTCGGGAGCCGGTCATCTCGATCTCCCGCTCGAAGCGATGGATCCGCTCGAGGACGTCAGCCATCCCCGATCCGTTCCGGATGGCCGAGCGTCCCGAGCTGCGCGATGTCCCGGCGCAAGGAGAGCGCCACCGTCCAGTCGGCCACGGCGTCGTTCTACACGACGCGCGTCAGACGAGTTGCGCTCGCCGCTGCTCGAGAAAGCGCCGTTCTGCCGCGTTCGTCGCGAGCTCCAGCGCTCGGTCGTACGCTGCGGCCGCCTCCTCCCGCCGGTCCAGGCGGCGGAGCAGGTCTGCGCGCGCGGCGTGGAGGAGGTGGTAGTCGTTCAGCCCCTCGATCCGGTCGATGAGGTCGAGGCCGCGGTCCGCGCCCTCGGCCATGGCGACCGCGACGGCCCGGTTGAGCTCGACGATCGGCGACGGGGAGAGCCGGGCCAGATTGTCGTAGAGCGCGGCGACCGCCGGCCAGTCCGTCTCGCCCTCTGCGTGGACGGCTGCGACAGCCGCTTGCAGCTGGTACGGCCCGACGCGGCGCAGGCTGGCCGCGCGGTCAAGCACACGCCGCCCCTCCTCGATCCTGCTCTCGTCCCAGAGCGAGCGGTCCTGGTTCTCGAGGAGCACGAGGTCGTCGCCTGCGGTTCGGGCTTCCCGGCGGGAGTCGTGGAAGAGCATCAGCGCGAGCAGTCCGAGCGCCTCAGACTCGTCCGGCATCAGCACCGCGAGCAGCTTGGCGAGCCGGATCGCCTCGTCGCAGAGCTCCCGCCGGACGAGATCGTCGCCCGAGGTCGCCTCGTACCCCTCGTTGAAGACGAGGTAGAGCACGGCCAGCACCGACTCGAGCCGGTCGGGCAGCACCTCGTCGGGAGGGACGCGAAACGGGATTCCGGCCTCGCGGATCTTGCGCTTGGCGCGGACGAGGCGCTGCGCCATGGTCGGCTCCGCGCTGAGGAACGCTCGTGCGATCTCCCCGGTCGCGAGGCCGCCGACCTCGCGGAGGGTCAGCGCGACCTGCGCCTCGCGGGCGAGCGCGGGGTGGCAGCAGGTGAAGACGAGCGCGAGTCGTTCGTCGGGGATCGTGCTCACGTCTTCCTCGTCGCCGGGAAGCTCCTCGAGCCGCGCAAGCAGCTCGGTCTTGCGCTCGAGCGTCCGCTCGCGGCGGATTCGGTCGATCGCCCGGTTGCGCGCCGTCGTGACGATCCAGGCGCCGGGGTTCTGCGGCATGCCGTCCGCGGGCCAGCGCTCGAGCGCCGTAGCGAAGGCGTCCTGCACCGCGTCCTCGGCGAGGTCGAAGTCGCCGAGGACGCTGATGAGGATCGAGACTGCACGTCCCCACTCCTCGCGGAAGACGGTCGCGACGTCGGTTATGGACGCTCCACGATCGGGCGCACCTCGATCGAGCCGTACTCGGACGCCGGGATCTGCGCGGCGTAGGCGAGCGCGGTGTCGAGATCGGGGAGCTTCGTGTCGAAGAAGCCGCCGATCTGCTCCTTCGTCTCGGCGAACGGACCGTCGGTGATCAGCACCTCGCCGTCGCGCACACGCACAGTCTTCGCCGTCCGGATGTCGTCGAGCTCCTTCCCGCTCATCTCCGCGTCAGCCTTGCCGAGCTCTTCGAAGAAGGAGTACCACTTCGGGAGCGACTCCTCGCTCCGCTTCGCGGCCTCCTCCTCGGACATCTCGAGCCAGGGCTCCTGGTCGCTGTAGATCAGCATTGCGTAGCGCATCTCAGCTCTCCTCTCGCACGAAGACAGGGCGAACCTCGATCGCACCGTGCTCGGCGGCGGGGATCTCCGCAGCCAGCCGGCAGGCGTCGTCGATCGAGTCGGCCTCGAGGATGAAGAAGCCCCCGAGCGCCTCCTTGACCTCGGCGTACGGGCCGTCCGTGACCATCGAGTCGCCGTTCCGGACGCGAACGGTCGTCGCGGCCGTCGTCTCCTGGAGCTCGGCGCCGCCGACGACCTCGGGCCGCTCCGAGAACTCCATGTAGCGCCGGTACACGGCCTGGCGCTCGTCGTCGCTCAGCTCGTTCCAGCCGTCTTTGCTTGCGTGGATCAAAGCCAGAAACTCCATGCGTCTCCTTTCTGAGGCGCCGCTTGACGGCGCCGACCGAGGCCATGCTGGCTTCGCCAGCGTGGCCGGTTGCTTCACGCTGCCCGGAGCCTCGCCAGCATCGTCTCATGGACGAGCAGCAGCTCGGGCCTCCCGAAGGGGTCGTGGTGGCGGAGCTCGTCGGTGATCGCCCGTTGCTTCGACGTCTCCCGTTCGATCAGGTTCCTCCGGATGCGTCTCACCGCCTCCTCCTTCGTCGCTTGCACAGGAACGACGATCGGAGGGCGGCTAGATCGACAGCATCCGCCGGAGCAGTTCGAGTGCGCCGGCCTTGTCGAGCGGCTCGTTCAGGTTCCCGCACTTCGGCGACTGGACACACGACGGGCAGCCGTGGTCGCAGGGGCAGCCGTCGAGCATCCGCGCGGTGTCGCCGACCCAGCCCTCGAAGACCTCGAAGCCGCGCTCGTTGATACCGACGCCGCCGGCGTGGCCGTCGTAGACGAAGATCGTCGGGCGGCCGGTCTGGAAGTGGAGGTTCGTCGAGAGCCCGCCGATGTCCCAACGGTCGCACATCGCCCAGAGCGGCAGGACCGCGATCATCGCGTGCTCGGCCGCGTGCAGCGAGCCGAGGAGGCGGGGCATCTCGGTCAGGCCCTCGAGCATGGGGTCCTCGGGGACGAACCAGATTGCTTCGGTGTCGAATTGCGTCTCGGGGAGGTCGAGCGGCAGGGTCTCGATCGTCTCTCCGTCGCCGATCCGCTTGCGCTGGTAGGCGACGACCTGCTCGGTGACGACGACGCGGCCGAAGGAGAGGTCGAGGCCAAGCCGGCGTTCCGTGCGCAGTGGCTCAACGATCGCGGTCATCGTGTCCTTCTTCGCCTGCGTGTACTCGTCGCCGGCGTAGGGCTCGACGAGGGCGGTGCGGTTCTCCAGGTCGAGCTCGGCGACCCGGTACGACTCGCCGAGGTGGAGGTAGACCGCACCCTGGTGGACGGTCGAGTAGGCGCGCTCCCGCTCGACGAGGCCGAGGAGCGATCCGGTCGAGACGTCCACGACGGTGAAGGAGTCCGGCGTCGCCGAGCGGAGGCCGAAGCGGCCGGCGGGATAGTCCCGTCCCGCCCAGACGAAGCCGCCGTCCTTGCGCCGGAGGTCCGGGAGCTGCGCTGCTCGTTCGAGCGCCTCTGGACCGAGGGTCTCGACATCTTCGTCGTCGAGCGGCGCCTCGAAAGCCGCCGAGCGGACATGCCCATCGAGGACGCGCGGGTTCGCATGATCGAGGATCGCCGCCTCGACGCGCCGCTCGAGCAGCGCCTCGGGGTCGCGCATGAAGAACTGGTCGAGCGCGTCCTCGGTGGCGATCATCGCTGCGAGCCCGTGACCCCGGCGTCCCGCGCGGCCCCACTGCTGTCTCAGGCTCGCCACCGTTCCCGGGAAGCCGACGCAGATCACCGCGTCAAGGAGCCCGACGTCGATCCCGAGCTCGAGCGCGTTCGTCGCGCTGACCCCGAGCAGGTCGCCCTCGACGAGCCGGCGCTCGATCTCGCGCCGCTGGGCCGGTGTGTAGCCGGCGCGGTACGGCGAGAGACGGGTCGCGTCCCCCAGCCGCTGGGCGGTGAAGCGGTGGACGAGCTCCGCCGACTTCCGGCTCTTCGCGAAGCACAGCGTCCTCACACCGCGCTCGACGAGCGATGCCATCAGCCGGGCCGCCTCGCCGAGGGC
>DASZEE010000141.1:0-6233 GCA_035941215.1 Gaiellaceae bacterium
AGCCGATGATCGGGTGCGCGTCGGGCGTCATGTCGTAGAGGCCGGCCCAGGAGCGTGCGACGCGAACGCCGGCGGCGGACGGATAGCGGTGCGCCACGCGCTTCAGCCAGTCCGCGACGAGCGCTTCATCGACCTGGGCGCGGTCGCCCCAACGCAGTGTCGGCTCGGACATGGCCAGCCGCAGGCCGCCGTCGACCCGTCGGAAATGAAAGCCGGACTCCGCCTCGACCACCATCGGCAGGTCCTCCGGCAGGGCGTCGACCCGGCGCGTGTCGGTGAGCTGCCGCACGAGCGGGCGGATCGGGAGCTCGACCTCGTGCCGTGAGGCCAATGCCGGCGAAGCGGCGCCGCAGGCGATCACGAGGACGTCTGCGTCCAGCTCCCGGGCGTCCATGTACTCGCGGAGCTGAACGCCGCGGCTCCTCGCTTCGCGGACCAGATGCTGCGTCACTCCAGTCGGATCGGCGACGCCGTCCTCCCGGCAGACCACCGCCTTCAGGACGTCGTCCGTGCGCAGTCCCTGGACGAAGCCCGGATCGACGTCCTCCACGGGCACGCCGAGCTCCCGCTGGAGTCGGACGCGCTCCTCCAGTTCCGCAACCCCAGCTTCGGTCGTCGCCAGAAACAGATAGCCGACCTGTTCGAAGAGCGGCGGCCCGAGCTCGGCGAAGAACCGCGCGCTCGCCTGCGCCAGTCGCACCTCCGGCGCCGTCGTGAACTGCTGCCGCACGCCGCCCATCGCTTTCCCGGTCGCGCCGGATGCAACGCTGCCCTTGTCGCAGAGGGTCACGTTGTGCTCGCCTTCGGCGAGCGCGAGGTGGTACGCGATGCTGGCGCCGATCGCGCCGGCGCCGGCTACGACGATTCGAGCCACTGCTCCACCTCGGCGCGCTCCGCCGGGGTCAGACCCCGTAACGGGGGACGCACGTCTTCGTGCACGGGGACGCCACGGAGCGAGATCACCGTCTTCAGCGCCGCCTGGAACGGGAACCGCTCGAGGAACGCCCTCTTCGCCGGATCCGCGCCCTCCGGGAAGGCGGCCGCCAGCGCGGAGACGCTGCCGGCAGCGCCCCGCTCGAGCCCCGCGTCGACCAGCGACTCCGCGCCGATGAAGACGTCCAGTCCCTCGAGGAGGTAGGGCTCCACGGCGTCGAACGGCTGGTTCGAGACCTTGAGCCCGGCCACCCGGTCGCCGAGTCGCGCGACCACTGACAGCGGGATCGAGTAGCCCGCCCGGCCCTTGAACTCGTAGAGATAGAACGGCAACGGGCCGCTCGCCACCGCGGCCGCCGCGAAGTGCCTGTAGAGCGCTTCCTCGTCATAGGCGAAGTACGGCGGGCCGATTACGGCGACGGCGTCTGCCCCGATTTTGGCCGCATGGGTGGCGAGCTCGACGGTGTCCGCCGTGGTCTGCGCGCCGGCGTGGATCGCGACCTGGAGGCGGCCGCGCCCAGCCTCTAGGAAGCGCTTGGCCGCCCGCTTCCGCTCGTCGACGGAGAGCAGGATCCCCTCGCCGGTCGTCCCGAGTGCGAGGACTCCGTCCAGTCGGCCCGGTGCCGTGAGGAAGTCGACGTACGGCCCGACGGCGTCCTCGTCGAGCGCGCCGCCACCGTCGCGGAGCGGCGTGACCGCCGCGGCAAGTGAACCTCTGAGCATGGCGCGACTCTAGAGTCCGGCCCGATGGCGGGGCTGCGAGTGGAGCGCGACGGGCCGATCCTGCGGGTGACGCTCGCCAGGCCGGAGCGGCGCAATGCCTTCGACGCCGAGCTGATCGGCGAGCTGCGCGAGGCGTTCTCGGACGTCGGAGACGCGCGTGTCGTGCTGCTTGCCGGAGAGGGGGAAAGCTTCTGCGCCGGCGCCGACATCGAGTGGCAGAGGTCGGCGATCGACCTCTCCTTCGACGAGAACGTCGAAGACGCGATGCGCCTCTTCGCGATGATGCAGGCGATCGACGGCTGTCCCGCGCCGGTCGTCGCCCGGATCCAGGGCTACGCGCTCGGAGGAGGGTCGGGCGTCGCCGCTGCCGTGGACATCGCGATCGCCGCGGAGGACGCGGTCTTCGGGTTCTCGGAGGTGAAGCTCGGGATCGTCCCGGCCGTGATCTCGCCGTTCGTGCTCCCGAAGATCGGGGACGGCGCGGCGCGCCGCTACTTCCTCACCGGCGAGCGATTCGATGCTCGGACGGCGCTTCGAATCGGGCTCGTCCACGAGGTCACCCCCGACCTGGACGCAGCTGTGAACCTGCTCGTCGGCGAGCTCTTGTCTTCGGGCCCGCAGGCGACACGCGAGGCAAAGCGCCTGATCCGCACCCGGCCGCAGGGCGAGGAGACCGCACAGTGGGCAGCGCGGATGCGCGCGAGCGACGAGGGTCAGGAAGGCCTGCGCGCCTTCCTGGAACGACGCAAGGCCGGCTGGCTGGACTGACCCGCAGGTGCGCCGCCTTCTGCTGCTCGTCGGCGGCATCGTCTTCGTCGACACGATGTTCTTCGCGGCGCTGACGCCGCTTTTGCCCGACTACGCCGACGAATTCGACCTCTCGAAGGCCGGGGCGGGCATCCTCTCGGCGGCGTATCCGATCGGGGCGCTCGTCGGCGGGATCCCCGGCGGGGTCGCTGCCGCCAGGATCGGCGCCCGGCCCACGGCGATCGCCGGCCTGCTCGTGGTCGCAGTCAGCACGTTCGTTTTCGCGATCGGCGACACGATTCTCGTGCTCGACCTCGCACGCTTCGCGCAGGGTGTCGGCAGCGCCTTTGCGTGGACGGCCGGGCTGACATGGCTGATCAGCGAGACGCCGTCGGCCCGGCGCGGGCAGACGATCGGGACGGCCATGGCGGCCGCGATCGTCGGGGCACTCTTCGGGCCCGTGCTGGGCGGAGTCGCCGCCGTCGTCGGAGAGGCCGTCGCCTTCGGCGCCGCGGGAATCGCCGCCGTCGGGCTCGGCGCCTGGGCCGCCGTGACACCCGGGCCACCGCCGGAGGAGCCCCAGCCGATCCGGCTGCTCCTAACCGCGATGCGGAGCAGGCGCGTGGCCATCGGGATCTGGTTTGTCGTCCTCCCCGGGATCTTTTTCGGAACGCTCTCGGTGCTCGCACCGCTCCGGCTCGAGGAGCTGGGCTTCACGGCGGTGGCAATCGGGACCCTCTGGCTCTTCACAGCCGGGCTCGAGGCCATCGTCAACCCGTGGGTCGGGCGGATCTCGGATCGCATCGGGCGCTTCACGCCGATGCGACGGTCGGTCTTCGCGGGCGCGGTCGTCACCGCGTTACTCCCGTGGCCGGGCGAGGCCTGGCTGCTGGCCCCGCTCGTCGTCGCCGGGGGAATCGCGTTCGGGAGCTTCTGGACGCCGGCGATGGCGCTCCTCTCCGACGAGGCCGAGCAGCGCGGCCTCGAATACGCGTACGTCTTCGCGCTGATCAACCTCGCGTGGGCACCGGGCCAGGCGCTCGGCTCGTCGGGCGGTGGAGCGCTCGCCTACGTGACGGCCGACGCGGTGCCCTACTTGCTCATCGCCGCCGCGTGCCTGCTTACGTTTGCGGTCTTGTGGCGATCCAGAAGCTCCTCGTAGCGAACCGCGGCGAGATCGCGCTGCGCGTGTTCCGCGCGTGCGGCGAGCTCGGGATCGAGACGGTCGCGGTCGTCGCGCCGGACGACCGCGGGTCGCTGCACTCGCGCTCCGCCGGCGAGACCGTCGAGATCAGGAGCTACCTCGACTCCGAGGAGCACATCCGGGCCGCGAAGGAAACCGGCGCCGACGCCATCCATCCCGGCTACGGGTTCCTGGCCGAGAACGCCGGCTTCGCCGATGCGGTCGAGGCGGCCGGCCTCGAGTTCGTCGGCCCGAGCGGCGAGGCGCTGCGGCTGGGCGGGGACAAGCTCGAGGCGAAGCGGATCGCCGCCGAGGCCGGCGTCCCGGTGGTACCGACCGGCGAGCCGCAGGAGGTCGGCTTCCCGCTGATGATCAAGGCGGCGGCCGGCGGCGGCGGCCGTGGGATGCGGGTCGTCCGCGATCTCGGCGACCTCGACGAGGCGCTCGAGGCGGCGAGGCGGGAGGCGAAGGCCGCGTTCGGAGACGACCGCGTCTTCGCCGAGCGCTACGTCGAGCGGCCGCGCCACGTCGAGATCCAGCTCCTCGGTGACGGCAAGCGGGTGATCGCGCTCGGCGAGCGCGAGTGCTCGATCCAGCGCCGCCACCAGAAAGTGCTCGAGGAGTCGCCCTCTCCGGCGCTCGACCCGGCGTTGCGCAAGGAGATGAGCGACGCTGCCGTCCGCTTCGCCGAGGCGATCGGCTACGGGAGCGCGGGCACGGCCGAGTTCATGCTGTCCGACCGCGACTTCTACCTGCTCGAGCTGAACGGCCGGATCCAGGTCGAGCATCCCGTGACCGAGCTCGTCACCGGGGTCGACCTCGTGGCGGCACAGATCCGGATCGCAGGCGGCGAGCCTCTGGACGCAAGCACCACTCTGGTCCTTGACGGCCACGCTGTGGAGGTCCGGCTCTACGCCGAGGACCCGCGATCGTTTCTCCCCCAGGCCGGGCGGCTCGAGCGGTTGCACCTTCCCGGCGGGATCCGCGTGGACTCCGGCGTCGAGGAAGGCGACGAGATCGGCATCGGCTACGACTCGATGATCGCGAAGCTGATCGCGCACGGGCCGACGCGGGAGGAGGCGCTCGCCCGCCTCGCCGACGCGCTCGCCGAGACCGAGGTCGCCGGCGTGACCACCAACCTGCCGTTCCTGCGCTGGCTCGTCGCGCATCCGGCGGTGCGCGCCGGCCGGACGACGACCGCGTTCCTGACCGACTATCCGCCGCTCTCCGAACCGCCGATGCGGATGCCGAGCGGGCCGTGGGACGGCGCCTGGCGGCTCAACCTGCCGCCGCCTCCACCCCACTCGCCTCCGGACGTCAATGAGGCGGCGCACGCGACGGGCCCCGGCGGTGCCGTCGAGAGCGCCCTGACGGCGCCGATGCCCGGCACCGTGATCCGGGTCCTGGCGCAGGAGGGCGATCGCGTCGCGCACCGCCAGCCATTGCTCGTCCTCGAGGCGATGAAGATGGAGACGCCGCTCGTCTCGCCGTACGACGCCGTCGTCAAAGCCGTCCACGTCCAGGAGGGCGACCGCGTCGCCGGCGGCGCGCTGCTCCTCGAGCTCGAGGAATAGCTACTCGCGCGCGGCCGCAGGGCTGCCGGCGAGCTGCGTGTTCAGGCCGTTACGCACGAGCAGCGCCGCGAGTGCCGCGAAGGCCAGCACGGAGATCCACAGCGACGCATCGCCGAACTCGGGCTTCACCGCCATGTCGAAGATGATCAGGAAAAGCAGCATCAGATCGGCTCGGGTGAGCGCCAGCAGGCGGCGCAATCGCTCCTGAACGGCCGGCGAGGTCGGTCCTTCCGCCTCGACGAGCTTTCCAAGCCGGCCGGACTCGGGCCCGAAGAAGAGCATGCCGGCGAGAAACGTGATCGCGAAGAGCACGAGCCCGATGACGATCCAGTCGTCGCCGAAGCCCCAGAACTCACTGTCGATCACCAAGAGGATGCCGGACACGACGGCGAGGGCCGACGAGGGAACCAGCACGCGGTTGCCTATCCACTCGATGTCCTGGCCGAGCTGCGCTAGGCGCATCGGGTCCGGTGCGTTGATGGCGCGGAGCCCGAAGAACTGCATCATCGTGCCTCCGCCCACCCAGATCACCGCCATCGCGATGTGGACGAACAGGAGGAAGTCGTACCAGGTCACAGGGCGCTCAGAACAGGCGTGAGAGCTTCATCGCCGCGCCCATGTCGCCGCGAACCTTGAGCTTCCCGGTCATATAGGCCGTGGTCGCGTTCAGGTCGCCGGACGCGATCTGCTGGAAGGTCTCCTCCGACGCGGCGATCGTGGCGTCGGCGTCTCCTCCCCCGTCTTCGGCGACCTTGACAGTCCCGTCGTCGACGTCGACCCTCCACGTGCCTGCGCCATCGATCTCGAAGACGTAGGAGTTGGTCATCCCCGCCGTCTTCGACGGATCGAGCCTGCCCTCGAGGCCCTCGAAAAACTCACGTGCGCTCGTCATGCGGCGGCGAGCCTACACCACCGGCTCGGGGGCCAGCCTTCTCTTCCCTCCGCGCGGCGACGGCAGCAAGAGCGCGAAGGGGATCGCGAGCGCCGGGACCGCAGCGCTGACGTAGAGCGCCGTCTCGAGGTCGATCGCGTCGGCGACGGCGCCGAGCGCGGCCGCCGCTACGCCGCCCAGC
>DASZEE010000142.1:0-8491 GCA_035941215.1 Gaiellaceae bacterium
ACGCGTTCATGCAGGCGATGGGGCTCGTGAACGACCACCTGCACGGCTGCGACGCGCGGGAAGCCGCGGAGCTCGCCCGGGCCGAGTTCGACCGGCCGGCATAGCCAGGCTCAAGTCGGCGGGCGATCCGCCGAAGATCAAGGTGTGACGACGATCGTCAGCCGCCTTCGCGCTCGCCGCCGCCGTGCCGGCGTCGAACTGCTGCTGCTGATGCTCGTGCTCGGCCGCCGCTAGCGGCGACGTAACCTCAGCTCGGATGGAGTTCCACCAAGGCAGGCTCCTCGACCACGTACACCTCCGGGTCACCGACCTCGAGGCCTCGAAGCGCTTCTACCGCGCCGCGGTCGAGGCGCTCGGGCTCTCGCTCAGTCGCGAGACGGAGGGCGCGTTCCTGATCGACGAGCTCTACATCAGCGCAGACGGCGAGCCGACGTCCGGCGTTCACATCGCGTTTCAGGCCGCCGACCGCGACGCCGTGCAGCGTTTCTACGACGCAGCCCTCGCTGCCGGCGGCCGCGACAACGGGCCGCCCGGCGAGCGCAACTACCACCCCGGCTACTACGCCGCCTACGTTCTCGATCCGGACGGCAACAACGTCGAAGCCGTCTTCCACGGCCCGACGAAGCGCTCTGCCGACTCGGTGGTGGTCACTCCGGCCTGATCAGATCCTCACGTCGTGCTCGCAGCCCGTGCCCGGCCCGACGACTCGTCCGCCGACCAGGCCCGACCCGCTCGCGCAGTACAGCTGGTCACCGGGGAAGGCGATCGGATGGTTGTCGTACGAGAAGAGGTCGATTGCGACGAAGCAGGCGTTCGTATTCAGGCATGTGCGGCGATCGGCGCCGACCGGCAACATCGGCACGCTCACACCGTCCCTCGTGAACTCCGTGGCGGTGGTGTCGATGCGTTGCTTCGTCGTCTCGCACCGGACCCCGACGAGCAGAGTCGCGAGCACGATGTAGTCGTCGATCGAAGGCTCGACGACGAAGCTGCAGTCAGCCGCCGAATCCGGCGGAGGCGGCGGCGGAGGGGGCGGCTTGCGCTTGCCGGCAGCGATCCCCGGCACCCCGAGTGCCAGCGCAAGGACGAACAGAACGGACAGGCGAAGCGCTCTCATGCTCTCCCTCCTCGTGTGCTCTCTCCGAGGGGGACTACGGCCTCCCACACTGGTCGGTTCGAAGCGATAAGGAGAACTAATCGGTCCGGGCTTACATGCCCATCGAGTGGTAGCCGCTGTCCACGTACAGCGTCGTCGCCGTGACGTTGTCGGCCTCGTCCGACAGGAGGTAGGCGGCCGCGGCGCCGACGTCGTCGGAGTCGATCGGCCGGTGAAGCGGCGAGCGCTCCTCGACGATCGACTCCATCGTCGGGAAGCCGGCGATCGAGCGGGCGGCGAGCGTCCGGACCGGGCCGGCGGAGACAGCGTTCACGCGGATGTTCTTCTGGCCGAGATCCCAGGCCAGATACTGCACGGACGAGTCCAGCGCGGACTTGGCGACGCCCATGACGTTGTAGTGCGGCACCGCGCGCTGCCCGCCGAGGTAGGTCATGGTCAGGATCGAACCGCCGCCCGACGCCTCCATCAGTGGCTCCGCCGCCCGCGCGAGGGCGACGAGCGAGTAGGCGCTGACGTCGACTGCCATCCAGAAGCGGTCGCGCGGCGTGTCGGTGAAGCGGCCCTCGAGATCCTCGGCCGCGGCGAAGGCGACTGAGTGCACCAGGAGGTCGAGTCCGCCGTCGAAGGCCTCCCCCACCTCGCGCATGACGCGCTCCACATCCTCGTCGGCCCGGACGTCGCACGAGGTGATCAGCGGGCTCGAGACCGACTCGGCGAGCTCTCTGACGCTCTTCTCGATGCGCTCGCCCTGGTAGGTGAAGGCGAGCTGGGCCCCCTCGTCGGCCAGCCTCCGGCCGATTGCCCACGCGATCGACCGCTTGTTCGCAACGCCCGTCACGAGCCCGCGCTTGCCTTCGAACCGCCCGGCCACGGAGCGATCCTAAGGAAGCCGTGGCTACTCTGTAGGCCTTGCGCCGCCAGCTCGTGCTCATCGTTCCGATCGCGGCGCTTGCCCTCGCAGCGTCGGCGTCCGCGGCCCTCCGACCCGTCGACCGCACCTTCGGCGACGTCACCGTGCCGAGGGTCAGCCAGGGAACTCTGCGGGTGCCCCAGGCACAGCGTTCCGGCCGGGTAACCGTCATCGCGAGGCTGAGCCTGCCGCCGCTCGCGGCCGCGCGTGGGCCCGGGCTCTTCGCCACGCTCGGGCCGACCAGGCTCGACACCGCGAGCTCGTCCTCCCGCGCTTACCTCGCACGGGTGCAGGCACAGCAGGCGGTCGCCGCAGGCGCGATCCGCGCCGCCATCCCGGGCGCGCGGCTCGGCTACCGGTTTCAGGTCGTTCTCAACGGGATCACGGTGCAACTGCCGGTGCGACACCTGCCCCGGCTCCACGCGCTCGGCTCGGTCGCTCGGGTCTACCCCAGCGTCCGCCACTACCTGAAGACGAACCGCAGCCCCGGCGTCATCGGCGCGACTCCCTTCACGGCCGCGACCGGCGCGACCGGCGCCGGCGTCAAGGTCGCGGTCGTCGACGACGGGATCGACCAGACGAACCCCTCCTTCAACGCGAGCGGCTTCACGTACCCGGCCGGTTTCCCCAAGGGACAGCGCGCCTTCACGACGCCGAAGGTGATCGTGGCGCGGAGCTTCCTCGCGGCCGGAGCGGGCGCCCGTAGCCGGCTCCCCGTCGATCCCCGAGCCTCGTTCCATGGGACGCACGTCGCAGGCATCGCCGCCGGCCGCGCCGGGACGGGCTCTCCGGGTGGCCGCGACCACCCGCCGACGACGGGGCTGAGCGGCGTGGCGCCGAACGCGTGGATCGGCAACTACCGCGTCTTCAACGTCCCGACCCCGGCCGGACATATCTCCACGACGGGTCAGACCGTCGCCGCGTTCGAGCAGGCGGTCCGGGACGGGATGGACGTCATCAACTACTCGGGCGGCTCGCCCGCGATCGATCCCCGCACCGACGCGATGATCGAGACGGTCGCGAACGTCACGCGCGCCGGCGTGGTCGTGGTCGCCTCGGCCGGGAACGACCGTGACGACTTCGGCTTCGGCTCGACGGGCTCGCCGTCCACGGCGCCCGAGGCGATCGGCGTCGCGGCGACGTCCAACACGCACGTGTTCGCGCCGGCCCTGGCCGTCAATGTCCCGACCGCCCCGGCATCCGTGCGGCGCATTCCGTTCAAGCCGGACGCGCTCGGCGCGCCCTCGGCGTGGGGCCAGTCCGACCGTTCGCTCGTGGACGTCACATCCATCACGGGGACGAACGGGCAGTCCGTCTCGACCCAGCTCTGCGGGATCGGACGCGACCCGAACGCCGGCGCGAACCCGCTTCCGCGCGGCTCGCTGGCCGGTTCCTTCGCGCTGATCACCCGCGGGCGCTGCACGTTCCTGTCGAAGGCGTTTCGCGCTGCCGCTGCGGGCGCCGCCGGGCTCGTGATCGTCGACAACCGGTTCGGCGAGGCGAATCCGATCCCGCTGCTCCTGCCCGTGCGCTCGGGGATGATCTCGGATCTCGACGGCGCCGCCCTTCGCGCGTACCTCGGTACCCGGAGCGGCCGCGCGCCGATCCGGATCGGCCCGGGAGTGACCGAGATCGAGACGGGTCGCAGCGGGGTCATCACGAGCTTCTCCGCCGGAGGCCCGAGCGCCTTCGGACACCAGCTGAAGCCGGATGTCGCCGCCCCGGGCGGGGAGATCCTCTCGGCCACGCTCCGCCAGTACACCGGCGGCTCGCCGTTCGCGAACTTCGACGGGACGAGCATGTCGGCGCCGCACGTCACCGGCGCCGTCGCGCTCCTGACCCAGCGGCACCCGGACTGGTCGGTGCGTCAGATGAAGTCCGCGCTGATGTCCACGGCAGGGGCGGCCTGGGGGAACAGCGCGCGGACGCAGGAGGCGTCGGTGCTGCTCGAAGGCGCGGGGCTCGTCAACGTCCAGGCCGCCGACAGCCCGCTGATCTTCACCGAGCCGGGCTCGCTGTCCTTCGGCGACATGAACCTGCTCGCCGGGGTGACCTCGAAGCAGCTGCTCCTGTCGGTTCGGGACGCGGGCGGCGGCGCGGGGACCTGGACGGTGCAGCTCCAGCCGCAGTCCGCAAGTGCAGGCGCGACGCTCGAGGTCCCGTCCACCGTGACGATCGCGCCGGGCGGCGCAGCCGACGTGCAGGTGACGGCGCGGGCCGACGCCGCCGCGCCCAAGGGCGACAACTACGGGTTCGTGGTGCTCCGCCGCGGCGCAACCACTCGCCGTGTCCCCTACGCCTTCTTCGTGACGCGGCCGGGCCTGCACGGGGTCACCGCACGCCAGCTGCGCCGCGTCCAGGAGGGGAACACCAGGACGGGGCAGTCACTCGCCGACCTCTACCGCTTCCCGGCGGCGCCGTTCGGCCACCCGCCCGACTACGGCATCGGACCGGAAATGCAGGAGGACGGCGGCGAGCGGCTCTACTCGATCCGGGTGCGGAACCGGGTCGTCAACATCGGCGCGGCCGTGATCACCTCGTCTCCAGGCGCTGCGATCGACCCGTTCTTCCTCGGCGCGAAGGACGAGAACGCCGTCCAGGGCTACGTCGGCACGCCGACGAACATCAATGGCCTCACGATCGGATACCGGCTTCCGGTCGGAGCCGCCGGCGCGGTGTTCGCGCCGCCGGGGACGTACTACCTCTCTGTGGACTCGGGCCGGGACGAGTTCACGAACGCCCGGCTCGCGGGCACCTACCGGCTCCGTTCGTGGGTGAACGATATGACGCCGCCGCTCGTGCGCCTCCTGACGACACGCGTGAGCGCGGGCCGGCCGACGATCGCGATCCAGACGCTCGACCGCGGCGCCGGTGTCGATCCGTTCTCGCTGACGCTGAACTACGGCCGTGTGCTCGTGGGCGCGGCGGCGTACGACGCGTTCTCCGGCATCGCGCTCTTCCCGCTCCCGGCGGAGGCGCCGAGGATGCGCGCGGGCAGGCTGCGCGCGACGTTCCAGGCCGCCGACTACCAGGAGGCGAAGAACGCGGACGTCTTCGGCCGCGACCTGATGCCGAACACCCGAGTCCGCGCGACGCGGATGCGGGTCGTCTCGGGTCCGACGCTCACCTGGCTGACACCGCTCGCCCGGACCTGCGTCGGCCGGACGGTGCCGCTGCTCGTCGTCGCGGGGCCCGCGAGGACGGCTCGCACGGCGCGTTTCTTCGACGGCAAGCGGCAGATCCGGGTGCTCCGGCGGAACACGGCCGGCCTCTACGGGACGACCTGGCGGACGCGCGGAGCGAAGCGCGGCCTGCACACGCTGCGCGCGGTCGTGCGGATCGGCGGCAAGCGCGTCGAGGCGACGCGCGTCGTCCGCGTTTGCCGGTAGCGGTCGTCACCGGCGGCAGCTCGGGCATCGGCGCGGCGGTCGCGCGACAGCTCGCGGGGACGGGCTGGCACTGCGTCCTCGTCGCGCGAAACGAGGAGCGGCTCGCCGCCGTTGCCGACGAGATCGGCGGCGAGCACGAAGTCTGCGACGTCGGCGACCGGGCGGCCGTCGACCGAATGGCCGCCGCCGTGCGCGAACGGCATCCGGCGATCAAGCTGCTCGTCAACAACGCCGGGCTCTCCGGACGGATGCCCGGCGACCGTCGCCGCACGGGCTTCATCGAGACCGACCCGGACTGGATCGAGGAGCTCTTCCGGATCAACGTCCTCGGCGCGGTCTGGTGCCTCCGTGCGTTCCTGCCGGCCCTCGAGGCGGCGAAGCCGGCGCACGTCGTCAACATCGCCTCGGTGGCCGGCACCGTTGCCGTCCCGCCTGGGCTCTACTCCGCGACGAAGCACGCCCTCGTCGCCTTTTCGCGCTCGCTGGCCGCCTCGCTGCCCGCGCAGGGCATCCACGTCCACACGGTCAATCCCGGCTTCGTCGAGACGCCCGGCTTCCCGCAGCGCGGCGTCCTCGGGAGCCGGCTGATCGAGCGCGCCGTCGTGAGCCCGGAGTACGCCGCCGGCCGGATCGTCTCGGCAGTGGAGCACAACCGGCCCGAGATCTTCGTACCCGGGTGGTACCGGGTCCCGGCCGTCGCCCAGGCGCTCGCGCCCGGTCTTGTCAGCCGCCTGCTGGCACGACGCCGGTAAGTTGCATCCGTGACCGTCGAGTTCCTCTACTGGGAGGGTTGCCCGTCCCATGACGAGGCGCGCGAGCTGCTCGAGGAGGTCCTGCGCGAGCGCGGCCTCGACGCCCAGGTGGAGATCAGACACGTCGCAACCCGCGAGGAGGCGGCCGAGCTGCGCTTTCCGGGCTCGCCTACGATCCGGATCGACGGTCGCGACGTCGATCCGGCGGGAGCCGACCAGGCGCCCGCGCTCAACTGCCGGATCTACCGCCTGCCCGACGGCCGCGTCTCGCCGATTCCGTCCCGCGAACAGCTCGAGGAGGCACTCGCATGAGCCTGAACCTCGCCACAGAGGCCCCGCCGTTCGACCTGCCCGGCGTCGACGGCCGCAACCACTCGCTCGACGACTACGCCGACGCGCCGATCCTGGCGGTCGTCTGGTCGTGCAACCACTGCCCCTACGTGATCGCGTGGGAGGGCCGGATGAAAGCGCTGCAGGACGAGTACGGCGACCGCGGCTTTCGCCGGGTCGCGATCAACTCGAACGACGCCGAGAACTACCCGGCCGACTCCTTCGAGGCGATGCAGCAGCGGGCGCAGGAGCAGGACTTCAACTTCGACTACCTGCACGACGCCGACCAGTCCGCCGCGCGGCGGTACGGCCCCGAGCGGACGCCCGAGGTCTTCCTCTTCGATCGCAGCCGCCGCCTCGCCTACCACGGCGCGATCGACGACAGCCGGGAAGAGGACGGCGTCAGCGCGCGCTACGTCCGCGACGCGATCGAGGCGCTGCTCGCCGACCAGGATCCGCCGGTCAGCGAGACCCCGCCGGTGGGCTGCTCGCTCAAGTGGAAGGAGTAGTCGGCCTCCGACCCGCGTAGTCGTTGGTCAGGCGCACCCGGCCTCCTCCCCGCTGCGAGCGTAGCGGCGAGAGACGCACGCGTGGGAAACGAGTCCGTGCCGAGTCAGTGACGGTCTGTCCGCCCGCTGCGGACGAGCGCGAGCGCCTCTTCGCGCGTCGAGATCGTCCCGGCGGCGCGTTCCTCGGCGATCCGCGCCAGCCACTCGCCGATCTGGGGCCCGGGCGGTAGGCCGAGCTCGTCGCCGCGGAGGAGCGGCTCGGCGGGCTCGTTGGCTCGCGCGTCCAAGATCGCTCGCTCCAGCTCGGCGTCACCGCCCGCGAACCGTGCCGCCTCCACCGCCCACGGCTCGGTCGCTCGGCGGAAACGGTGGATGGCCCGCGGCGCACGGTCGGGCGGGAGCTCCGCGCGGAGGAGCTTGCCCGCGTAGCGCCGCAGCTCGTTCGACACGGGCAGCTGCCCGAGCCTGTCGCCGAAGACCGCGACGAGCCGCATGTCGGGCGTCGTGTCGCCGAGAGCTCGGAGCCGCTCGAGCGAGCCTCCGAGCGGCGCGAGCAGCCCGAGCTCGTCAAGGCGCTCGAACCCCGCCGGGCCGAGCCGGACGAGCTCGGCGAGGATCCGCTCGCCGGCCGGTTTGGTGACGAGCCCAGCGCCCGCCTGGACGAGTCGTTCCGTCTCGGCGTCCAGCCGGAAGCCGAGCTCCTCCTCCAGGCGGACGGCGCGCAGCAATCGAAGAGGGTCGTCGCGGAAGGTCCCCGCCGCGACGGCGCGCAGCGTCTTGCGGCCGAGGTCGCCGAGACCGCCGAACGGATCCAGCGGCTCGCCACCTTCGAGCGGGCGGGCGATCGCGTTGATGGTGAAATCGCGCGTGGCGAGGTCTTCGTGGATGCCGTTCGGAAGCGGCGTGAAGTCCACCGTGCGCTCGTCGGGCAGCGCCACCCGCCAGGCGCCGTGGCGCTCCGAGAGCGGGAAGGGCGCGCCCTCCGTGCGCCGCGCGTAGCGGCGGGCCGCCGCTTCCGGCTCGCGACAGGCGATGTCTAGGTCGACCACCGGCCGGCCGAGCAGCTCGTCCCGCACCGCGCCGCCGACGACCCAAGCCTCTTGCCCCCCCAGGATCTCCTGAGCGGTCTCAACCATCGACGACGGTGCGCCTCGCGCGACTGGGGCCCGACTCGATCCGCGACACGATCTCGTAGTTGATCGTCTCCGCGACCCGCGCGTGATCCTCGGCCAGCACGCCGTCGCCGATCAGCGTCACCGGCGTCTCGGCCGGGAGCTCCTCGTCCAGCCGGACCGTGATCGCATCCATGGACACGGTCCCGACCACCGGACAGCGCCTGCTCCCGACGGCGACCTCGGTACCCGTCATGTCCCGCCGGAACCCGTCCGCGTAGCCGACCGGCACCACGCCGATCCAGGTCTCCTCGGCGGCGACGAACCGGCGTCCGTAGCCCGCGCTTTCCCCCGCGCGCAACCGTTTGACTT
>DASZEE010000143.1:0-19904 GCA_035941215.1 Gaiellaceae bacterium
ACACCCACTACTACGGCGCAAAGAAGCTCGGGCGCGGCAAGGGCTACGTCTATCCGCACTCCGACCCGCGTGGCTTCGAGGCCGACAACCTGCCCGAGGAGCTGAAGGGCCGGCGCTACTATCGGCCGTCCGGGTCAGGCCAGGAGAAGGAGGACGAAGATGGCGGTTGAGCGCACAGCGAATGTGGAGTGGCAGGGAAACTTGGCCAGCGGCTCCGGCAAGGTCTCGACGCAGAGCGGCGTTGTGAAAGACGCCACGGTCAAATGGTCGTCGCGCGCCGAGCAGGCCGACGAGAACACGAGCCCCGAGGAGCTCATCGCCGCCGCCCATGCCACCTGCATCTCCATGGCGCTCGCAGCGGGCCTCGCCGGGGCCGGCACCTCGCCCCAGCGCCTCGAGACGGAGGCGACGGCGACGTTCGACAAGGTCGGCGACGGCTTCCGGATGACGACGATGCGCATCTCGATCCGGGGAGAAGTCGAAGGTCTCGACGAGGACGGGTTCCGCCAGGCGGCCGAGCAGGCGAAGGAGAACTGCCCGGTCTCCCAGGCACTCAAGGGCAACGTCGAGGTCTCGCTCGACGCCTCGCTGGCCTAGTCGCTTCCCTTCAGGATCCGGTTCGCCGCCATCTCGCCGAACTCACCGCCCATCGAGCGGTAGGCCGCTGCGGCCCGCTCGACGTCGTACTCCGTGCGCCTGAACTCGAAGTCGCTGTCCCACGTCGCCCACGCCGCTCGGACGTCGCCGTCCAGCGGCATCCCGACGCTTCCCGGGTTGACGAGGTCGGTGCCGTTCGGCCCCGGGCGGCGGAACTGCTGGTGGCTGTGGCCGAAGACGATCGTCCTGTCGCGAACGCCGCCCAGCATGCGCTCCTCGCCGTCCTCCGCTCGAGGCGCGAAGCTCTCGACATCCGAGATCGGGGAGCCGTGGACGTAGAGGATCCCGTCGAGCTCCGCGCTCTCGGGCAGCCCGTACAGCCAGTCGGTCTCCTCGTCGGAGAGGACGCCCTCGAACTCCTTGTAAACCTGAACCACCTCCGGGACGTCGGGCGGCTCCCGAAGCCAGCGCTCGCCGTTCCCGCGGATCCAGGTGGCGTCGGGAAGCTTTCGGAGCCTCGCGAGCGTTTCGTGCGGCGCGGGGCTCGGGGTCCCGTAGTCGCCGCCGAGGAAGAAGCGGTCGCAGCCCACGTCCTCAACGTCCGAGAGCACCGCCTCCAGCGCCGGGAGGTTCCCGTGGATGTCATAGAGAACGGCTAACACTCCCGCGATTCTCTCCGGAATGGAGTAGGTTCGGAGGGCCGCAATGTTGGACTTCGAGGGGACGATCTCCGTCGTGCTGGCGGATGACGATGAGGGCTACCTCGAATCTCTCCGCGCGCTCGTCGAGCAGCAGCCCAGCCTGAAGGTCGTCGGCATCGCGCTCGACGGGATCGAGGCCGTGGAATGCGTGGAGGCAATCGCTCCCGACGCAGTCGTGATCGACCTGCACATGCCGAGGCTGGACGGCGTCGCAACGGTCCGCAGGCTTCGCGCCGAGCACCCCAGCTTGTGCGTGATCGCGCTCACCGGCGACGCCGACCCGGCGCTTCATCGAGCCGCGAATGCGGCCGGCGCCGACGCCGTGATGCTCAAGGGCCAGCTGCTCGAGGGGTTGAGCGAGCGAATCGCTGCGATCAAGCTCGAACGAGAGACGGCGGCGATGGCTAGCGAGCGGTAGGTGGCGAGGGCCGGAATCGAACCGGCGACACCACGGTTTTCAGCCGTGTGCTCTACCAACTGAGCTACCTCGCCGCAGTCGGGCCAGTCTAGCCGCACAAAAAGAGACGTCCGGGCCGGTGCGACCGCGCCGCGAACGTCTCAGTGCGCCGGACGCTACTCCCCTTCGCCGCGCCGGGCAAGCACGGCGTTCCCGCGGCCGGCCGTAATTTCCGCAAAGTCCGTGAACCCGCGCCGCTCGAGCTCGCGGCGGAGCCGGTCGGGTGCGACGTAGATCGGCGTCTCGGGGCCGGACGAGAACGCGTAGAGCGTCCAGCCGCCGGGCCGCAAAACGCGGGCCGTCTCGTCGAGGAACGGGATCATGTTCGCGTGGGTGACGAGGTCGAACTCGCCGGCGCCGAAGGGCAACGCCGACGCGTCTCCCTTCACGAACTCGACGCCCGGAGCGAGTCGTCGCGCCTCCTCGAGCATCGCCGGAGCGACGTCGGTACCGACGACCTCGGCGTCCGGGAAGCGCTTCGCGATCGCGAGGGCTCCGACACCTGTCCCGGTCCCGACGTCCAACGCGCGTCGCACCGGCCCGTCGACCCGTTCCAGCGCCATCTCGAACGGCGCGACCGAATCCGGCAAGCGCATCCCCGCCCACACCGGTGCGAGCCGGTCGAACTGCCACCGGATCAGCGGCCGGAACAGGGGCCAGAGCGCCGGCCAGCGAACGACGGCGTTCGTCGCGAGCCGCGCGAAGCGCTGCCCGAGAACTACTCCGAGTCGGCCCGTAGCCGGACCTCCGTCCCAGCGTGCACGCCGAACGTCTGGGCCGCGTTGCCGCGGGAGATCGCGAGCGCAATGTTCCGGTACGCGTCCTCGTAGAGGATGATGTCGCCCGGCCGCGCGTCGGCAAACGTCCTGGCGGCCTGCGCGTAGAAGCGGTCGACGGGCAGCTCGACCTCGACTCTCCGGCCCGGCACGATGCCCAGCGGCTCGACCTCGCTCGCCGTCAGGTTCAGCTGGATGTTCCCGAACCGGTCGACGTAGAGGCATCTCGCGCGGATTCGCCGGGTCCCGATCTCGGGCTGCGGGTACTCGTAGCGAATGAGCGACTCCGGCTCGACGGCAGCACCGAGTTCCGCAGGGTCGAGGCCGAGCGCGAGATGCGCCGCGGCCGGCGCGAAGATGTCCCGCCCGTGGAAGGTCGGCGCGATCGGCTCGAGGGCGTACTCACGGTTCGTGATCTCGTTCGCCTGGGTGACCCCGCCGACCTTCTCGGCGGCGGGCACGAGCAAGCCGTTGTCCGGCCCCACGAGCAGCCGGCCGTCCTGCGTGCGGACGACGAGCGCGCGTCGCGGCGTCCCGACGTCGGGATCGACGACCGCGAGGTGGACCCCCACGGGCATGTAGGGCAGCGTGCTGGCCAGCACGACGGAGCCCTGGAGGACGCTGGTCGGCTGGATCCCGTGCGTGATGTGGATCACGTCCACGTCCGGCGCCAGCCGCTTGATCACGCCGTGGCAGGTTCCGGCGAAGTCGTCCTCGACTCCGAAGTCCGACAGGAAGGTGATGACCACGGGCCCGGACGCTAACGCGTCGCAGCCTCGACGGCGGCGAGGAGCCCGTCGGCGTCCTGCGTCGAAGCCTCCTCGACGACCTCGAGACCGAGCGATCTGGCGGCCGAGGTGGTCTCCGGCCCGATCGAGATCGTCCGCCCACGCCCGCCTAGCGCCGCGTAGGCCCGCGCGGCGGACGGGGACGCCAGGACGACCAGATCCGCCTCCGGAAGCCTCGGCCCCAGCTCGCGGGTGCGGTACAGCGGGACGAAGTCGGCTTCCAGCTCCTCGACGAGGAGCCGGCGGGCGGCCTCGGCGCCGGCGAAGAGCACGCGCCCGGCCGGCCTCGGCAACTCGGCCAGCAGGCCCTCTTGCGTCGAGACCCGCGGCACGAGGTCCGCGCCGCCGAGGGCGTCAGCCGTGGCCCGGCCGATCGCGGCGAAGCGGCCCGGCCGGCCTCGGCCTCGGCGCCGGAGCTCCCGCGCGCCCGTCGCACTCGTGACCAGCACCCAGTCGTATCCGTCGAGATCGATCGGCTCGTCGCCGAGCGGCTCGAGCGCGATGAGCGGCACGCAGTCCGCCTCGTGACCCGCGGAGCGGAGCGCGCGGGCGAGCTCCTCGTTACGTCCCTCGGGCCGGGTCAGCAGGATCCTCACGGAACGAGCGAGAGGAGCTCCTGGCCGAGCCGAACCGGATCGTCCCCTGTGCGCCGCTCGACCCAGCTTCCGTCCTCGGCCGCCACGAGCGCCGTCAGGGTCCCGCCGTCGTGGTGTGCGGCGACCGGCGCAAGGCAGCCGCCGCCGACGGCCGCGACACACGCGCGCTCGGCCTCGACGCGGCGCCTGGTCTCGGCGTGGTCGGCGTCGGCGACCACGTCCTCCTCGCCTGCCCGCACCTGGAGGGAGAGCGCGCCCTGGCCCGCCTCGGGAAGGAGCTCGTCCGGCTCGAAGCGACGGCCGATCTCGTCGCCGAGGCCGAGCCGATCGAGCCCGCAAGCTGCGAGGACGACCGCATCGAGGCCCCGCTCGCGCCGCTTCCGAAGCCGGGTATCGATGTTCCCCCGCATCGGCTCGATCCGAAGCTCCGGCTCGAGGGCGAGCAGCTGCGCGCGGCGGCGCACCGACGCGGTCCCAACCCGCATCCCGGGCCTGACGGCATCGGCGCCGCAGAGAGCGTCCCTGGCGTCGTCGCGCTCGAGGTACGCCCCGACGGCGAGCCCCTCGGTGTCCGTCGAGGTCATGTCCTTGGCCGAGTGGACCGCGACGTCGATCCGGCTCTCGAGCAGCGCCTCTTCGAGCTCCTTGACGAAGACGCCGCGCGAACCGATCTCACCGAACGGCTTCGTCCGGTCGCGATCGCCCGCGGTCGTGATCGGGACGAGCGCGAACTCCAGGCCCGGCCTGCGCAGCCGGTCGACTGCGAGCTCGGCCTGCGTCAGCGCGAGGCGGCTACCCCTCGAGCCGACCCTGAGGAGCACGGCGCTCGTCCTCCTCGCCGAGCCCGGCCTCCTTCAGGCGCATGATCGGCTGATGGAGGAGCTTGTTGACGATCTGGTTCGTCAGGGACTCGACCGCGTGGCGCTCGGGCTCGGAGAGGCCGGCGAGGCGCGGGCTCGCCTTGGCAAGCTCCCTCCGGCGGATCGCCTCGGCCCGCTCGCGTAGCGACGCGATCGCCGGGACCGAGTCGAGCGAGCCAAGCCACTGCTCGAATCGCTTCCCCTCCCCGACGACAATCGCCTCGGCCCGGATCGCCTCTCCGCGGCGGCCAGTGAGCGTCTCTTCGACGACGGACTGCAGGTCGTCGATGTCGTACAGGAAGCAACCGTGGAGCTCCTTGATCGCCGGGTCGATGTCGCGCGGCACTGCAAGGTCGACGAGCAACAGCGGCCGGCCGCGGCGGGCAGAGAGCGCGCGCTCGACCTGCTCCCGCGCGAGGATCGTGTCGCGTGCGGCGGTCGACGAGACGACGATGTCCGCCGCCTCGAGCTCCGGCTCGACGGCGTCCAGTGGGAGCGCCTCGCCGCCGAAGCGCTCCGCGAGCGAGGACGCACGGTCAAGCGTCCGGTTCGCGACGAAGGACAGCTCCGCCCCGCGGCTGACGAGGTTCCGGGCGGCCAGCTCGCCGACCTTGCCCGCGCCGATGACGACGATGCGCCGGCCCGCAAGATCGCCGAAGACCTGCGCGGCGAGGGCGGCGGCAGCCGAGGCAACGGACGCAGGGCTCTCGCCGATCGCGGTCTCGGTTCGCACGCGCTTGCCGGCATGCAGTGCCTGCCGGAAGAGCCGGTCGAGGAGCGGGCCTACGGCGCCGCGCTCGTAGGCAGACCGGACCTGTCCCTGGATCTCGCCTTCGCCGGGCACGAGCGAATCCAGCCCGGCGGCGACACGGAAGAGGTGCGTCGCTGCCGCCTCCTGCTCGAGCCGGTACAGATACGGCTCGAGCTCCACGCGCGGGATCCGGCCGAGGTCCGCAAGCGCCGCAGTGGCGCGATTCCCTGCCGCATCGGCATCCGCGGCCGCGAGATAGAGCTCGGTGCGGTTGCACGTCGAGAGGCACACGGCCTCGCCGCTCTCGCCCAGCCGCTGCGCCAGCGCCGCCTCGCCGTCCGCGTCGAGGGCCACGCGCTCGCGCACCTCGAGAGGGGCGAGCCGGTGCGAGGTTCCGACGACGAGGAGCCTCATGCGACGTGGGCGAACAGGAGCCCGAGCTGGAGGACGATGACCGCGCCGACGCCGCCCAGGGCAAGCACGGCGGCGAGCTCGCGTCGGCCGGCGCGCACGCGGAGATACAGCACCGATGCCCCGAGCGCCCAGAGGACGACGGTGCCCGCGATGAGGACGTCGACGCCGCGATCCGGTAGCCGGGCGAGGCCCGGAATGATTCCGGCCGTCAGCGCTGCGAGCGAGACGCCGACCGTGGTCACCGTGAGCCGATCCAGCGCAAGGAGCGAGGGGAGCCGGAGCCTCAGGAGCCCGGCCGGATGGCTCTTCAGCTCCCGCTCCTGCCAGAGCTCGAGCGCCGCCAGGCCGCCGGCGACGGTGAAACCGGCAAACGAAACGAGGATCAGTGCGACGTGGAGGACGAGCACGACGTCTCCCCACGCCGCTCCCTGCTGTGTGTTCTCCGTTCCGCCCGCCGCGTACGAAAGCGCCAAGAACGCGGCCGCAAGCGGCATCACGCCGAGACCGAGCAGCCGGTACCGGGGACTGCAGCCCCAGATCAGATACGCGCTGACCACCAGCCAGACGAAGAGGTTGAGGGAGCCGGCCCACGTGTTCCACGGGAAGCCGTCGGCACCGCTCGCCTGCACGACGAGCAGCGCGGTCTGCGCCAGCCATCCCAGCCGAACGCCCCAGGTCGCGAGGAGGCCGAGCGGGCCCGGACGGCGTGCGTTCCCCGCGTACGCGACCGCCGCCTCCCCATAGGCGAGCAGCGCCGGCCAGACGAGCAGCTCAGCCACCGAGCGTCTCCCGGTCCCGCGCCAGCTCCGCAAGCGCGGTGAGCTCGCGCTCCAGCCGTCCGACCTTGAGCGAGATGAGCACGACGTAGAGGAGCACGGCCGCGAAGACGACGAGGTAGGCCGCCCAGAGGTACTTCTCGCCGGTGCTCACGCCAGCCGCTCCCGCAGCGCACGAAGGCTCGCGTCGGCCCGCTTCCCGGACAGCTCGATGAGGTAGAGCGCGCCGGCGAGCGCCAGCATCGCCGCCAGGCACACGCAGAACGTCAGGAACATCGAGCCCTCCATGTCCGGCCCGTCCCGCTTGAACACCACCGGGTGGATCAGTCCCTCGGCGAGCCGGATCGCCATGAAGCTGACCGGGATCAGCGCGACCCCGAAGAGCGCGTACACGGCGGACGTTCGGGCCCGGCGCGGCCCGGGATCGGTCGAGTAGCGGAGCATGAAGTACGCGGAGTAGAACAGGAACAGGATCAGGAAGAGCGTGAGCTGCTGCTCGCTCCACACCCACCACTGGCCCCACGAGACCTTCGCCCAGATCGAGCCGGTGACGAGGGTGAGGACACCGAAGATCACGCCCATGTGCACCGCGGTATAGCTCTCCAGGTCATTGCGCTCGTCGCCTTTCCAGAGGAGGCGCAGCGCCTTCCACGCGGCCCAGAAGAAGGCCGCATACGAGGTCAGGGCGACCGGGACGTGGACGTAGAAGATCTTCTGGCTGATCCCTTGGTCGGCGTCTTCGGGCGCCCAGAAGATCGCGAGCGAAAGGCCCGCGACCAGGAGAGCCGCCGCTGTCAACGAGAGGAGGGCGGCGCCGTTATTCCGTAACGACGTACTCAAAGCTTGCCCAGGAGAGGATCGCAAAGATCAGGTCGTAGAGAGCGAGGAAGGCCAGGTACCTGCCCGGGTCGTCGTCGACGGTCGCGCCGACGCCGCCGACGACCAGCGGGATCGCGACCGGCAGGAAGAGCAGCGGCAGGAGCAGCTCGCGCGCGCGAGCTGCCGCAGCCATCGCGCCGAGAAGCGTGCCGACGGCGGCGATTCCCACATTGGCGAGTGCGACCCCCGCAACGAGCTCCCAGGTCACGTTCTCGTAGAACAACGCGAACGCCGGCAGCGCGACCGCCTCCGCAAACAGCAGGAAGGCGAGGACGCTGAGCGTCTTCCCGAGCCAGATCGCGCTGCGGTCGCACGGAGCGAGGATCAGCCCGTCGAGCGTGCCCTGGTCCCGCTCGCCGACGAAGGCGCGCACGAGCGCAAGCAGCGCCGTGAACAGGAGAGCGATCCAGAGCATCCCGCTCGCCGCGAGGCGTGAGCTCTCGGCGGGCAGCGCGAAATGGAAGACGACGAGCGCCGCGACGACGAAGAGGAGCATGGCCGGCACGGTGTCGCGCGTCCTGAGCTCGACGAGGAGATCTTTGCGTGCGAGGGCGGCGACATCACCGAAGTAGCCGGTCATGCGAGCGCGAGCCGCTGCGTCGCGTGCGGGTCGATCCGCTCCGGCTGATGGCTCGCGACGACGAGGGTGCGACCCGCGGCGTCGGCCAGCTCTGCCTGCAAGAGCTCGGTTCCGTGGGCGTCGAGCGCGCTGAACGGTTCGTCGAGGAGCAGGAGCTCGGGGTCGTGCAGAAGCGTCCGGCAGATCGCCAGCCGCTGGAGCATGCCGCGGGAGAACGTCGACGCGACCTCGCCTCGGGCGTCCCACAGCCCAAAGCGTTCGAGGAGCATGCCGGTCCGTTCGCGGCGCTCCGGGACGCGGTAGAGACGTCCAAAGAGGTCGAGGTTCTCGAGCGCGGTGAGCTCGCGATAGACGAGGGGCTCATGGCCGAGGAAGCCGATACGACCACGATCCGTCTGGATCTCGAGTGCGCCTTCCGTAGGAGCGAGCAGCCCAGCGAGGAGTCGCAGCAGCGTCGTCTTGCCTGAGCCGTTCGGCCCAGTGACCAGTAGAAACCCACCCCGCTCGAGGCCGAAGTCGACCCCGGAGAGGACTCGCCGCTCGCCGAACCGCCGTCCGAGTCCGCTCGCGCTGATCATCCCGCGCCCACCTCGTTGGTCTCGGTACCCAGGAACCCCAACCTCCTCCCCACGGCGATCGTATCCGTGGCCGGCGCACCCATGGGTCACGCAACCGCGTCAAGACTGCGCAGGCGCGTCCCCGGTCGGCGACCGGTGCTCAGTCCGCAGCCGTCGCGCTCACGTCTGCCGGTGCCCGCCCTGCTCCCCCGCGAGCAGCCGTACGGCGTGCGGAAGCGCCTCTCGAACGACCTCGAAGCCGTCGCGGCAGCCGCCCGGGGAGCCGGGAAGGTTCACGACGAGCGCTCCACCCCGAACGCCTGCGATCCCACGCGAGAGCATGCCGTGCGGGGTGCGCGCCACCGCATCCGACCGGATGGCCTCGGACATACCGGGAATCTGACGCTCGACCACCGACGCCGTCGCCTCCGGGGTCACGTCGCGCGGTGCGACTCCCGTTCCCCCGGTCGTCAGTACCAGCGCGAACTCGTCCGTCAGCGCTTCGATCGCCTCGGCGATCTCGCTGCGCTCGTCCGGCACGACGCGCCGGGAGACCTCGTGTCCATCCGCCCTGAGAAGCTCTTCCAGCACTGCCCCGCTCTCGTCCGCCCGCTCGCCGCGGGCCACGCCGTCCGAGACCGTCAGCACCGCCGCCTTCAGATCTCCACCTTCGCCTTGTCCAGCAGGCGCAGTTCGCGGACGACCATCGAGTCGTCCACACCTTTCGCCATGTCGTAGATCGTGAGCGCCGCGATCGAGGCGGCAACGAGCGCCTCCATCTCAACGCCCGTCTGCGCCGTCGTCTCGACCGTGGCCGTGACGTCCGCGCCGTTCTCTAAGATGGCAACATGGACGTCGATCGCGGTCAGAGGCAGGGGGTGGCAGAGCGGGATCAACTCGCTGGTTCGCTTGGCGGCCATGATTCCCGCCACCTTGGCGGTCGTCAGCGCGTCGCCCTTCGGCAGCTCGGCGAGCCGCGCGGCAGTCTCGGGCTTCATCTCGATGCGAGCCTGCGCCCGCGCGCGCCGCCGGGAGAGCGGCTTGGCGCCGACATCCACCATCTGGACTCCCCCCGCTTCGTCGATGTGCGAGAACTCCTTCACGGACGCGCACGCGCCGGCGCCACGGCGGCGTCGAGATCCGCGAGCTGGCCTTCGACCCACTCCGCGAGGTCGTGCTCCCGGATGTGAGCGCGAATCGCCCGGCAGCGCGCGGATCGCTCCTCGGCCGGCATCTCGAGCGCCGCGTGGATCGCATCTGCCTGCCCCGCGATGTCGAACGGGTTGACCGTGACCGCCCAGTCGCTCAGCTCCTCGTGGGCGCCGGCATTCTCGGAGAGGATCAGGACACCGTCCCTCTCGTTGACGAGCGGCGCCTCCTTGGCAACGAGGTTCAGTCCGTCGAAGATCGCATTCACGAGCAGCACGTCGTACTGCTTGTAGGCGGCCACGGAACCCACGAAGTCGTCAGCGATCCGAAGGTCGATCGGCGTCCACCCATCGCCCTGGAAGCGATCGTTGACGGCGCGGGCCGTCCGCTGGATCGCGCCGAGGTACTCGGCGTACTCCGGAATGTCCTGCCGACTCGGGTCGAGCAGCGCAAGCATCACCACCCGCCGGTGGTAGTCGGGGTGGTCGGTGAGGAACCGCTCGAACGCGCGGAAGCCGCGCACGACGTTCTTGGACGGGTCGGTCCGGTCGACCCTGAGGATCAGCCGCTCGGGTCGCGAGGCTACGAGCTCGTCCTCCCGTTCGCGAACCGCGTCGCCCCCGGCGAGCTCGTCGAACTCGGCCGGGTCGACGGAGATCGGGCGGCTCGTCGCCCGGATCCGGCGGCCGTCATACTCGACGGTGCCGTCGACGAAGCTGCCCTCGGCGCCGACGATGTCCATGCACGAGCGGAGGAAGCTCCGCCGCCAGCGATCGGTGTGGAAGCCGACGACGTCGTTTGCCAACAGCCCGTCGTGCAACGCACGTCGGATCGCCTCCGGGAGGACCCGCCAGTAATCCGGCTCCGGCCAGGGGACGTGCACGAAGTGGGACAGCGCAGCGTCCGGCACGCGTGTCCGCACGAACCGCGGCGCCAGGTAGAGGTGGTAGTCGTGGAAGAAGACCGGCGAGCCAGGATCCGCCTCCAGCTCCGCGACGACAGCCTCCGCGAACCCGGCGTTCACGGCGACGTAACCCTCCTCCCACGCGTGGTGCAGCCCCCGGTCGACGTTCGGCGCCTGCGCGAAGTTCCAGAGGTAATGCTGGAGAAACCAGAGCGTGGGGTTGGCGACGACGTTGTAGAACCAGTCGTACGCCGTCGGCTCGTGCGGGACGAGCTTCAGCCGGTACGGCGAGCCGTCGCGGGCGATTTCGTCGATCGCGGTGCCGCCCGCCTCCTCGCCGACCGCACGATCCTCCTCCGTCATCGCGCTCGCGATCCAGGTGACGTCGTGCATGGCGACCAGGCTGCGCAGCGCGGTCACGAGGCCGCCGCCGCCGCGCCTGGCGACGCGCTCGCCGTCCGCGTCGCGATCGAAGCTGACAGGGCCACGGTTCGAGACGACGATCAACTTTCGTCGAGCGCCCATCGCAAGGGACCCTACCCGAGGAGTTTTTGGCTACCGCCGAGGCTTCAGACGGCTTCGGCCGAGGCGGTCACGAGCTGCGTGTCGCCCGTGTCGTTGCCGTCGAGCCGGTTGAAGAGCGCAAGCCAGTCGCGGAGGAGCCTGGGCGTGAGGAAGTGCTGCCGGACGTACTCCTTGCCACGAATCCCGCGGTTTCGCGCCTCTGCGGGGTGCGCGAGGATCTCGAGGCACGCGGCCGCGCACTCCTCCACGGAATCCACGAGCCAGCCGGTCTCGCCGTCCTGAATCTGGCTCGGAATCCCGCCGACCCGTCCCGCGACCGTCGGCCGGCCCTTCCAGAGGCCCTCGGTCACCGTCAGGCCGAAACCCTCCCGGATCGACTTCTGGAGCACGGCCGCCGAGTACACCTGGAAGGCATTGACCTCCACGGAGCCGATGTTGTTGAGGTTCGAGAGGATGAAGATGTCGGGATCGCCGGCCGCGTGCTCGACTGTCTGGTTGTAGAAGTCCCAGCCCTCAGGGTCGTCGTGCGCCATCGAGCCGACGAGCCCGAGTTGCAGCCCCGGATGCGTTCCGCGCACGATCCGGAATGCGTCGATCACTCCGAGCGGGTCCTTCCACGGATCGAACCGCGAGACCTGGGTGAGCAGCGGACGCTGCACGTCGATCCCGAACTGGTCGACGATGTAGGCGGCGTCCTCGACCGAGAGCGCGATGTTCTTCGGCGCCAACGGGTCGATCGCGGGCGGCCAGATGAACGCCTGCGGGAGGTCGCCGGACCGGGGCACGTACTGCGGCATGTGGAAGATGGCGGCGTCGTAGCGCGCCATCGACGGGAGCAACACGCCGAGGACGTCCTCGTTCGGCGTAGACAGGTCGATGTGGCAACGCCAGATCCAGTGCGCCTCCGAGTCCGGGAAGTGGTCGATCATCGCCACCGGCTGGGGGTCGTGGACGATGATCACGTCGTACTCGGAGTCGTCGAACTCCTCGGCGTTCATCGCGTTGTAGCGCTGGAAGATCTGCTCCTCCTCGCCCGTCAATGCCTGCGGGTTGCCCTGGAGCGCGTTGTGGATCTTCTTCGTGACGTCGAAGAACTCGTCCTGGCCCTTGATGATGCGCCAGTGGGTCTCGAGCCCCGCGCTGTTCATCAGCGGGATCAGCGTGTAGTTGATCTCCGCCACCCCTCCGCCGAACGCCGTCGCCGAGAGGTGGCAGACGCGCTTGCCCTCGAGCGGCCCGGCAAGCCGCTGGATCTCCGCCATCAGACCGCGCCCGCCGATGGTCGCGTAGTCCGTGAGTGGTTTCGTTCCGACGTTGACGATCGGGAGCATGTTCAGACGTCCGGGCTCTGCCGGTGCTGGGTCCTGCCGGGTGCTGGTCTATGCCTGGATGAACTTTACGAGCCGGAGCCGAGATCCCTTCCCGCCATCTCGCGGGCCCAGCTCGAGCTCGTCGGAGAGCTCCCGGATGATTGCGATTCCGAGGCCGCCTTCGTTGAGCCCCTGCCCGCCTCCGAACGTCGCCTCGGGAACAGCGAACCCGGGGCCGTCGTCGGACACCTCGACGACGAGACGGTCGGGATGAAGCTCATAGACGACCTCCACGGAGCCGTCGCGCCCGTCTCCGTAGGCGTGCCGGATCGAGTTGGAGCACGCCTCGGTCACCGCGAGCTTGAGATCTCCGAGCGTCTCGTCCGGAAGCTCGCGCGACTGGGAGAGGCCGCTCAGCGCCAGCCGCACCAGCGTGATGTACTCGGCTTTTGCGGGAATCGTCAGGCGGATGGTGGGAGCACCGCCGTTGGCCGAGCTTGAAGGGTTCGCCATGAATTCGGAAGGTTCTAGCAGGTTTACCGGCAGGGATTCCGATCGATTCCACTATTCCAACGTATGAGCAAACCCAAACACGCCGGTTTCGCCTCCTAGTCCTCGACCCGCGGGCGCCTCGGGCGCTCGCCGAGACGAACGGGAACGACCATCCGCCGACCGCCCCGCACGATCGTGAACGGGACCACCTGGCCGGGCGCGAGACGCTCGCTGACCACGCGGACGAGATCGTCCGCGCTGCGAACGTCTCGGGCGCCGATCTTGACGACGACGTCGCCGCCGACGCGAACGTCGAACCCGTTGAGCCGCCGCCGTTCACTCCCCCCGCGAAGGCCGGCCGCCTCGCCCGGGCTTCTTGGGACGACGGTCGCAATCACCGCCCCGCGCTCCACCGAATAGCCGAAACGCCTGGCGATCGTCGGCGTCAAGTCCTCCGCGTTGACGCCCACATAGGCGTACGCAACCCGGCCGTTGCGGACGAGCTGGCGGAACGAGCGCTTGGCGGCATTGATCGGAATCGCAAAGCCGACGCCCTCTGACTGCCCCGAATCGCTTCGGATCTGGGCGTTGATCCCGAGCACACGACCTCGCGCGTCGAAGAGCGGCCCGCCGGAGTTCCCGTGCGTGATCGGCGCGTCCGTCTGGATCGCGTCGCCGACGTTGTAGCCGGACGTCAGCGAGTTGATCGAGCGCCGCGTCGCCGAAACCACGCCGACCGAGAGGGAGCTCTCGTTGCCGAACGGGCTGCCGAGTGCTGCGACCGGCTCACCGACGACGACGCGGCCGGAGTCGCCGAGCGGCACCGGATCGAGTGCGTGCGCGTCCGGATCGACCTTGAGGACACCCACGTCGTCGAACACGTCCCACCCGATCACCGTCGCCTCGGCGCGATCGCCGTCGCGAAAGCCCACGTAGACGCGGTCCGCGGCCTCCGGCTCGCCCGTCTCCTCCGGCCCCGCCGTCGTGACGACGTGCGCGCTCGTGAGGATGTAGCCCTCCTTGGAGATGACGAATCCCGAACCCTGCGCGGCGTGGTCGGAAGCGGGAAGGTCGTCGAAATACGCATAGATCGTGACGACGCCGCCACTGCGCGACCGGTAGATCGTGGCGGGGTCGAACGTGTTGCCCGCGAGCGGCTTGGCAGCGCCGTCCGGGGTCGCGATCTCCCGCTCGACCGGCAACGCAGCGCCTGATCCGGCGACGAAGACCGTCTCGGTACCGCCGTCGAGCAGACCGGTCTGGTCGGCCGCGGCGACGGAGACGAGCCCGCCGACCGCGGCGGCGACGAGCGCAATGACTGCAAGGGCGGACGGACGCACCGGCTTCTCACTGTAGCCAGGCGGCTCCGCCTGACCACCCCGTTTCCACGTGAAACGCCTAGCGTGCGAGTGCGTGCTCGGGCTCTTCCACCGCGAGCGGGCTCGGCGGCAGTTTCAACGTGAAAACGGTGCGGCCCGGGCGGGAGTCGAGCACGATCTCGCCGCCCATCACGCCCGCGAGCTCCCGTGCAATCGCGAGGCCGAGCCCGGAACCGGACGTGACAGCGCCGCCGACGCGGTAGAAGCGCTCGAAGACGTGCTGCTGGTCGTCCGGCGGGATGCCGGGCCCCGTGTCCTCGACGCGGAGCTCGGCGCCGTCGTCGGCGTGGGCGGTCGTGAGCCGGATCTCCGTGCCCGGCGGCGTGTGGAGAATCGCGTTCTCGACGAGGATCCGGCCGATCTGGCGCACGCGCTCCTCGTCTGCGAGCGCAAGGGCCGGCTCGCCGTCCGCATCGAGCCGGTGATCCCGGCCCCGGCCGACGCCGCCGAACTCCGCTGCCAGGGAAAGCGCGACCTCACCGAGATCCACGGGGGTCATTTCCACGTGCAAACGGCCCGCGTCGAGACGGGACAGGTCGAGAAGGTCGGTCGCGAGCTTGGTCAGGCGTTCGACCTGAAGCCTCATCTCGGCGAGGAACTCGCGCCGTGTCGACTCGTCCATGTCCTCGTCTGTGAGGAGCTCGACATGGCCGCCGAGCGCGAAGATCGGCGTTCTCAGCTCGTGCGAGGCGTTGGCGATGAACTCGCGTCGGGCCCGTTCGAGGGTCGACAGCTGCTCGCGCATGCGATCGAACGCCCTGGCCAGCTCTCCGAGTTCGTCCGCACTCGGGTCGACCACCGGTTCGTCGAAGCGGCCGCCGGCGATCCGGTTCGCGGCGCGCTCGAGGTGCCGGATCCGTCTCGCGAAGACACGGGCGAGCAAGAACCCGACCAGAGCGGCCGCAAGCAGCGCGATCAGGCCGGCCACGACGAGGCGCTTGCGCACAAGCGAGACGTTCTCGAGGGTCTCGTCGATCGGCGCTGAGACGAGGAGGATGTACAGCTCGTCGAACGGGACCGCGACCTCGGCGAACTGCGACCCGCCGCGCTCGACAATGCCGGTCTCGGTCTTGCGGTGCTCGGCAGCACGTTGCGCAATCGGATCCTGCTCGGTCTGGCCGCTCGGGCGGGAATCGGCAATCGCGCGAAGGAACACGGGATTCTCCTCGCTGAGATAGCTGTAGATCGCCACTCTCGCTCCACGAGTCTGGCTCTCGCCTTCTACGAAGATGCGAAAGAGCGCCGGATCGACACCGTCCTGTGTGTAGTCAGAGACGATCGCATCCGCGGTTCGCTCGAGCTGCGCGATGCGCCCATCGACAAGCCCTTCCTTGAGCGTGGGAACCACGGCGATATAGACAACGGCGAGCGCCCCCGCTACGAGCGCGATCAACGCGAGGCTGAGCTTGAGCCCGACCGTGCGAAGGCGCATCAGGGATCCCGGAAGCGGTAGCCGGCGCCCCGCACGGTGAGGATGAACTCAGGCTCGCTCGCGTCCTGCTCGAGTTTCTCGCGCAGGTGGCGGACGTGAACGTCGATCGTGCGCGGTTCGCGGTAGGCCGAGTCGCCCCACAGCGCCTCGAGGAGCTGGCGGCGGCTGAAGACGCGGCCCGGGTTCGACGCGAGTGTGCGCAGCAGCTCGAACTCGACGTAGGTCAGCTGCACGGCGCCACCTCGAACCTCGACGGTTCGCCGGGCGGGATCGACGAGCAGGCCCTCAGCCTCGATCACCTCGCCGTCGCGCCGGTCCTGCTGCGCAGGGAGCGACGCGCGGCGCAGGAGCGCCCGCACGCGGCTCCGGAACTCGCGAATCGAGAACGGCTTCGTGATGTAGTCGTCGGCGCCGAGCTCGAGGCCGAGCACCTTGTCGAGCTCGTCGTCCCGGGCCGTGAGCATGATGATCGGAACCGTGCTCTGCGCCCGCAGCCGCTTGCAGACCTCGAGCCCGTCGAGCTTGGGCAGCATCAGGTCGAGCACCACGAGATCGACCGGCTCGGATGAGAACTTGGCGAGCGCCTCCTCGCCGTCCTTGGCCGCGAGAACGCGGTATCCGTCCCGTTCCAACGGGTACGAGAGGAGCTTCTGGACGGAGTCCTCGTCGTCTACGAGGAGAATTGTCGAGGAGTCGGGCACGGGCGCATCAACCGCCGGGAGCGCGAGGCCGGGGCCCTCCCTACTATAGCCTCGGCATGCCGCCTTTCCGGCCCCCAACCTCGCGGAGGCGGCCGCGGCACGGCTCTCTCGAGCGGCCCGTCAACGCCCGTGCCTACCGCGGGACCGCGCTGCTCGTCGCCATCCCGCTGCTGATCACGGCTTTCACGATCACGCGTCCGGAGAGCCTGCCTCCGCCGACCTTCCCCGCCGCATTCGACGAGGTGGGAGCCACGCAGTCGGCACGCGAGCTCGCGACACAGTTCCCGAACCGGACGCCGGGCTCGCCGACCGCGTCGGATGCGGCGGATTGGGTCGCGGAACGGCTCGCGTCCTTCGGCTTCCGGGTGCAACGCGACCGGTTTCAGACGCAGGTGCCGGAGCAGGGGCGGGTCGACCTCGAGAACGTGATCGCGGTCTCGCCGGGCCGTTCGCCCGACGTACTCGTCGTCATGGCGCATCGAGACAACCTCGGCGCGACCGGCCAGGGCGCCAACGACAATGCGTCGGGCACGGGCGTCCTCCTCGAGCTTGCCCGCGGCTACGGTCTGCGCGCCGCGCCGGCGCCCGGACAGGCGCGCGCACCCGCCAGCCCGACGCACACGATCGTCCTCGTCTCCTCCGACGGCGGAGCGTACGGCGGCCTCGGAGCAGTGCGGTTCCTGGAAACGTCGCCGTACCGGAGAAGGGTTGCGGCGGCCGTGAACCTCGTCGCGGTTGGGGGCGACGAGAGCGTGCGGATCGAGATCGCCGCCGACCATCCCAAGTCGCCCGACGCGACACTTGTGGCAACCGCGGCTGCGCGGATCCTGCAGCGAACGGGAGCCGAACCGAGGCGAACGAGCGCCGCCGGCCAGCTGATCGACCTCGCCTTCCCGTTCAGCCTCTACGAGCAGGCGCCGCTCATCGGCGCCGGCGTTCCCGCGCTCAGCCTCACCACCGCCGGGCCGCGCCCGCCGCGGCCGGAGACCGACACGCTGGACGGCCTGAACGACGCGCGCATCGGGGAGGTCGGCCGAGCTGCGGAGGCGCTGCTCGGCTCGCTCGACGAGGGGGTTGCGCTCGCCCGCGACACGTCCACCTACCTCTACCTCGACGCACGGATCGTCCAGGGCTGGGCGGTGAAGCTCGTCCTGATCACCGCGCTCCTGCCGTTCCTCCTCGCCGCGGTCGACCTCTTCGCCCGCTGTCGGCGGCGCCGGATCCCGCTCGCCCCGGCGCTCCGGAGCTACAGGACGCGCCTCGCATTCTGGCTCTGGGTCGGCCTCGCGTTCGGCTTCCTCGCGCTCGTGGGCGCCTGGCCGCAAGTCGAGCGCCCGCCGCCGCTGGGCACGAGCCTGGCAGGCGATTGGCCCGTAGTGATCCTCACGATCTTCGCTGTCTTCGTGTTCGCGAGCTGGCTCGTGAGCCGCGAGCGTCTACTCCCGCGGCGGGCGGTCACGACAGAGGAGGAGCTGGCCGGCCAGACGACCGCGCTGCTCGTACTCGCCGTCCTGGCGCTGCTGACGCTCGCCACGAACGCGTTCGCGCTGATCTTCCTGCTCCCGTCCCTCCACGCCTGGCTGTGGCTGCCTCAGGTCCGTCACAGTGCGGTCTGGCTGCGCGCGGCCGTGCTCGGGGCGGGATTCCTCGGGCCGGCGATCCTGATCGCGTCGTTTGCGTGGCGTTTCGAGCTCGGCTTCGACGCGCCGTGGTATGTGCTCGAGCTCGTGGCGATCGGCTACGTGCCGCTTCCGGCGATCGTCATCGCCCTCGGCTGGTTCGCAGCCGCCGGGCAGCTCGCCGCCGTCGCGACCGGACGCTACGCGCCGTACCCGAGCGCGCGGGAGCGTCCGCCCCGCGGGCCGATCCGGCAACTGGTTGGCCAACTGCTCGGTCTCGCGCTCGGCCGCCGGGTGACCGAGCTCAAGCGAGCCGTAGGAAGCTGACGGCCGCGCCGGCCGGCAGCTCGTCGGTTCCCGGTGGGACGAGCACGAGCGCATCGGCGCCGGCCGCTCGCGCGATCATGTGAGAGTCCTGTCCCGTCAGAATGTCGAGCTCGACAGCCGAGTCCACAACGGCGGTTCTGGCCCTCATCAGCTCCGTCCTGGCGGGGTTCGGCCGAACAGCGCGGGCGAGCCGTCCGGGATCGAATCGGGGCAACGGCTCGCGGACACCCTGGAGCGCGCGCAGCGCCGGCCGCACGAAGAGCTCGAAGCCGACGAGGGACGAGACAGGGTTTCCCGGGAGCCCGAACACGAGCGTCCCGTCGCGCACGCCGAACCACAGAGGTTTCCCGGGCTTCACGGCAACTCCCCAGAAGATTTCCTCGATCCCGAGCTCGGCCCCGACCGACCGGACGAGATCGTGCGGGCCGACCGAGACACCGCCCGACGTGACGAGCACATCCCCGCGCAGACCCGTCTCCAGCGCCTTGCGGTGCGCGGCTTCGTCGTCCTCGACCGCGTCGAGCAGCGCGACCTCCGCGCCGGCTGACCGAAGCTGCACAGCCAGGAGGGCGGTATTCGCTTCGTAGATCTGTCCAGGGCCGAGCTCTTCCCCCGGCCGGCGGAGCTCCGTGCCGGTCGCGAGCACGGCGGCTCGCGGCCGCCTGGAGCAGGAGACCTCGGGGATGCCGGCGGCAGCGAGCGCGCCGATCTGCGCCGGGCCGAGGAACTCGCCGGCCTCGACCACGACGTCGCCTTGCCGAAGATCACCACCGCGAGGGCGAATGTTCGCGCCGGTCCGTACCGCGTCCTGGATCTCGACTGCGTTGCCCTCGTCGGCAACCGCCTCGAGCTGGATGACGGCGTCGGCGCCCTCCGGGACCGCGCCGCCGGTGGCGATGCCCATCGCCTCGCCGGGGTCGAGCGCTCTTCGAGCCGGTCTCCCCGCGGGAATCCGCTCGCGGACGGGCAAACGGCCGGGGGTGTCACTCGACCGCACGGCGAAGCCGTCCATCGCCGAACTGTCGAACGGCGGGAGGTCCACGCGGGACGCAGCCGGGTCGACGAGCACGCGGCCGGCGGCTGCATCGAGGGCGACCACTTCCCCTTCGAGTGGTCCGGCCCGCTCGAGAATGAGGCGCTGCGCCTCCTCCATGGACAAGAGCGCTTCCACCTCACACATAAGCTACTGCCGTGATCTCGGTCGTCGTCCCCGTCCACGACGAGGATCGAAGCGTCGAGCTCCTCTACGACGAGCTCGCCAGCGCCCTCGACCCTCTCGACCGGCCTTGGGAGGCCGTGTTCGTCGACGACGGCTCGACCGACGGATCCTTCGC
>DASZEE010000144.1:0-20932 GCA_035941215.1 Gaiellaceae bacterium
CACCGCGCCCAACGTCGCGTACCAGGTCATCACGATCGCGGGCGAAGAGGTCGAGGTGCACAACCCCGCCGAGATGCCGCCGGACATCGAGCGGGTGGAGGAGCCGTACATCCGCGCGTCGATCATCGTCCCGAAGGAGTACGTCGGCCAGGTGATGGAGCTCGCGACCGAGCGGCGAGGACGCTTCGACCACATGGAGTACCTCTCTGAGGAGCGCCCGCTCCTGATCTACGAGCTGCCGCTTGCCGAGGTCGTGGTCGACTTCTACGACCAGCTGAAGTCGCGAACGCGCGGCTATGCGAGCTTCGACTACGACGTCGTCGGCTTCCGGGAGGGAAGTCTCGTCAAGCTCGACGTCCTGATCGCCGGCGAATCGGTGGATGCGCTGTCGCTGATCGTGCATCGCGACTCGGCGTACGGCCGGGGGCGCGCGCTGGTCGACCGGCTGCGGGAAGAGATCCCGCGCCAGATGTTCGACGTCCCGGTCCAGGCGGCCGTCGGGTCGCGAATCATCGCGCGCGAGACGATCAAGGCGAAGCGCAAGGACGTCCTCGCGAAGTGCTACGGCGGCGACATCACGCGGAAGCGAAAGCTGCTCGAGCGACAGAAGAAAGGCAAGAAGCGGATGAAGCAGGTCGGCGCCGTCGAGGTGCCGCAGGAGGCGTTCCTCGCCGTCCTCAACCTGAACGAGAACGGGAAATGAGCGCCGGCGCGCGCCACCTCTACGTCCACCTGCCGTTCTGTGCGCACCGGTGCGGGTACTGCGACTTCGTCACGGTCGTCGGCCGGCGGGGGGAGCACGGTTCCTACGTCGACTCGCTGCTCGCCGAGCTGGACCTCGAGCGGCCGCTGCTCGCGCGCGAGCTCGAGACCGTATTCCTCGGCGGCGGGACCCCGACCTTCACGGAGCCGGCGGAGCTTCGGCGATTGCTGGGGCGGCTGCCCGCGGCACGCGAGGTGACTGTCGAGGCGAACCCGGAGACGGTCACGCCCGAGCTTGCGCGTCTGTTGCGCGAGACCGGTGTGAATCGCGTTTCGCTCGGCGCGCAGACGTTCGACCCGGATCTGCTCCAGGTGCTCGAGCGCGTTGCCGGGCCCGACGACGTCCGACGGGCCTTCTACCATCTTCGCGATGCCGGATTCGACAACATCTCGCTTGATCTCATCTACGGGATTCCCGGCCAGAGCACCTCCGCCCTCGACGCCGACATCGACGAGGCGCTCGCGCTCGGGCCCGAGCACCTCTCGTGCTACGAGCTGGAGGCGAAGCCCGGAACACGTTTCACGCACCGGCACGGGGAGGAGCTTGCGCGACAGGCAGACGCGCTCGAGGATTACTTTGAGCGGGTCGTCACCCGGCTGACGGCCGCCGGCTATCGCTGGTACGAGACCGCCAACTTCTGCCGGCCGCCCGAGGCGGCAGGTGTGAGGGACCTGCGCGCGCAGCACAACCTCGGCTATTGGCTCGGACGTGACTACGTCGGCATCGGTGTAGGCGCCGTCTCGACCGTGCGGGGACGACGGTGGCGGAACACACCGCGGCTGCCGGCGTACACGGCTGCGCTCGCGCGAGGCGACACGCCGACCCGCGAGGTCGAGGAGCTGTCCGCGGACGTGCGACTCCAGGAGCGAGTCATGCTCGGCCTTCGGCTGGACGAGCCGCTGCCGCTCGACGGGCTCGCCCCGGTGCTCGACCGTGCCGCGCTGACGCGTCTCGAGCGGCTCGACCTGGTGGCGCGCGGTCACACGGACGGGGGAGAGGCGCTCACGCTGACGCCACGCGGCCGGCTGCTGGGCGGTGGCGTGACGGCCGAGCTGCTCGCCTGAGGCCGGCTCGGTTACCTCCGGGTGCCGACTAAAATTCCTGCAAACGGGATGGCTGAGCCAACGCTCACAGATCGCCAGCGGGACATCCTCCGGCGCCTCGTCGAGGAGTACATCGCCACCGGGCAACCGGTCGGCTCCAAGCATCTCGTCGAGCGCGCCGGGCTCCGCGTGTCGCCGTCGACAGTGCGCGGCGAGCTCGCCGAGCTCGAGCGGATCGGGCTCCTGACGCACCCGCACACGTCCGCGGGACGCGTCCCGACCGAGACCGGCTACCGACTCTTCGTCGAGGGCCTGCTCGAACGCCTCGAGCCTCGCCCGGCGTCAGTGCCGCTGGACCTGAGCGGGCCCGGCGCCGAGGTCGAGGGTGCGCTGCAAGCGACGACCGAGGCGCTCGCGCAGATGACGCGGCTGCTCGCCCTGGTGTCGGCTCCGCCGCTCGAGGCGGCGACCGTGCGGCACGTCGAGGTGCTCGAGCTTCAGCCGCAGGTGATGGCGACGGTAGTGATCACATCGACGGGCGGCGTGACCAAGCGCGTCTTCGCGTTGGGCGAGCCGGTCGACCGGGGCCTCGTCGGCTGGGCGGGCGAGTATCTGAACGAGCGCACGGTGGGGCTTGCGCCGGGATCCCACGCGCTCCGCCAGGTGTTCGCAGAGCCGGGCCTGACCGAACGCGAGCGTGCGTTCCTCGAGCTCTTTCGGCCGGCGTTCACCGATGCGGCCGGCTCCGAGGAACAGCGGCTATTCGTCGGTGGCACCGCCATGGTCCTGGGCGACGTCCGCGGCGAGGATCTCGAGGCGTACCGCGGACTGCTCGAGGCGCTCGAGCATCGGGCAATCGTCCTCCAGATCCTGGGTGAGGCGCTCGGGAACCGAGGCCCGTTCGTCCGGCTAGGCGTCGATCTCCCGCACCCCGCGCTCCAGCGCGCCTCACTCGTCGGCGCGACGTACGGGCTCGCCCACCGCCGGCTCGGCGCCGTGAGCCTGCTCGGCCCGCTGCGTATGGACTACGAGACCGCGCTTCACTCGGTCCGCGGAGCCGCCCGCGAGCTCTCCCGCTTCGTCGAGGAGATCTACGCCGACAACTAGGCGGGCTACGCTCCGACGAGGATGGCGACGGCGCAACGCGACTACTACGAGGTGCTCGGCCTGCGCCGCGACGCCGACGAGGCCGAGATCAAGAAGGCGTTCCGCGGGCTCGCGCGCCAGGTGCACCCCGACGTCTCGGACGCGCCGGATGCGGACGAGCGGTTCAAGGAGGTCGTCGAGGCGTACGAGGTGCTCTCGAACTCCGAGACGCGGCAGCTCTACGACCGCTACGGCCACGCCGGCCTCCGGAGCGGCGGCTTCAACCCGACCCAGTTCGACTTCGGGAACCTTGCCGACATCTTCTCGGCGTTCTTCGGCGACGACCTCTTCGCCGCCGCGCGCGGCCGCGGTGCCGACGTCGCGGCCGAGGTCGACATCGTGCTGGAAGAGGCGGCGAAGGGAGTCACGAGAGACGTGCCGTTCACGGCCGCGGTGGCGTGTTCGCGCTGCTCCGGGCAGGGAGTGGAGCCCGGTACGGCGGTCACCACCTGTCCGACGTGCGAAGGGACCGGTCGGATCCAGCACGTCTCGCGCAGCGCTTTCGGCGAGTTCATTCGGACGCAGGGCTGCCCACAGTGTCGGGGGCGAGGGCAGCTCGTCGACCATCCCTGCGAGCGATGTGACGGCGCCGGCCAGGTGCTCGAGGAGCGCCGTCTGGAGGTCACGATCCCACCGGGGATCCACGACGGCCAGAGGATCCGGCTCTCCGGTGAGGGGCACTCCGGCCTCGCGGGCGGGCGGGCGGGCGACGTCTACGTCCGTGTCCGCGTCCTGCCGGATCCGAGATTCGTCCGTGAGGGGGACGACGTCTTCTCGCAGGTGCACCTGACGATGACGCAGGCGGCGCTCGGCGCCCGCGTATCGACTCCGACGCTGGACGGCGAGGAGGAACTCGAGTTCGCGCCCGGCACCCAGCCCGGCGAGGTGCGGGTGCTGCGCGGGCGCGGCATGCCGGTGCTCCAGGGCTTCGGCCGGGGCGACCAGCGGGTGCTCGTGAACGTCGTTGTCCCGCATCAACTGACCGACGAGCAGCGCGAGCTCCTCGAGGCGGTGGACCGACTGTCGGGAGACGAGACCTACCGGCGCGACGAGGGGTTCTTCGAAAAGCTGAAGAGCGCGTTCCGCTGAGCGAGCTGCGGCGGGTCGCACTCGCGGTTCCTGCTGAGGCGCTCGAGCCGGCGAGGGCCCGGCTCCTCGAGCTCCATCCGGAAGGCTTCGAAGAGGCCGACGGCGAGCTCGCCGTCTACACGGACGCCGACGGAGAGGCACGGCTCCGGGAGCTCTTCCCGGAGGTCTCGACGCGGCCGATCGAGCCCGGCTGGGAGGAGCGGTGGCGCGAGTTCCACCGGCCTGTCTGGATCGGGCCGCTCTGGATCGGGCCGCCCTGGGAGGAGCCGCCTGCGGATGCGATCGCGGTCGTCGTCGATCCCGGTCGTGCCTTCGGGACGGGCTCTCACCCGACGACCCGGCTTTGCCTCGACTTCCTGGTCTCGCTCGAGCCCGGCAGCCTCGTCGACCTCGGGTGTGGCTCGGGCGTGCTCTCGGTCGCGGCGGCGAAGCTGGGCTTCGGTCCCGTCACCGCGATCGACCACGACGAGGCCGCCGTCGAGGCCGCGCGGCGTAACGTCGAGGCGAACGGCGTAACGGTCGACGTCCTGCTCGGCGACGGCCTCGGCGGCGGGCTCCCGAGCGCCGACGTCGGGTTCGCGAACATCGACCTGGCCTCGGTGGAGACGCTCGGGAACGTGCTCGACGTCCGCACCCTCGTGACGTCGGGGTACTTCCACAGCCGGACGCCCGAGCCCGCCGGCTACGCGCACCGCGAGCGCCGGATCGACGGCGGCTGGGCCGCCGATCGATTCGTGCGCGAGTAGATTCCGGGCCGGAATGGCCACCTTCTCGGTCCGGTTCCTCGGCTGCAAGGTGTCGCACTCGGACGCACAGTCGGTGCGGGAGCGGCTGATCGCCGACGGCCACGAGGAGCGCGCCGAAGGCGCGGACATTGCGGTCGTGAACACGTGCTGCGTCACGCACGAGGCCGTGTCGAAGTCCCGCCAGGCCGCCTCGCGCGCCGCGCGGACGCACGAGCGCGTCTACGTCACCGGCTGCTCCGCGAATCTCGGCGGGGACGCGATGCAAGGCCTTTCGGAGAACGTCGTCGTCGTCGCCAGGCCGAGCGAAGGGGTCGCCGACGCCGTCGCGCGTGACGTCGGCGCGATCGGGTGCGTGCAGGCAGACGCCCGGCTCGATCGCGTCCGCGCCTTCGTCAAGGTCCAGGACGGCTGCAGCTTCGGCTGCGCCTTCTGCGTGATCCCGCTCGTGCGCGGCGCCTCGCGCAGCCGCCGGGCGCCGGCCGTCCTCGCAGAAGTCGAAAAGCGCGTGCGACAAGGCCATCGCGAGGTCGTCCTGACCGGGATCAACCTCGGGTGCTTCCGGGACCGCGACGCCGGCTTCTCGCTGGCGCGGCTCATCCGGGAGGCCGGCGCGGTGCCAGGCCTCGAACGTCTTCGCCTCTCCTCGATCGAGATCAACCACGTCAACGACGACCTGATCGCGGCCCTTCGGGAGACGCCCAAAGCCGGCCGCCACCTCCACGTGCCGCTCCAGTCCGGCGACGACGGCGTCCTCCGCGCGATGGGTCGCCGGTACACGGCGGCGACCTACCTCCGCCGGCTGGCGGGCCTCGAGGACTTCAACCTGACCGCGGACGTCATCGTCGGCTTCCCGGCCGAGGACGACGCGGCCTTCGGGAGGACGGTCGAAGTCGTCGGGCGCGCGGGGATCACCAAACTCCACGTCTTTCCGTACTCGCCCCGGCCCGGCACGGTGACGGCGGCGAAGGACTCGGTTCCGTCGCAGGTGAAGAAGGAGCGCAGTACGCGCCTGCGCGCCCTCTCGCACGAGGCCTGCCTCACGCGATGGCGGACGAAGGTCGGGCGCGACGACCTCGTGCTCGTCGACCGGCCGGGGCGGGGGTACGGCGACGACTATTCGCCTTGGCTCGTCGATCCGGCCGAGCCGGTCGGCCGTCTGGTTCGCGTGCGCGGCCGGGCCGTCACCGAGGAGGGGATCCTCGCTGCCTGACGACTGCCTCTTCTGCAACCTCGTCCGCGAAGGCGACCACGTCCACTCAACGGACGGCTTCGTCGCGATCAGCGACATCAATCCGCAGGCGGACACGCACCTGCTCGTGCTGCCGGAGCGCCACGTCGACACCTTCCGTGACGTCGGCGGCTTCACGCCGGACGAAGCGAGGCGAATGCTCGAGTTCGTGGCCGAGACCGCGAGCATCGCCGGGCTCGAGGACTACCGGGTCGTGGTCAACGTCGGGCCGGGAGCCGGGCAGACCGTCTTTCACCTTCACTGGCACATCCTCGGCGGTCGCATGCGAGGCTTGCCCGGATGAGCCTGATCGCTCGGATCAAGGACGAGCTCGAGGACGCGATGCGCGAGCGCGACAACGACCGTCGCGACGCGCTTCGTCTGATCCTCAGCAGCCTCCAGTCGGCGGAGAAGGAGCTTCAGCGCCCGCTCGCGGAGCAGGAGGAGCTCCAGGTGCTCCAGCGCGAGCGCAAGAAGCGCGTCGAGGCGGAAGAGGCCTTTCGTGCGGCCGGCCGGGAGGAGCAGGCGGATGCGGAGGACTACGAGCTCGAGGTGCTCGAGGAGTTCATGCCGGAGCCGCTCAGCGAGGATGAGCTCGAGGAGATCGTGGACGACGCGATCGCCGAGAACGGGGCGACGAGCCTGTCCGACCTCGGCCGGGTCATGGCCGACGTGATGCCGCAGGTCGCGGGCCGCGCAGACGGGTCGGCGGTCAGCCAGTTGGTGCGCGAGAAACTCGCGTAGCGCCGGCCGTTCGCCGCCGTCTACTAAGGCGCACCCAGCCTCCTCCCCGCGGCGATCGTATTGAGAATCGACGCGCGCATGGGTGACGCGACTGTGTCGAAACGGTGACGCTCAATCCGCGCCGGCGCTCGTGCGCCGCGAAGCGAGTTCGAGAAGGACGTCGACGATCAGGTCGACGTCCCGCTCGGTCGTCCGCCAGTTGACGATTGCCGGACGGAAGGCGACCTTGCCGTCGAGGCTCGTCGTCCCGAAGAACACGCGTCCGTCGGACAGCACATCCTCGCCGAGGGCGAGATTGTGGGCGTTCAGCTCCTCGCCGTCCATCCCGGCGGGCTTGTGCCTGAAGCAGACGATGTTGAGCCGCACCGGTGCGAGGAGCTCGAGCTCGGGCTCGTTCTCTACCCGCCGGCCGAGGCGCTGTGCAAGCGAGAGGTGGCGCTCGACCATCGCCCGGTGCCCGGCCCGACCGTAGGCGCGCAAGGTGGCCCAGACCGCCAGCGACCGGGCACGACGCGAAGCCTCGGGGCTCGGCGTCTCGTCGCTGGGAAGGTAGGCCGCCGTCAACCGGAACGGCTCCTTCAGCAACTCAGCGTCGCGGACGAAGGCGAACCCGCAGTCGTAGGGGACGTTCAGCCACTTGTGGCCGTCTGCGATCACCGAGTCCGCGCGTTCGACGCCCTCGGCTAGAGGCGCGGCCTCAGGCGTCAGCCGCGCGAAGAGGCCGAACGCTCCGTCGACGTGAAGCCAGGCGCGATGCTTCTCCGCGAGGTCTACCAGCCGTGAGATCGGGTCGAAGTCGCCCGTGTTCACGTCGCCCGCATTCCCGATCACGATTGCCGGAGCGCCGTTCAGCGCGGCGAGCTCGCTCTCGAGACCGTCGGCGTCGACCAGGCGAGGCGAATCGCGCCCGAGACCCACCATTGCGAGCGCCTTTCGGGCGCTGGCGTGGAGGTACGGGGTCGAGAACACGGGGACGGCAGGGAGTCCCGCGAAGCCGCGTTCGTCGATGTCGACGCCGTGCTCCTGCGCCCACCAGCGGCGGCCGCACGCGAGCCCGACGAAGTTCGCCATCGTGGCGCCGCTGGTGAGGACGCCGCTCCAGTCCTTGGGAAGGTCGAACAGGTCGAGTAACCAGCGAACCGCGACGTCCTCGAGCTGAGCGCCAAGCGGAGAGCTCACGGCCGAGAACGCGTTCTGGTCGAGCAATGAGGTCAGCCAGTCGGCGGCGAGAGCCGCCGGGGTCGTCCCGCCGGTGACGAAGTGGAAGAACCGCGGGCCGGAGGAGCGCGTCGCGACGTCGCTGCCGGCGACGAGCTCCGCGAGCGCGGTCAGGGCGCCGTCGCCGTTCTCGGGCAACTGGCCGTCGAACCGCTGCTCCCTGCTGGCGAGCACACGTGCGTCGTCGAGCTCGGCCAGGTACCGCCTCGCCTCGTCGGCGACGAACGCGAGCGCTGCGGCCTCTTCGTCGCTGCGCTCCAGCGGATCGGGCATACATCGAACCTACACTGAGAATGGTGCAGGAAACCCTGTCCGTCCCCAACACGGTCGCCGCCGAGCTGGCCTCGATCGGCGACGGCGTCCTCGAGCATCTCCGCGACCGGCTCCGCGTCGCGATCCACCTTCGCGGCAACCAGCTGACGATCGAGGGCGAGGACGACCGGGTTGGGCAGGTTCGGACCGTGATCGACGAGATCGTCGAGCTCGTGGAGGGAGGGCACGAGATCGGGCCGTCCACTGTCGATGCGGTGCTGGGCGCTATGGATCAGGGCGAGGACGTCCGCGAGGTGTTCGAGGACGTCGTCTGGCGCCATCGCGGGAAGCGGATCGCGCCGAAGACGGTGATGCAGAAGCGCTATGTCGACGCGATCCGAAACCACACGGTGACCTTCGGCGTCGGCCCGGCCGGCACAGGCAAGACGTACCTCGCCATGGCCCTCGCGGTCGCTGCGCTGCAGGAGCGGCAGGTGAACCGGATCATCCTCACGCGGCCCGCGGTCGAGGCGGGGGAGCGCCTCGGCTTCCTGCCCGGCGACCTGCTCGCGAAGGTCGATCCCTACCTGCGCCCGCTCTACGACGCCCTGTACGACATGCTCGAGGCGGACAGGCTCAGCTCGTACATGGAGCGCGGCATCGTCGAGGTCGCGCCGCTCGCGTTCATGCGCGGCCGGACGCTCAACGACTCGTTCATCATCCTCGACGAGGCGCAGAACACGAGCCCCGAGCAGATGCAGATGTTCCTGACACGGCTCGGGTTCGGCTCGAAGGTCGTCGTGACCGGAGACGTGACGCAGGTCGACCTCCCGAAGGAACAGGCCTCAGGGCTGATCCAGGTGCACGACATCCTCGGGACGATCGAGGGGATCGCGTTCATCCAGTTCGGCCACGAGGACGTCGTGCGCCACAAGCTCGTCCAGCGGATCGTCGAGGCCTACAAGTCGCACGCGGAGGAAACCGGCACCGCACGGCGGAGGTAGCCCCGTGGTGGAAGTCGAGGTCGCAAACCGGAGCGGTGTCGCCGTGAGCGAAGACGAGGCCGTCCGACTCGTGCGTCGCGTGCTCGGGGAGGAAGGGATCGCCGACGGCGAGCTCGGGCTGGCATTCGTCGGTGGCGAGGAGGCGCGGACGCTGAAGCGCGAGCACCTCGGCATCGACGAGAAGCCGGACGTGCTGTCGTTTCCGATCGACGGTCGCGAGGAGCTGCCGGCCGGCGTGCCGCGTCAGCTCGGCGATGTCGTCGTGTGTCCCGAGGTCGTCGGCGAGGATTGGCGCGAGCCGCTCGTCCACGGACTCCTGCACCTGCTCGGCTACGACCACGGCGAGGAGATGGAGGCCAGGGAGGAGGCACTCCGGGCGTGAACGTCGGACGCAGCCCCTCCGTCCTCCAGAGCTTCAACTTCGCGTTCGAGGGGATCATCCACGTGCTCCGCACGCAGCGGAACATGCGGATCCACTTCATGATCGCCGCCGGCGTCCTGATCGGCGCGCTGATCGTCGGCGTCAGCAAGCTGGAGCTCGTCGTCCTGTTGATGGCGATCTCGTTCGTGCTGATCGCCGAGATGATCAACTCGGCGCTCGAAGCCGGAATCGACGTCGCGACGACGTCGTTCGACCCGCTCGCGAAGCTGGCGAAGGACATCGCCGCCGGCGCTGTCCTGATCGCGACGATCAACGCGGTCGCAGTCGGTTACCTCGTCTTCGTCGACCGCATCAAGGATCCGAGCTCTCGCGCGATCGACCGCCTGCGCGATGCGCCGACGGAGATCACCCTGGTCGCTCTCGTCCTGACCGTGATCCTCGTGATCAGCGCGAAGGCCTACACGGGGCGGGGACGCCCGCTCCGGGGCGGCCTGCCGTCCGGCCACTCGGCGATCGCGTTCGCGGGCTGGATGGCCGCGACGTACATCCTCGGCGACTCGACGCACTGGTTCCTGATCTCGACGCTGACGTTCATCATGGCGTTGCTCGTGGCGCAGACGCGGATCGAAGCCGGGATCCACTCCTTCGTCGAGGTCGTCTCCGGCGGCGTGCTCGGCGCGCTCGTGACGCTCGTCCTCTTCCAGCTCTTCTGGTCGTGACCGACGCGGATCGCGAGCTGCTCCAACGGGCAGACGCTGCCGCGGCGAAGGCGTACGCGCCGTACTCGGAGTTCCACGTCGGCGCTGCGGTACGGACGCGGGACGGCCGGATCTTCGAGGGCGTCAACGTCGAGAACGCGGCCTACCCACTCGGCATCTGCGGCGAGAAGACGGCGTTGGCCGCGGCCGCAGCCGCCGGCGTGCGCCCGGGCGAGATCGAGGCGCTGGCCGTCAACGCGTCCCCGTGCGGCGGGTGCCGGCAGTGGTTTCACGAGTTCCGGATCGACCGCGTCATCTACAGACGTGCCGACGGCGACGTCGCGGTCACGACGCCGGACGAGCTCCTGCCGGACACCTTCGAGCTGTGAGGTCGGGCTTCGTCGCCGTCGCCGGGCGTCCGAACGTCGGCAAGTCGACGCTCGTGAACGCTCTCGCGGGCGGCAAGGTGGCAATCACGTCGGACAAGCCGCAGACGACCCGCCGGCGGATCTTCGGCGTGGCCAACGGGCCCGACTATCAGCTCGTACTCGCCGACCTCCCGGGATTCCAGCGACCGCGCGATCCCCTGACCGAGCACATGCAGCGCACTGTCGACTCGTCGTTCGAGGACGTCGACGCCGTGCTCTTCGTGCTCGACGCTCGCGACCGGATCGGCTCCGGCGACCGGTTTATCGCCAAGCGGGTCTTCGAGCTCGGCGTGCCGGTCGTGATCGTCGTGAACAAGGTCGATCGGCTCAAGCCCGGCCACATCGCGTCCCAGATGCAGACTGCGTCGCAGCTCGGCGATTTCCACGCGCTGCATCCGGTGAGCGCGAAGACGGGGGACGGTGTGGAAGGGCTCCGCGACGAGTTGGTCGGTCTCCTGCCGGAGGGGCCCGCCTACTTCCCGCCCGACCAGCGAACGGATCTCTCGGTCGAGGACCAGATCGCCGAGCTGGTGCGCGAGAAGGCGATCCAGCTGACGCGGGACGAGGTGCCTCACTCGGTCACCGCGGAGGTCGAGGAGATCGAGGAGAAGGTCGTGCGCGTGGCGGTCTACGTCGAGACCGACTCGCAGAAGCAGATCCTCGTCGGGAAGGGCGGGTCGATGGTGCGTGAGATCGGGACGCGGGCGCGGCCCGAGGTGGAGGCGCTGGTGGGCCATCCAGTGTTCCTGGAGCTCGCGGTCAAGGTGCGGCCGAAGTGGCGTCGGGACGAACGGATGCTCGAGCGGCTCGGCCTCTGAAACCGGCACGCATTCGGCTCGCTTCCGGCACAGACACGCGCGACTTTCAGGACTAGCATCGATAGTGGGTGGTGGCCCGGGGTGGCCCCAGACGCGGGAGCCCGCGACGACCCCGGTTCGCCCAGCTCACCTGACCCGCAAGAGCGCGAGATCCTGGGGCGGATTGCCCTTTGCCCCCTCCCCGACGTACGTGAGCAGCTCGAAGTGCGGCTCGACGAGCTCTTCGAACGCACTCCGAGGATGGAATGCCGTGCAGAGGTTCGTCCCTGCGACGACGCCCCAGCGCACCACGATCTCGCCGGCGTCGAACCGCTGCAACTCCTCGGAGGTGAGCCGGACGCGGTACGGCTCGCCGTGAACGCTCACGAGCACCCACTCTCGCCCGACGCGCGCCAGCTCGTCCAGCCAGCGGCGCTGCGTCTCGACCGGGAGGTGGGTGAGCACCGACATCGCGTAGACGAGGTCGAAGGAGTCGTCGGCGTACGGAAGCGGCGGCTCGGGGCCGTTCACCTGGAACTCGCCGAACGGGAGGTTTTCCCGGCACCACGCGACGAGCGTGGGGTTGGAATCGGATCCGTGGATCTCGGCCGGCAGGTCCCGCCACCGCCTGACGACCCGGCCGCAGCCGCAGCCGAAGTCCAGGATCGAGCGCATCGACTCGAGCGGGACCGGGACGGCGTCGCGGATCGACTGCGCCGCCGCCACGCCGCCGGCGAGGAACCAGTCGGCTTGCGGAACTCCCGCGACCATCAGCCGAAGACGTGCCGGTGGCAGCGGAAGGCCGTCGTCGGCCGAGCCGCCGCTGCCGCGCACCGCCCGCAGCGCTTCGTAGGCGCGGTACGCCGGGAGCAGCAGGCCTAGCCGGTTCAGCACCGAGAGCAGACGCCGTTTCACAGCCGGGGGAATCTATTCGCGCGGCCTTTGGCGCACCGGCCGAGGGCTACACTCAGCCGATGGCCAAGGCGCCCGCGCTTCCCTCCGGCTTCGAGCTTCCGCTCGAGCCGAGACTGCCGCGAATCGGCTCGATCGACCAGGTTGCTGTCGAGGAACGCGCGGCGTCGCTCGCCCGCCGATCGATCAAGCGCGAGGCGAAGGTCTTCGCGCTCGACCTCGCCGTCCGCATGATGGATCTGACCACGCTCGAGGGTCAGGACACGCCGGGGAAGATCGCCGCGCTGACGTCGAAGGCGATCCGCCCCGACCCGTCGGATGCAAGCGTCCCGTCCGTCGCGGCGGTGTGCGTCTACCCGAATCTCGTCCCCGCGGCAGTGGAACGAGTGCGTGGCTCGAGCGTCAAAGTGGCGTCGGTCGCGACCGCTTTTCCCTCCGGTCAGAGCCCCACAAGCGTCAAGGTGGCGGAGGTCCGGGAGGTCGTCGACATGGGCGCCGACGAGGTGGACATGGTGATCGACCGCGGCGCCTTCCTCTCGGGCCGCTACGCGAAGGTCTACGACGAGATCGTCCAAATCAAGGAGGCGTGCGGCGACGCCCATCTGAAGGTGATCCTCGAGGTGGGCGAGCTCGGTACCTACGACAACGTCCGGCGAGCCTCGCTGCTCGCGATGGCCGCCGGCGCCGACTTCATCAAGACATCGACCGGGAAGCTCCCGCAGGCGGCGACCCTGCCGGTCACGCTCGTGATGCTCGAGGCGATCCGCGACGTCCACGAGGAGACGGGCCGCAAGGTCGGCATGAAGCCCGCCGGCGGCATTCGCCAGTCGAAGCAGGCCGTGCAGTACCTCGTCCAGCTCCACGAGACGCTCGGGACCGAATGGCTGACGCCGGACCTCTACAGGCTCGGCGCGTCGACGCTGCTCAACGACGTCCTCATGCAGATCCGGAAAGAGAAGACAGGCCGCTACCAGAGCCCGGACTACTTCACGATTGACTGACCTCGAGCGCCGCCAAGATCGCGCCCCGGTTCCGTCGAGCTGGGACTACGCGCCCGCCCCCGAGTCGCGCGACATCGTCACGCTCGAGGAGCGCTACGGCCTCTTCATCGGAGGCGAGCTCGCCGAGCCGAAGTCGGGCGAGTACTTCCCGACCCTCAGCCCTTCGACCGAGGAGGTGCTCGCGGAGGTCGGCCAGGCCGGGCCCGAGGACGTCGACCTCGCCGTGCGGGCCGCCCGCGACGCCTACGAGAACGGGTGGTCGACCATCTCGCCGGCGGAGCGGGCGAAGTACCTGTTCCGCATCGCGCGCATCCTCCAGGAGCGCTCGCGCGAGTTCGCCGTGCTCGAGTCGCTGAACGGTGGCAAGCCGATCAAGGAGTCGCGCGACGTCGACCTCCCGCTGGCGGCAGCGCACTTCTTCTACTACGCGGGCTGGGCCGACAAGCTGGAGTACGCGTTCCCGAACCGGCGGCCGCGTCCGGTGGGCGTCGCGGGCCAGATCATCCCGTGGAACTTCCCGCTGCTGATGCTCGCCTGGAAGATCGCGCCGGCGCTGGCGGCCGGGAACACGGTCATCCTCAAGCCCGCCGAGACGACGCCGCTGACGGCGCTCCTCTTCGCGGACGTCCTCCGCCAGGCGGAGCTGCCTCCGGGCGTCGTCAACATCATCACGGGCGACGGGCGCGCGGGCGCCGAGCTCGTCAAGCACCCCGACGTGGACAAGATCGCGTTCACCGGCTCGACCGAGGTCGGCAAGGCGATCCAGCGCGAGCTCGCGGGGACCGGCAAGCGCCTGACACTCGAGCTCGGCGGCAAGGCGGCGAACATCATCTTCGACGACGCCGCGCTCGACCAGGCCGTCGAGGGGATCGTCAACGGGATTTACTTCAACCAGGGCCACGTGTGCTGCGCCGGCTCGCGGCTCCTCGTTCAGGAGTCGATCTACGAGCCGGTGATCGAGAAGCTCAAGCGCCGGCTGACGACGCTTCGCGTCGGCGACCCGCTCGACAAGAACACCGACGTCGGGGCGATCAACTCGAAGCAGCAGCTCGAGAAGATCGAGGAGCTGGTCAAGAGCGGCGAGGAGGAGGGCGCGGAGATCTACCAGCCACCGTGCCGATTGCCGGAGAAGGGCTACTGGTTCGTCCCGACCGTGTTCACGAACGTCGCACAGAGCTACCGGATCGCGCAGGAGGAGATCTTCGGTCCGGTGCTCTCGGTGCTCACCTTCCGCACGCCGGACGAGGCGGTCGAGAAAGCGAACAACACGCCGTACGGCCTCTCCGCCGGCGTCTGGACGGAGAAGGGGTCGCGGATCCTGTCGATGGCGAGCCGCCTCGAGGCGGGCGTCGTGTGGGCGAACACCTACAACCGCTTCGACCCGACGTCGCCGTTCGGCGGCTACAAGGAATCCGGCTTCGGCCGCGAGGGCGGCCTCCACGGACTCGAGCCGTACGTCGACGTCGAGGAGTCCGAGGTGCGCGGGTGAGCCGGCTCCCGGTTCGAAAGACGTACAAGCTGTTCATCGGCGGCGACTTCCCGCGGTCGGAGTCCGGACGGACGTACGAGGCGCAGGGCCAGAACGTGGCGCGCGCCTCGCGGAAGGACGTTCGCGACGCGGTGCGAGCGGCGCGCAGCGCGTTCGGAAAGTGGCGCGGGATGACGGCCTACAACCGGGGGCAGGTGCTCTACCGAATCGCCGAGATGATGGAGTCGCGGACCGAGGATCTCGCAGAGCTGAGCTCTGGCCGCAAGGAAGTCGAGGCCGCTGTCGATCGCTGGGTCTGGTACGCCGGCTGGGCCGACAAGTACGCCCAGGTGCTCGGCACCTCGAACCCAGTGGCAGCTCCGTACTTCAACTTCACGATCCCCGAGCCGACGGGCGTGGTCGGGATCGTGGCGCCCGACGAGCCGGCGCTGGACGGGCTCGTCGCCCGGCTGGCGCCCGTGGTCGTCGGCGGGAACACTGCGGTGGTGCTGGCGTCGGAGAGTGCGCCGCTCGCGGCCATCCAGCTCGCGGAGGCGCTGGCGACCTCGGACGTGCCCGGCGGCGTCGTCAACATCCTCACCGGATTCAAGGCGGAGCTCGCGCCGTGGCTCGCGGGCCATATGGACGTGAACGCGATCGACGTTGGGGGCGCCGACGGGGAGATCCCCGAGCTCGAGCGGCTGGCGGCCGACAACGTCAAGCGCGTTGTTCGAGGACGGGCCGACCGGCAGAGTCCGTACGAGATCGCGGCGTTCCTCGAGCTGAAGACGGTCTGGCACCCGGTCGGCGTCTAGCCCCGGGGGCCTCCAACCTCCTCCCCGATTTCGATCGTAGTCGTGCCCGGCGCAAGGATGTGTGACGGGAGAGCGCCGAAACGGTGAAGATGCCGGGCGTGACTCAGAGGACAGCGAGTTGACGAAGCGCCGGCTGAGCCAGGCGATCTCCGAAGGCGACGGGATCTCCGTGATCGTCGCCGTCGAGAGCCCCGACGCGGCGAGGGATGCGGAGGCCGCCGGCGCCGAGGGCGTGCTCGTCCCCGGCGAGCGCGGGGGAGAGCTCGCCGCTGTCCGCGCCGCGACCGAGCTCCCGATCCTGGTGGTCTACGGCCAGGAGCGCGCGGCGCCCGAAGCGGCCGACGCCTGCATCGTCGACGTCGACGGCGAGGACCGGGACTGGCTCGAGCAGGTCCGCGCTGACCTCGCCGAGCGTTGTGAGCTCGCCCCGCGGATCGGAAAGGAGGAGCACCTCGAGTTCGTCCTCGAGGAGCTCGATCCCGAGGTGCTGGTGCTCCGCGCCGACGGCGACGAGCCGCTCGCCGAAGCGCTGGAGCTCCTCCAGGACGTTCCGGCCGGGAAGCTGGCGATCGCCGACGTCGGAGCGAGCACGCGCGACCAGGTGGCCGAGCTCGAGCGCGCCGGCATGGACGCGGTCATCGTCTACGCCGGGAACATCGCCGACCTGGTCGGGTCGGCCCCGCCCGAAGTCTGATCCGTACGAAGGGCTTAGCCGAGCCGAGCCGGTGGGGAAACCGCTGGCTTGCCCTCGGGGCGCTCCTCGCCGGCGCAGCAGCGATCCGGCTCGTCGGCGTCCGGTACGGCCTGCCCTTCCCGCTCCTCAACCCGGACGAGGAGAGCATCGTCCCGCGCGCCTGGCGCATGCGCCACGGCGGCGGCCTGGACCCCGAGTGGTTCGACTACCCGACCCTGCTCATGTATGCGATCGCACCCCTCCAGGGCTGGGCCGACGACCCGTCGTATCTCGCGGGCCGCCTCGTCGTGGTCGCGCTGGGGGTCGCCGGGATCGCGGCGGCATGGTGGCTCGGCTATCGCGCCTACGGGACGATGGCCGGGTTCGTCGCGGCCGCGGTCACCGCAGTCGAGGTGACGCACGTCGCCTACTCCCGGATGGCGGTGACCGACGTGCCGATGACGCTCGGCGTCGCGGTTGCGCTCGGGCTGATGGTCACCCGGCGCCTGCCCGCGGCCGGTGTCGCGATCGGGATCGCAGCCGGCTTCAAGTACCCGGCCTTCATCCTCCTCGTGCCGCTCGTCGTCGCCGGCTGGGGCCAGTGGCGTCGGCTCGCGGTCTCCGCCGCCCTGGCGCCTGCTGCCTTCGTCTTGACGAGCCCCTTCTTCGTCGTTCACCTGGCCTCCGCCGTCGGAGACGTCCGCCGCGTCCAGGAGCTCGGTCGCCGTGGCTGGCTCGGGTTCGAGGACGACTGGCCGACGCCGATCGCGTTCGTCGACCGCCTGTGGGAGGGGATGGGGCCCGCGCTGCTCGTTGCCCTGCTGGGACTGGTCCTCGCCCTGATCCAGCGGGAGCACGCCGACCGGATCCTCGCCGCTTTCGTCCTCGTCTACTTCGCGACCCTGCTGCCGCTCGACGCCCAGTTCGACCGGTACGTGCTGCCACTCGTCCCTGCACTCGGCGCGCTCGCCGGGCGGGTGCGCGCGCTAGCGCCGGTGACCCTGCTCCTGCTCGTGATCCCGCTGGTCTGGTCGATCGGCGACACACGGGAGCTCAAGAAGACGGACACGCGAGTGGTCGCGCACGACTGGATGGAGGAAAACCTGACGCCCGGCGTGCTCGTCGCAGCCGATCCGTCCACGGCCACGCCAGACACGCTTCGCGTCCTTCGGCTTGCACTTCCGGGGCCGGGACGCCCTCCCGACCCCGAGCGCGACCTCGCCCAGCTCCGCCGGCTCGACGTCGGCTACGTGGTCGTCACGGGCGCCGTCGCGGACCGGGTCGAGGCCGCAAAAGACGACTACCCGCGGGACGCCCGCTTCTACGCGCAGCTCGAGCGACAGGGGAACCGGCGCTTCTACCGAGCTCCGACGGGCAAACTGGCGGGGCCTTGGGTAGCGGTGTACGAGCTGTAGAGGGGGTCCCCGTGGCGAGTCGGCGGCACGGCTTTGCCGTGGCCGGCGCGGTGTTCGTGTCCGGCGCCGTCGTTCTCGGGATGGAGATCGCGGCGAGCCGAGTGCTCGCGCCCTTCTTCGGCAACTCGCTGTTCGTCTGGGGCGCGCTGATCGGCATCGTCCTCGCCGGGCTCTCGATCGGCTACTGGGCTGGCGGTGTGCTCGCCGACCGCTGGCCCGAGCCACGCCTCCTCGCGATCGTCATGGGTCTCGGCGCGCTGGGCGTGCTCGCGATCCCGGTCCTCGACGGGCCCGTCCTCGAGGCGATCGTGGAGTGGGATCCCGGGCCGCGGCTGAACCCGCTGCTCGCGGCGATCGCGCTCTTCGGTGCGCCGAGCATCATCCTGGCGGGAGTCGCGCCGATCGCCGTCCGCCTCCACGCGCAGTCGCTTGCGACACTCGGTCAAACCGCCGGGCGGCTCTTCGCGATCTCGACCGCCGGCTCGATCGCAGGCACCTTCGCGACCGCGTTCTGGCTGATCCCCGAGTTCGGCACCGACCAGCTGCTCGGCATCGCCGCGGCCGCGCTCTTCGTCGCCGCCACGCTCTTCGCGTTCGCGGAGCGCCTCGTCGGCACGGCGGCCGTCGCGCTCGCAGGCGCGGTCCTGGCGGGTGGAGCGGCGGTCGCGCTGGCCCCCGAGACCGGCGGGACGATCAGCGAGGCGCAGGCGCGCAACTGGTCGCCGCTCTACCGCCGCGCCGGGTCGGTCAGCGGACAGCAGCCGGCCGACGCCGCCGGCCTGACCCTCCGCTACGCGAAGGACACGAGGTACCACCGCCTGAGCGTCGCCGACGACGAGACGAACCGATACCTCCGTTTCGACAACTCGTACCAGAGCGGGATGATCCTGGCCAGCCCGTTCGGAACGGCGTTCGAGTACGCGGACTACTTCCACCTCGCGCTTGCCTACAAGACCGACGTGAAAGACGTCCTCTTCATCGGGCTCGGCGGGGGCTCGTCGCCCAAGCGGCTCTGGCGGGACTTCACCGACCTGAGGCTGCAGGCAGTCGAGCTCGACCCGGTCGTCGTCGACGTCGACTTGGAGGCGCCGCTGGCTCGACGACGACGACCGGAAATGGGACGCGATCATGATCGACGCCTTCTATGCGGACGCGATCCCGTTCCACCTCTTCACCTCCGAGTTCATGGAGCTCGTCCGCTCGAGGCTCAAGCCGGGCGGCGTCGTCGTCACGAACACGATCGGCGCGATCAGCGGCGAGCAGTCGCGCCTCTTCCGATCCGTCTACCGGACGTACCGCACGGCTTTCCCGACCGTGCTCGTCCACCCGGTGATCCGGCCCGGGGACGAAGGTGACTCGAGCGTCCGCAACCTGATGCTCGTCGCCACCGAGCAGGCGGCGCCGGCGAAGGATTTCCTGAACGAGCGCTGGCGCGAGGTCCGAGCCGACTCACCCGCGGCCCCCGACCTCACGCAGGCGATCAACGACAGGCACGACGCCGATATCTCCGTTGCCGGCGTCCCGACCCTGACCGACGACTACGCGCCGACCGACGCGCTCCTGTTGATCGAGTGACGAGAGCTCGTTTCAGTATGTGGCTCGTCGCCAGGGCGCGATGGGTGGATGTCAGGCCCGGACGCAGGCCGCGTTCATATTGAGCAATATGGACGCGGCTGAGGACGACGCCTGGCGTCCGCCCAGCGTGTCCTGGCGGCTCAGCTCTCATGCTGGAACGAGCTCTTCATGGCTACCCTCTGACGGGGTGCAGAGGGCTCTCGTGATCGCGTTGCTGGCGCTAATCGGCGCCGGCTGCTCCATGGGCGACGACGGCGTCGAGGACACGGCGTCGGCGCGCGAGCAGCCGGCCGCCTGCCCCGCGGCGTGGAAGCCCGGCTGGCAGGAGCTCGCCAACGACGTCGGGATGCGTGTGTACTGCCCGACCTGGATGCCGAGCCCGATCGACGCCGAGATCGGCGGCCAGTGGAACAGCGACGGCGTCTCGGTCGGGAAGGACCGCAGCTACCTCGCGGGGTTCCTCTGGCACGAGGCGGGGAGCGGCGACGTCCACGTCAACTTCCGCGGCTACGCGGGCAAGACCGCGATCCCGCGCTGCATCGATACGCAGACCTCGGGCGGGAAGACTCGCCGCCGCTCGGTGCCGTGCTTCAGCGATCCGCAGGGCACGCGCGACGTGGGAGGCAAGAAGGTGACGGTGTACACGGTCTCGCGGGACGCGGACCAGTGGCACGTGACCTACGTGTGGCGGGAGGACGGCACGCTCTACGCGGTCAGCGAGCACGTCGCGCCACCGCTGACCTTCCGCCGTGTGCTCGAGAATCTCGACCGGATCGTCAGCGGCCTCGAGCCCATCGAGCCAAAGGCCTGAGATGAAACTGACCCGGAAGGAGCTGCTCGGCGGCGCGGCCGCCGGTGCTCTGGGAGCTGCCGGGATCTACGAGCTCGTCGACCAGCTCGTCGAGTCGCCGCCGCGGGCCGAGGCCGGGGAGCTGAGGGAGGAGCAGTACCTCCTGTCGGGGATGAAGCTGCTGACCCACGAGGGCGTGGAGGTCGTCGAGCCGCCGCTTCACCACCAAGTCGTGACCGCGCAGATCGTCCCCGCGCTGTCGGGCCGCGGGCTCCGCGATGCGCAGCGGACGCTGGAGGAGGCGCTCGCCGGTCTCGAGCGAGAGTTCGAGCTGACGCCCGCCGGCCTAGCGGTCACCGTCGCGTGGGGAATCCCGTACTTCCGCCGCTTCGTCACTCGGCTCGATGACCGGCACATGCCAATCGACCGGCGCGCCTCCGAGAGCGCGGATCGGCCCGTGTCGGCGCTACTTCCGGCACAACGGTTCCCGAGCGACCCGGACAACCTCGTCCTCGAGGCGAACGAGGTCGCCATTCTCTTCCGGAGCGATCATCGCGAGCATGTCGCAGAGGGCGCGCGCGAATTGTTCGCCGCCACGGACGGCCTCTTCGAGCTGACCAGCATCCGCAAGGGCTTCCAGGGCGGCGGGTTCTCCGGCGGGCCCGGCCTGCCGAAGTCGATGGCGGTTGCGGCCGGCATCCAGGGGGCGGACCTGATCCCCGAAGGCTCGCAGCTCTTCCTCGGC
>DASZEE010000145.1:0-8318 GCA_035941215.1 Gaiellaceae bacterium
CTCCACGACCTCCCGGGCAGTCACCCCCGCGCGAGACCCGGCAACCTCGCCGCGCGGCGCGACGCGCCGCCCGGCTTCCGGAAGGTCGCTGAAAGTCGTGAGACTTTCAGCGAAGCGAGGAGCCCGCGAAGCGGGCTACGAAACCGTGCAGCCCAGGTACTCCAAGGCGCGCGACGTCTCTTCGACGAAGGTCGTCGCCTCTTCCTCGGAGTGGAAGACGTACGGGCCGGGGCGGATGGGCTCCACCCGCAGGCTGTTCACCGGATAGACCTCGCAGTTCACGACGACCTGGCCGTCGGACTGGTCGCGCCGGAGGGTGACGACCTGGCGGCCGTCCTTCCGTGCCGTCTTCAGGCGCTGTGCGCCGCTCATTGGCGTGCGTTGGCGGCCGCCTGGGCGACCGTCTCGCTGTCGGCGAAGCCGCTCATCCGCGCGAAGAGCACGTCGGGCTTGCGGTAGACGAGGATCCCGGGGTTCTCCAGGGCGCCGAGGAGCTCGAGGAGGGGGCGAGACTGCGCTTCGGCGAAGACGTTGATCGCGACGAACCCGGCGCCGGCTGCCTGCGCACCTGCGCGGGCCTCGGCGAGCGCCATCCGGTCGATGGCCGAATCCGGGTCGTGCAGGCCGACGACGACGACGCGATTGCCGGCGAGCGCGGCGGACAGAACCCTTGGAAGGCCGTTGTCGTCGACCGCGGGCGCGGCCGGCTGAACGGGCTTCGGCTTCGCCAGCGGGACGGGCGCGGGCTTCGGCTTCGCGGCCGGCTTGGCCGGAGCCTTCACCTTCGCAGCCACCGGCTTCTTCACCGGAGCCGGCTTGGCGAGCTTGGGGCGCACGAGGCTCGGCGTCTCGTCGCCTGCCGAGGACGGGGGCCGCGCGACTATGAAGGTCGCGACGATCCCGCCGAGAACGGCGAGGACGAGAACAGGCACAAGAGTACGAGTCGGCAGCCGCAGCGACATACAGGTCGGCTATCGGCAGCAAGCGCCCCCTCCTTAACGCACGAGGGCGCCGTGGGTGAGTTCCTCACTCAAAAGGGGTGAGGGGATCCCCCAAACGCGCCATTCGCCCGACCCCTACGCCGGCCGATACAGCCCGCGAGCCACCGACCTTGCACCACGAAGGAGGACCATGCTTTCCAAGCTGAACCACCGGATCAACCGGAGCAACCGTGAGGGCGGTTTCACCCTCATCGAGCTCCTGGTCGTGATCATCATCATCGGCATCCTGCTCGCGATCGCCGTCCCGTCGTACATGAAGTTCCGCGACCGGGCGAACGATTCGGCCGCCAAGGCGAACGTGCGTGCTGCGATCCCGGCGATGGAGGCGTTCTTCGCCGATTACAACACGTATGCGGGCGCCGCTCCGGCGTTCCTGCAGTCCACGTATGACCAGGGGATCAAGAACATCACGATCCCGACCGCGACGAGCTCGACGTACTGCGTCCAGAGCGCCGTCGGCGGCAAGACGTGGCGGAAGGACGGCCCGGCTGCCGATCTCGAGGCCTTGGCCTGCTAGTTCCAGCAGCTTGACGTTCGACTCCGAGGGGGCGCGAGAGCGCCCCCTCGCTTTTGGGGGATTCAAGTCCTCGCCGCGTCGCCCGATAGAGGGGACGTCCACTTCGGATTCAGGAGGAAAGTTGCTGACAAGTCTGCGCAATCGGATCAACCGGAGCGATCGTGAGGGCGGTTTCACCCTCATCGAGCTCCTGGTCGTGATCATCATCATCGGCATCCTGCTCGCGATCGCCGTTCCGTCGTACATGAAGTTCCGCGACCGGGCGAACGATTCGGCCGCCAAGGCGAACGTGCGTGCTGCGATCCCGGCGATGGAGGCGTTCTTCGCCGACTACAACACCTACGCGGGCGCCACGCCGGCGTTCATGCAGTCCACGTATGACCAGGGAATCAAGAACATCACGATCCCGACCGCGACGAGCTCGACGTACTGCGTCCAGAGCGACGTCGGCGGCAAGACGTGGCGGAAGAACGGGCCGGCTGCCGATCTCGAGGCTGCTGCCTGCTAGTTCCATCGTCTGTGCATGACGCGAGAGAGGGCGCTTCGGCGCCCTTTCTCATTTAGGCGGTCGAGCATCTCATTTGAGGGATAGGGCGTCGCCGCCGATAGGAGCACAGTGGTTGCGGCGCCCACCTCTTTGCCTGCGCGCGTCCTCCGGCGCGAACGTCTCGTCGCCCGAATCGACGCCGCCGCGATTTCCCTGCTCGCCGGGCTGATCGGGCTCTCGGTCGCCGTTCGCCTCGCGGTCGGCTGGCTCCGCGCGACACCCAGCTACTTCGCCGACGAGTACCTCTATGCGGAGATGGCGCGGTCGCTCGTCGAGACCGGCCGGCCGACGATTCGCGGAGCCGACGCAGTGTTTCCGTCGCTCCTCCAGCCGATCCTCACCGCGCCCACCTGGCTCGCGAGCGACGTCTGGATCTCGTACCGGCTGACCCAGGCGATCGGGGCCGTCGCGATGTCGCTCGTCGGCGTGCCGGTGTTCGTCCTCGCCCGGAAGCTCGGGCTCGGGCGCTCGACGGCGCTCGCGGCAGCCGCGCTGTCTCTCGCCGTCCCGGACCTGCTCTTCGCCTCGTGGGTGATGGCCGAGCCCTTCGCGTATCCGCTCTTTGTCGGATCCGTGCTTGCCGGCTCGCTCGCCATTGCGGAGCCGCGCCGGCGGAACGGCGTCGCCTTCGTCGTCCTGGCAGGGCTGACGGCTTTCGCCCGGGCGCAGTTCGCCGTGCTTCCGTTCTGCTTCGTCGCCGCTGTCCTGATCGTCGGCCTCCGCGAGCGGCGCCTGCGGGCGACGCTTCGCGAGCAGGCGCTGCCGCTCGGGCTCTTCGGCGCCGCCGGCCTTCTCGTCGCGCTTGTCGGGGTGAAGCGCGTGCTCGGCCTCTACCAGGGAGTGCTCGACGGCCGCGTGGACCCGGTTGAGCTCGCGGAGCGCGTCGGGCTGAACGCATTCGTGCTTGCGTACTCGTCGGGCTGGATCCTGGTGCCGGGCGCGCTGCTCGGCCTGGCACTTGCGCTCGGGCGGCCCCGCTCCAGGCTCGAGCTCGCATTCGGCGCCCTCTTCGTGACCACGACTGCGGCGCTCCTCCTCGAGTCCGGCCTCGCAGGCCGTGTCGACCAGGCGCAGGAGCGGTACGTCTTCTACGTCCTTCCGCTCGCGGTCCTGGCGTTCTGCGCCTACGCCGCTCGCGGCTGGCCCGCCCGAAACCACCTCGCGCTGCTCGTCTCGCTGCTGATCGCGGCCTCGGCCCAGGTTCCGCTCGCCGGGTTCACCGCGGCCGAGGGGAAGTCGCAGTCGCCGTTCCTGCTCGCCGCGTTCCGGCTCGAGGAGGCGGCCGGGAGCCCAGGCTCCGGCTCGCTCTTGATCGCCGCCGCCGCGGCTGTCTTCGGTGTCGCCCTGATCCTGCTCTCCGCGAGGCCGTCCATCGGCACGCCCGTCGCCCTCGCCGTCGCCCTCGCAGCCACCACTGCTGCCTCGGCCGGCGCGGTCGTCTTCGACACCCGCAACGCCGACGGCGTGCGCGCGGCCTACCTCCCGGACGAGCCGTCGTGGGTGGATCGAGCGGGCGTGGGGGACGTCACGATGGTTCGCGCGCCCGACGGCGTTCGCACCGAGGCGATGGAGCAGCTCTTCTGGAATCGCTCCATCCGCCGAGTCGTGCTTCTGCCCGGCGCCGGCGAGGTCGACCACTTCGCCTCTCCCAGGCTGACCGTCGCGCCCGATGGGCGACTGCTCGAAGGAAAGCGCGCCGTCGAGGGCCCAGTCCTCGTGGACGGCTACGGCGGGACGATCACGCTTGCGGGCGCAAAGGCGCTCGCGTCCTCGCAGTCGTACACGCTCTGGCGCCCGAACGGATCGGCTCGGCTCTCGCTCTACCTCGCCGGCCGGTACAGCGATGGCTGGCTGGCCGGTGCCGGCCGGATGTATCTCTGGCCCGAGCGCCGGGGTGAGCCCATCGGGCGCCGGGTCAGCCTGACCCTTGCGGCGCCTCCCGCCGCCGAAGGCATGACGATTCGCTTCCAGGAGCTGGGCAAGCCCCTCCGTGCAGTTCGGCTCGAGCCGAACCGGCCGCAGACCGTCACTTTCGACGTCTGCTCCCGAGTGGCGTGGCACGTCACCTACCTCTCGAGCGTCCGCGGGTTCGTCGGGACGCGCGTCGTCAGCGCGCAGGCGAGCGAGGCGCGCGTCACGCCGATCGTCTGCTCGTCCGAGCCGCGCCGCGCTCCGGCTGCGCTGCCGACGGAGCGGGTGTGAGCGTCACCGTTCAGCGACCTGTCTCTCGGCCGATCCCCCGGCCCGAGCTGCGCGCGGATCGGTCTCGGAACTGGTTGCCGGCCCTGCTCGGTCTCTTCGGCGTCGCGGCGATCTACCACTGGGTCCAGTCGCTCGGCCACGCGACTCCCGCCGTCTTCACCGACGAGCTGATGTTCTCGGAGCTCGCGCGAAGCCTCGCGGCCGGCGACGGACTGACGGTCCGCGGCGAGCACTTCCTCTTCCCGTCATTCCTGCCCGCGCTGGTGCAGTCGCCGGTGTGGCTGCTTGACGGCGCCGCGGCGTTCGGAGCCGCGAAGGCGCTGAACGCCTTGCTGATGTGCGCCGCCGTCTTTCCGGCGTGGGCGCTCGCACGGCTCTTCGTCCGACCCACGTATGCATTCGGCGTCGCGGCAGCGACGGTCGCCGGCGGCGGTCTGCTCTACCACTCGTACCTGACCTCGGAGGCGCTCGCATTCCCGGTCTTCCTGCTCGCCGTGTTCGTCGCCGTGCGTGCGGTTGCCGAGCCGTCCCTGCGCTGGGACGCCCTTGCCGTGCTCGTCCTGGGAGCCGCCGTGCTGACGCGGGCCCAGTTCGTCGTCCTGCCGATCGCCTTCGTGCTCACGATCTTGCTCGTCGGCCGGCCGGTTCGGCGGCACGTGTTCGCGCTGTCCGCTCTCGGGCTCCTCGTGGTTGCGGGCATGGTCGGTGGCGCGACAGTGCTCGGCTTCTACAGCGGCGCCCGCGAGTTGGACTACCCGGCGCTCGAGACACTGCGCTGGAGCGGATGGACTGCGGCCCTGCTCCCCTTTGCCGCCGGGATGCTCGTCGTCCCCGGTGCCGTGCTCGGGCTGGGCTACGCGATCGCGCGACCTCGCCGGCGGGCCGAGGCGGCCTTCGGAGTCATGTCGGCGATCCTGCTGGCCGTTCTCCCGCTCCAGGCGGGCCTGATCGCCTCCGGCGAGGCAGATCGGCCGATGGAGCGGTACGCGTTCTACGCCGTTCCGCTTCTGTTCGCGGCGTTCTTCCTGTACCTCGAGCGCGGTGCGCCGCGCCGGCGGTTGTACGCCGGGGCCGCGATTGCGCTCGGAGGCCTCGCGCTCGCCGTCCCCTTCAGCTCGCTCGCCTCGGCGTTCTCATTCGACTCGCCGACGCTATCGGCCGTCGAGGTCGTCGGGCGGAGCCTCTCGCCGGGCGATGCGGCGGCGCTCTTCGGAACGGCCGGCCTGCTCGCCGCTCTCGTCGTGGCAGCCGTGCCACTCCGCCGGTTCGGCGGCGCGGTCGCGGCCGTCTCGGTCGTCCTCGCCTTTGCGATCGGCGTCGCGGCGTACAGCGGTGACCGGCGGATGACACGAAGCGCGGCAGACTCGCTCGCGCCTGCGCAGAAGGACTGGCTCGACCGAACGGGGATCGAGGCGGACGTCCTCGTCCTTCCCGGAGGCTCACTCCACGCCGGCTGGTTGCTCGAGTCCTGGAACCGGAACGTCGGCCGGACGTACCACCTCGGCGGCGTCGACGATGATCCCCTGCCGTATACACAGGTCGGGATCGGCGCGGACGGGATGGTCTCTGCCGCCCTTGAGCCGGTCGAGAGTCGCCACCTGGTCGTCAACGAGTACGCGAGCCAAATCGAGCTCGAGGGCGAGCGGTTGACCACTCCCGCGGCCGGGCTGACCCTCTACCGGACCGATGGCCGCCTCCGGCTGCGCTCCTTCGCCGAGGGTCTCTACGCCGACCGTTGGGCCCGAGGCGTCCTGACCTACGCAGTCTGGCCGGAGGCGCGCAGCGGCGAGTACCGGGTTCGGCTCGAGCTTCCGGATGGCCGCGAAGGCCGCAAGGTCGAGGCCGAGGCCGGCCCCGTTCGGCGCACCGCGCAGCTCGCTCCGGGCGCGCCGCTCGAGCTCAGGATTCCTGCCGCCGGAAATCCGATTCCGCCCCTCCGCGTCCGAATCGAGAGGGCCGATCTGATCGACGGAACGACGCCTCGCCCGCGCCTCGTGGCCGCCCGCGTGACGGCGCTCGAGTTCGTAGAAAACGGTGGTTCAAGAAACCGATGAAACCTGCCGATAGCTCGCCCGAGGGATCCATGCCGGACGCCTTCTCGATTGACACCCTGCTCGAGCAGATGGTGGCGCACAACGCCTCCGATCTGCACGTGACCGTCGGATCCAAGCCGGTCTTGCGGCTGCGTGGGCACCTCCATCGGATGGAGAACCTGCCCGTGCTCAGCGCCGAGGACACAAGGCATCTCCTCTACCGGATCACGTCCACCGAGCAGCAGAAGCAGCTCGAGCTGAACCGACAGCTGGACATGTCGTACTCGATCCCCGGTGTGGCCCGCTTCCGCGTGAACCTCTACTCGCAGCGCGAGAGCCTCGCCGGCGCATTCCGCCTGATCCCGACCGAGCTGAAGACGCTCGAGGAGCTCGGGATGCCTCATTCGCTCTACGGTCTCTGCGCGAAGCCCCGCGGTCTCGTCCTCGTCACCGGCCCCACGGGCTCCGGGAAGTCGACGACGCTCTCGGCGCTCATCGACGAGATCAACCGGACCCGGTCGGATCACATCATCACGATCGAGGACCCGATCGAGTTCCTCCACAGGCACAAGAACTGCGTCGTCAACCAGCGGGAGATCGGCCCCGACGCGACCACGTTCGCGGATGCCCTCCGCGGGGCGCTCCGCCAAGACCCCGACGTGATCCTCCTCGGCGAGATGCGCGACCTCGAGACGATCTCGACGGCGCTCACCGCCGCCGAGACCGGCCACCTCGTCTTCGCCACGCTCCACACGCAGGACGCCTCGTCGACGGTCGACCGTCTCATCGACGTTTTCCCGGCCGCGCAGCAGGGGCAGATCCGGACGCAGATCGCCGGCTCGCTCCAGGGCGTGGTCACCCAGGCGCTCATCCCGACCGCCGACGGCCACGGCCGCGTGCCCGCCGTCGAGATCCTCTTTCCCGACGACGCCGTCAGGAACCTGATCCGCCAGGCGAAGGTCGAGCAGGTCTACTCGATCATGCAGACCGGAACCGCCCGCGGGATGATGACGCTCGAGCAGTCGCTCGCCGAGCTCGTGCTCCGCGGCGTGATCAACCAGGAGATGGCGCTTTCGCGCTCGAGCCGGGCGGAGCAGCTGCTCGGCCTGATCGAGCGGGCGAGCCTCGAGCCCGAGCAGCAGCAACAGCTCGCGGCAGCCAGCGGCCTCAGGGTTGCGGGAGCCTGACGTGGACCTGAAGAAGGAGATCAAGCTCTCGGACCTGCTCCCTGGGCGGAAGAAGACGAAGAGCGCGGCCCCCGCGGAGCCGAAGGCGGAGAAGCCGAAGAAGGAGCGCAAGCCGCTCTTCGGCCGCAAGCCCAAGGCCGAGCAGCCGCCGAAGGAGCAGCGCCGGAAGCGCGACAAGGCGCCGAAGCCCGTCGCAACCAAGGCGAAGCGTCACGGCGGCGCGTCCGTCGGCCGCAAGAAGAAGCTCGTCGGCCTCAAGGTCGGCGCGTCCCAGATCGCCGCCGCCCAGGTCGTGAACAACGGCGGCGCGCAGGTGATGCACGTGGCCCGCGAGGACCTCGAGCACGGCGTCGTCGTCGGTGGAGAGCTGCGCGACCCGGACTCGCTCGCCGCCGCGCTGCGCCACTTCTTCAAGAAGAACAAGCTGCCGCGCCAGAACGTCCGGCTCGGGATCTCCAACAACCGGGTCGGCGTCCGGATGTTCGAGATCGGCGGCATCGACGACACAAAGCAGCTCGCGAACGCGATCCGCTACCGGGCGCAGGAAGTGCTTCCGATCCCGCTCGAGGAGGCAGTGCTCGACTACCACATCCTCGGTGAGTACACCGACGGCGAGGGTCACAGGAAGTATCGCGTCCTGCTTGTCGTCGCTTACCGCGACCTTGTCGACCGGTACACGGCCGCCTGCAAGAAGGCCGGGATCCGGCTGGCCGGCATCGACCTCGAGGCGTTCGCGATCCTGCGTGCGCTCGCGCCCGAGACCGAGGGTGGCGTCGAGGCCGGGAGCTCCGCGCTCGTCGTTGTCAGCGTCGGCCACGACCGGACGACCTT
>DASZEE010000146.1:0-20088 GCA_035941215.1 Gaiellaceae bacterium
CCTGCTCGAGAAGCAGTTCCGCCGGACCTACGAGAAAGCGAGCCGGGGGACGGGCGCGCCGGGCGAGAACCTCCTGCGTCTGTTCGAGACCCGGCTCGACAACGTCGTCTACCGCCTCGGCTTCGCGGCCTCACGCGCGCAGGCGCGCCAGCTTGTGCGCCACGGCCACTTCCAGGTCAACGGCCGGCGCGTGAACATCCCGAGCTTCCAGGTCAAGCCCGACCACATCGTCACAATGGCGCCCGGCAGCTCCGCCGAGCAGGTGATCCGGGACGCGACCGACCTCACGGCCTCCGTCGCCCCGTGGCTCCAGGCCGACCACGAGAGCCTCACCGGCAAGGTGCTCAAGTGGCCCGAGCGGAGCGAGATCGACACGCCCGTCCAGGAACAGCTCATCGTCGAGCTCTATTCGAAGTAACGACCGGAAGGATCGCTTTGGCTACACGCACCAGCCTGATGGATTTCCAGATTCCGCGGATCGTCCACGAGGAAGTCGACGAGCGCCGCGGTGTCTTCGTGATCGAGCCGCTCGACCGCGGATTCGGCCACACCTTCGGTAACTCGCTGCGCCGCGTGCTGCTTTCGTCGCTCGAGGGCGCCGCGGTCACCTCGGTGAAGATCGAGGGCGTCGCGCACGAGTTCACGACGCTGCCCGGCGTCCGTGAGGACGTCGTCGACATCATCTCGGCGCTGAAGAACCTCGTCGCGCGGCTCCACGGCGAGTCGCCCGAGATCGAGGTGCGCCTCAACAAGCGCGGCTCGGGCACGGTCACTGCCGGCGACATCGAGGCACCCGCCGACCTCGAGATCCTGAACCCGGACCTCGTGATCGCGAACCTGTCCGACAAGGGCCGGCTCGAGCTGACGATGACGATCGGCCGCGGCCGCGGCTACGTCCCGGCCGAGCTCAACCGCGGGCCCGAGCACACGATCGGCGTCATCCCGATCGACTCGCTCTTCTCGCCCGTGCGGCGCGTCTCGTACGACGTCGAGGCCGCACGCGTCGGTCAGCGCACCGACTACGACAAGCTGACGCTGGATGTCACCACGGACGGTTCGGTCGATCCCCGCGAGGCGATCGGCGAGGCCGCCGACATCCTGATCCGGCAGCTCGCGATCTTCACCGACATCGAGAAGATCGAGGGCTTCGGCGAGGCTGCAGCGGCTCAGACCGCAGCGGCCGAGGCGCCGCTCGCGCACGGGATGGAGAACTTCCCGATCGAGGAGCTCGAGCTCGGCGTCCGGTCGTACAACTGCCTGAAGCGCGTCGGAATCGAGACGATCGGCGACCTCGTGACGAAGTCGGAGGGTGAGCTCGCCGCCATCCCCAACTTCGGCAAGAAGTCGATCGAAGAGGTCAAGGAGACGCTCGCCACGCACGGTCTCAACCTGCGCGGCGACGACTCCCTGTAGGACTGCCGCGGTGCGCCACCATCGCTCCGGAAAGAAGCTCGGCCGCGACTCGGCGCACCGCAAGGCGCTGTACTCGAACCTGACCGGCTCGCTGATCGAGCACGGGCGGATCAAGACCACCGTCGCCAAGGCGAAGGCGGTCAGGCCGATCGCCGAGAAGATGATCACGCTCGGGCGGCGCGGCGATCTTGCCGCCCGTAGGCAGGCGCTTGCGTATCTCCGCTCGAACGACGTCGTGCACATCCTCTTCGCCGAGGTCGCGCCGCGGTTCACGGATCGGCCCGGCGGCTACACACGGATCACCAAGATCGGGCCGCGGGCGGGCGACGCGGCCGAGATGGCCTACCTCGAGTTCGTGGACTACGTGCCGCCGGCTCCGGTCGCGCGGCCGGTGCGGGAGCGCGAGCCCGAAGAGCAGGCCGTCGCGCCGACGGCGTAGAGACGCGTCTCAAGCTCACACTCGAGTACGACGGCACCGGCTTCCGCGGCTGGGCCGCGCAGCCTGGGCTGCGCACCGTCGAAGGCGAAGTTCGAGCGGGGCTCGAGTCGGTGTATCCCCGCTGGGGCGAGCTCGTGATCGCGGGGCGCACCGACACCGGGGTGCACGCGCTCGGGAATGTCGCGTCGGTCGAGGTGGAGGGCGGGCCGCCGGCTGCACGCGCGGCGGACGCGCTGAATGCGGAGCTTCCCCCGGATATCTCAGTCGTGTCGGCGGAGGAGGCGCCGGCGGACTTCCATGCGCGCCATGCGGCTCGGTCGCGGGCCTATCGGTACCGGATCTACCGGCGCCGCGAGCGCTCGCCGTTCGAGGAGCGGCGCAGTTGGTGGTATCCGCGACCACTCGACGAGCAGGCGCTTGCGGAGTCGGCCGATCTCCTGCTCGGCAAGCACGACTTCCGGGCGTTCACACCGGCCGGGACGCAGCACAAGGTCTTCGTCCGCGCCGTGAAGCGGGCGGCGTGGCATCGTCGCGGCGATGCGCTCGAGCTCGAGATCGAGGCGGAAAGCTTCCTCCGGCACATGGTTCGTACCCTGGTCGGGACCATGGTCGAGCAACGGCCGGCGGAGCTCGAGCGGCTCCTAACCGGTGGCCACGGCCGTGAAGACGCCGGAAGTACAGCACCTCCCTGGGGGCTGTACCTCGAGCGCGTGCAGTACTGACACCCATTCGTCGCGATTGCCGTGTCGCCGCGAGCCGGGCCCGAGGGACATTCCCTCGCGCGGTCGGCGCCCGAAAAAGAGTCCCGGCCGGTCTGCAGCCAACCGCCGGGACTCCGCAGGCGGGGGGAGAGGCAATCCGCCTGCTGCGCGTCATTCAACGCGATCGTCGCGAATCCCGCCGCCGGATACGATCGGCGCCATGGCGACCCGTACCCGCGCCGACGCCGCCGAGCGCGTCGAGGAGCTGCGCAAGCAGCTCGACCACCACCTCTACCGCTACCACGTGCTCGACGATCCGGAGATCACGGACGCCGAGTACGACCGGCTCTACGACGAGCTGAAGGAGCTCGAGACCGAGCATCCGGAGCTCGACGACCCGAGCTCACCGACGCACCGGGTTGGCGCACCGCCATCCGAGAGGTTCCAGAAGGTCGAGCACCTCTCGCCGATGGGCTCGCTCGAGAAGGTGACGACCGACGAGACGTTGCAGAAGTGGGCCCAGGACGTCTGCAAGCGGCTCGACGTCCCCCCTGAGGAGGTCGCCTGGGTGATCGAGCCGAAGATCGACGGCTCCGCGATCTCGCTCGTGTACGAGGACGGCGTGCTCTCGCGCGGCGCCACGAGAGGTGACGGCCGCCAAGGCGAGGACGTGACGACCAACCTCCGGACGATTCCGTCGATCCCGCTCCGGCTCCGCGGCGACGACCCGCCGGCGGTGCTCGAGGTTCGCGGCGAGGTCTACATGCCGCTCTCCGGCTTCAACGCGTTCAACGAGCGCCTGGTCGCCGAGGGCAAGAAGACGGCCCCGAACCCGCGAAACGCGTCGGCCGGGTCGCTCCGCCAGAAGAACTCCCAGATCACGGCCGACCGACCGCTCTCGATCTGGGTCTACGGCGCCGGTCACCGCGAAGGCGTCGAGTTCGAGAGCCAGTGGGAGCTCCTCGAGTGGCTCCGCGAGCGCGGCTTTCGCACGAACCCGCACGCCGAGCGGCTCGAAACGATCGAAGCGGTCGCGAAGCGCTGCGCCGAGTGGGAGCGGAAACGCATCGAGCTCGACTACGAGATCGACGGGATCGTGATCAAGGTCGACTCGCTCGAGCACCAGCGCGCGCTCGGCGCGCTCCACGACCGGCCCAGGTGGGCGCGCGCCTACAAGTGGGCGCCGATGACGGCGACGACGCGACTGAACAAGATCCTGATCCGCGTCGGGCGGACGGGCGCACTGAATCCCTGGGCGATGCTCGAGCCCGTCGAGGTCGGCGGCGTCACGGTCTCCCGCGCCACGCTCCACAACGAGGAGGACATCAACCGGAAGGACATCCGCCAGGGCGACGACGTGATCGTCCAGCGCGCCGGCGACGTGATCCCACAGATCGTCGGCCCCGCGGGAGTCCATCGCAAGGGCACTCGCCGGTTCAAGATGCCGACCCACTGCCCGCTGTGCGGAGTCGAGGTCGTGAGGCCGGAAGGCGAGGTGATGCACCGCTGTCCGAACCGGGCCTGCCCCTCTCGGGGCCTCGAGACGCTGAACAACTGGGTCATGTCCGCCGCGGACATCGAGGGCGTCGGCGAGCAGCTTGTTCGCCGGCTCTGGGACCTCGGGCTCGTCCGCTCGCTGCCCGATCTCTACCGGCTCACGAAGGAGCAGCTCCTCGAGCTGGAGGGCTTCCAGGAGAAGAGCGCGACGAATGTGATTTCCTCGATCGAGGCCTCGAGGCAGATCCCCTTCCGTCGTGTCCTCTACGGGCTGAACATCCCCGACGTGGGCTGGGTGACGGCGCAGAACCTCGCCCGCCACTTCGGCTCCGTCGACCGGCTCGCGGCCGCCGCCCAGGAGGACATCACGGAGGTCGAGGGTCTCGGGCCCGAGCGCGCGGAGAAGATCGTCGAGTGGTTCTCGGAGGAGGACAACACGCGGCTCGTGGACGAGCTGCGAGAGCTGGGTCTCCGGTTCGAGTCCGGGGAGGAGGACCGCCCGCCCGAGGGCCCGCTGACCGGGCAGACGTTCGTCATCACCGGGACGCTCGAGAACTGGTCGCGCGATCAGGCCCAGGCCGAGCTGGAGGCCCGCGGCGCGAAGGTCACGAGCTCGGTCTCGAAGAAGACGTCGGGCCTCATCGTCGGCGAGGAGCCCGGCGCGTCGAAGCTCACCAAAGCGCAGAGCTCCGGCGTGCCGCTGCTGGACGAAGCCGAGCTGGCGGAGCTACTGCGCCGCTAGGACCGACGCGAACCGGTCCTGGGCCTTGCGGGCCCAGAACTGCGACACGGGCCGGCCGTTCTGGATCACCGCGAAGGCCCACCGCCCCCGCACGAAACCCGAGAGCGCGGAGGATTCGCGCAGCGTCCCTGTCTTCGCCAGCACCGCCCCGCGGGCAGGCGGCCGCTCCATTCGGTCTTCCAGCGTCCCGTTCACGCCGGCGACGGCGAGCGAGCGGACGAAGTGAGGCCCCAGCGCGGGATCGTTCCAGGCGACGACGAGGATGCCGATGACCGCGGCTGCCGTGAGCCGGTTCCTCGGCGAGAGGCCAGAACCGTCGACGATCCGCACGCCCGCCAGCGGTACTGCGGCCTCCGCGAGCGCACGCCGTATCGCCTCCGCTCCGGCCGTGCTCGTTCCCGCAACCCCGTCCACCGCGCCGAGCTGCTTCAGCAGGAGCTCGGCCGTGAAATTGTCGCTCTCTCGGTTCATGAACGCGACGATCCGGGCGAGCGGAGCGGACGTGGTGGCCGCCAGTTGCGTCGCGACCGGGTCTGCGGCGCCCATGACGACCCGACCGCGAACGCCGACGCCGGCCGCCCGCAACGCGAGGCGGAACTGGGTTGCTGCCGCAATTGCCGGGTCGCGCGTGACGTACCCGCGGAAGCGAGCTCGGTCGACGGTCAGCGCGGACAGTGGCGGAGACTCGTTGATGTAGTAGTGCGATCGCCAGGCTGGCCCGGTGCGGCGCGAGTCGAAGTAGGACTCGTCCGCCTCCACGCCGCCCGTCACCTGACGGATTCCTTGCGCCCTGATCTGACGGGCGAGAGCACGGAGATCCCCGCGCGAGAGCGTCGGATCGCCGAATCCCTTGAGGACGAGGTCGCCGTTCCACGTGGATCCGGCGAGCTGCCCCTCGCCGAAGACCATCGTGTCGATGCGGAAATCCGGTCCGAGGGCTGCCAGCGACGCGTACGCGACCGCCAGCTTCGCGTTCGAGGCGGGGACGAGCGAGAGCGTCGGATGCCGCAGGAAGACCGTACGGCCGGAAGCGAGGTCGAAGGCGACCGCACCCGACTGGCTGGCCCTGACGTGCGGAACGGAAAGAGCCTTGGCGAGCTTGGTCGCAAGGGCCGGCTTCGTTGTTTTCGCAGGCGCTGTCGCGGCGACGAGTGCGGCCGTCGCGCACACGGCGAGGACGGCGAGGGCTCGGCGCGGCACCGATTCATTCTAGGAGGGCTTGGCGGAACGTGGCTGTGCCGTCGGACACGCGCTGCTCGCCCCGAGGCGGCGTCCTCAGTCGCACCCGTATCGGGCTGATACGGGTGCTCCCTGCGTCCTTGCCTCGGAACGACCATCGGTGCCCAACGACGAGCAACGCTCCCCCAAACCCTCCTAGGTCCTACCGGCCCGAAAGATGGGCCGGTCGGCCTATAGGCAATGACCGGCGCGGGGCAGATAATCGAGCCAGCAACTCGGGAGACGTCAATGTCACATCAGCTCGCAGCCGTCACAAGTCGTCTGGAAAACCTCCTGCGCTCACTCGAGAGCGGCCGCAACCCAGGACGTGCGCGCCTAGAGGAGACCCTCACGGACGGCTATGCCTGGGCGCTCAAGCTCGACGCGGAATGCGCGCGGCTGGAGCGTTCGATCGGGACGCTGGTCGCAGAGCTCGACCACGGAAGCAGCGAGCAGCAGGCGAAGGAGCTCTCGAGGACGGCCCGCCACCTGGCCCGCGCGAAGCGCGATCTTGCGGCGCTGAGGAGCCTCCTCGCCGCCCTCCGCACGGAAGCGGCCGAAGCGAAAGTCGCTTAGACCAGCCCGCTCCTGACGGCGTAGACCGCCGCCTGGATGCGGTTCTCGATCTGCAGCTTCATCAGGATGTTCGAGATGTGGTTCTTGACCGTCTTCGGGCTGATGTGCAGCTCCCGGGCGATCTCGGCGTTGTCCTTGCCGTTTGCGATCAGCCGCAGAACCTCGGTCTCGCGGTCGGAGAGCTCCGGCCGCGTCACGCCGCCTCCGGCTTCCACACTCGCCGCCCGGACCCGCTGAAGGACCTTGGTCGCGATGTGCGGCGAGATCAGCGACTCGCCGACCGCCGCGGCGCGGATTCCCTGCATCAAGTCCTGGATCGAGGAGTCCTTCATCAGATAGCCACAGGCGCCGGCGAGGATCGCGTCCATCACGTCGCCGTCCTGGTCCGAGATGGTCAGGACGAGCACGCGCGTGAGAGGCGCGAGCCGGGTGATCTCCCGCGTCGCCTCGATGCCGTTCATCCCGGGCATGTTCAGGTCCATCACGACGACGTCGGGCGCCAGTTCGCGGACGAGCTGAAGGGCCTGGCTTCCGTCGGGAGCCTCGGCGACGATGTGGACACCCTGCTCCTCCAGCAGGTTTCGTAGGCCGGTCCGGAACAGGTCGTGGTCGTCGACCAGCATCACCCGAAGGAGGTCGGGGCTAAGACCTTCCGAGCGATTGGCGGGATCGGTCGCCATGGTCACGGGGTCGTATTCTCGGGGCACAGCGCCCACCTGTCTAATTCGGATACACGGTCACCGTCACCGTGCGGGTTCCCCACTCGAGAGCCTGCGCGACGGACGGGAACCAGAGGTCGATCCTGGCACCCACGATCGCGCCGCCGGTGTCGGCAGCGACGCCCATCCCGTAACCGGGGATCGCGATCCGCGAGCCCATCGGGATCACCGACGGATCGACCGCCACGGCGCCCCAACCGACGGGTCTGCCGCTCGCGGTTCGTCCGGGGAGGGCATAGCCGGTCGCAACGACGGTCAGCGAGCGGACGCCCGCCGAGGCCGGTCCGGCGGGCAGGCTCGGCGCGCCGGGTGTGACGACCGGGGTCGGCGGCGACGACTGGGCGGAGGCGAGGGTGCGGGCCTGCTCGTCCAGTCGGGCGATCCGGCCGAGGTTGGCCGATCTCGTGGCACGGAGGGCTGCAATCGTCCGGAGCCGCTCGGCCCGCGCGCTCACGAGCGAAGCCGTGGCGGCGGCTTTGACGGCCGCGAGCTGGTCGAGCTCCCGTTGCTTCGCGGCGAGCGACCGTCCCAGGCGGGCCAGCCTGGTCGCCGCGCCACGGGCGTGTCGGATGAGCTCCTCGTCCTGCCGAGCGGCGAGATCGAGCGTCTCCACCGCGCTCAGCGCCTCGTCGAGCGACCCCGCGCCGAGGACGACGGCAAGCACGTCGGGGCTCCCCTCCTCGTACAGGTTCTGAAGCCGTCTCGCGAGCGCCGTCCGTGTGAGGTGGACGGCAGACCGCGTGATCGCCAGCTGCCGGCCCACCGCGCGCCGCTGCGCCCCCACTTCCGCCGAACGCGCCCGGAAAGACGCCAGCTCGGCCTTCGCCTGGGCGAGGCGGCTCTCGATCGTGGTCAGGCTCGCGAAGGCGGACTGGGAGCCGGCGGCGAGGGACTCGTTGCGTGCGCGAAGGGCATCTGCCTGCGCCTCGAGGTCGTCAGGGGTCTGCGCGCCGCCGCCGGCGGCGAGAGATGCGCCGACCGCAACTCCGCAGAGCACGACGGCGCCAAGCGTTCGCAACCCCCTCCCTGGCCCGCGCACGAGACGGCGACCCTACCACAGCTTTTGCCTAACCCCGTTTGCGGCTGTCCGGAACCGTTGTTAGGGTGCCGAGCTTGTGCCGTTCCGGGCCCCTGCTCGGGCGTGGGCAGCCGGGTTTTCGGGGCGGCCTCATGGATGCGTAGGTCTCAGCTAGCAGTCATCACCGTTTCGTTTCTCGCCGCTCTCGCAGTGGCTGGCGGCGCGACCGCTGAGCCTGCCTCCGTCTCGTCCAAGCAAGCCCAAGCGGAGTCGGTGATGGCGCAGATCCAGGCGCTCGACGGGTCGCTCGGGCACGCGGTCGACGCGTACAACCTGGCGAACGAGCGTCTCGACGCGATCAGGGGCGACCTCAAGGAGAACCGGGTGAACCTCCGGATCGCGGCCGAGAACCTCGGTACCGCCCAGAAGGTCCTCGCGAACCGGATGGTCGCCATCTACACGACCGACCAGAACGACTCGACCCTCGACGTGCTCGTGGGCTCGCAGAGCCTGGAGGATCTGCTCGACGGTCTGGAGACGGTATCGCGCGTCTCGGAGCAGGACTCCGACGTGCTCACCGACGTCACCCGGTTCCGTGGCGACATGCGTCGAGCGCGGGCGCGACTACGGCACGCACGTGACCGGCAGGCCGAGCTCGTCGCCGAGCGCGCCGCCCACAAGGCATCGATCGAGAGCAAGCTCGTCGAGCGGCAGCGGATGCTCTCGTCGATCAAGTCCGAGATCGCGGCGATCCGCGCTGCGGAGCAGAGGCGCCAGGCGCAGCTTGCCGCACAGGCGCGGGCCCGCCTCGCGGCACCGCAGCCGCTGATCCCCGACCTGGCGGCCTCCGAGCCCTCGACCTCGGAGCCGGCCGCGCCGACCGTGCTGCCCGCGGCTCCGGCTGCCAAGTACGGCGGCGTCGTCGGGATCGCGATGCAATACCTCGGAATTCCGTACGTCTACGGCGGCTCGAGCCCGTCGGGCTTCGACTGCTCCGGATTCGTGATGTACGTCTACGCCCAGATGGGCGTGTCGCTGCCGCACAACGCCGCAGCACAGTACGGCTACGGGACACCCGTCGATCGGAGCCAGCTCCAGCCGGGCGACCTCGTCTTCTTCAACGGCCTCGGGCACAACGGGATCTACATCGGCGGGGGCTCGTTCATCCACTCGCCGCACACCGGCGACGTGGTGAAGATCTCGAGCCTGAGCGGCTTGTACGACTCGACCTGGGTCGGCGCGCGGCGCCTCTAGGCGCTTCGGCCCGCTTTCCGTAGCCCGGTCATCATACCCCTGGAGGGTATGTATACTCACGGCATGGAATCCGGGCACGGGTACGACAAGGCTGCATTGACCAAGCGCCTCCATCGCATCGAGGGGCAGGTGCGCGGCATCGAGCGCATGGTCGAGGACGATCGCTACTGCATCGACGTCCTCACGCAGGTCGGAGCGGTTAAGACCGCACTCGAGAGCCTGGCGTTCGAGCTCCTGACGGATCACGTCAACCACTGTGTCGCGGGCGCCCTCTCGGCGGGCGACGCCGATGCGGCCGGCGAGAAGAGCCGTGAGCTCCTCGCCGCCGTCCAGCGCTTCGCGAAGACCGCATGACGAGTCACGAGCACCACGAGCACGCGGGGCACGCTCACCACGAGCATGCACACGACCACAGTGCCCACGGGGGCTCGCTCAACCGCGTCGCCTTGTCGGCGACAGTCCACTGCCTGACCGGCTGTGCGATCGGCGAAGTGCTCGGCGTGATCATCGGCACGGCACTCGGTTGGGGGAACTTCGAGACGATCGCCCTGGCGATCGCGCTCGCGTTCCTCTTTGGCTACTCGCTGACGATGCTGCCGCTGCTTCGCGCGGGCCTGGCATTCGCCGCCGCCGTGCCGCTGGCGCTCGCCTCCGACACGCTCTCGATCGCGGTCATGGAGATCGTCGACAACGCGATCCTGCTCGTCGTCCCCGGGGCGATGGAGGCCGGGCTGGATTCGCTGCTGTTCTGGGCCTCACTCGCGTTCGCGCTGCTGATCGCCGGCATGTGCGCGTACCCGGTCAACCGGTACCTCATCGCCCGCGGCAAGGGCCACGCCGTGGTGCACGCCTACCACGGCCACTAGCTAGTACGGCCCGGCGGGCTCAACAGCAGTCCCCGAGCTATGGGGTGGAGCGGATCGTCCACGACCTGCCCCCGTCGGCAGACCGTTCCACGGTTCCGTCGTGCAGCGCCACGTAGAGCTCTTGCGGAGTCTGCGCCAGGAATGCCGCAGGCTGTCCGCCGATGTCGCCGATAGCCGTCCAGCTCTTGCCGGAACTGCCGCTGGCATGAACCTGCCCTGAACCGTCCACGAGTAACAGACGCATCCGAGCAGGCCAGGCCAGGAGGCCGACGTTGCCTTCCAACCCTCCCCAGCTTCGCCCGCCGTCTGTCGACTCGAACAGTCCGCGTTCGGTTGCGGCGACCACATGCGACGTCCGTTGCGGACTGACGACCAGGTCGATCAACCCCCCGGGAATCGGCCGCCGGCTCCAGGTCCGGCCGCTGTCCCCACTGACCAGAAGTCGTCCGTTCGTCGAATCGAACGCGTAGACGTGGTTGCCACGCGAGCGAAGAACGTGGAAGTCGGCTTCGCCGAGAAGCGAAATGGGCGTCCAGGTACGACCGCCGTCCCTGGACTCGATGAGCCCCAGATTCGGCGGAAGGTTCTGCGTACGCATTGTCTGAGGGTCGGGGTGGCCGGAGCCGAGGAACCTGTTGGGGCCGACGATGGTGAAGCCCATCGTGTCCTGGCGGCTGTCGCCAACACGCTGCGCTTTGTCGGCGTCCGGCGAGAGGCGGTACGTCCCTGTGTGAGTAGCGATGAACAGCGCCTTGTCAGCCGGGTTGATGCCCAGGCCGTGCACGTGGAGAGGCCCGGGATCGCTGGGCGCAAGGAGATCGCGGATTCCGCTTCTGTCAGCGTCGTCGTCGCTGCGGGTGACTGCCGCCAGGGTGAGGGCGATAACAGCGCCGCTCAGAGCAAGAAGAGTGACCAGGAACCAGTTGCGCTTCGGCTCGCGCCGCGTGGAGGGGTGCAACGTCCTTGCACGAGTAGCACGTTTGCCTTTCCTCGCCAATCCCAGCCGCCTCCCGAGGGCCGTGCCCCGCTAGCGAGTGTAGAGCCGCTCGATCTCGTCGGCGAAGTGCTCGGCGCAGACCTTGCGCTTGAGCTTCAGCGTCGGCGTGACCTCGTCATGCTCGGCGGAGAAGTCACGCGGGAGCACCGCGAAACGCTTCACCTGCTCGAAGGACGCCTTGCCGTCGTTCACATCGTCCACGATCTCCTGGATCAGGCCCTGCGGGTCGCTCAGGCCCTTCGCCGCCTCGTCCAGCGTGATCAGCGCCGCCAGGAACGGTCGGCGGTCACCGATCACGAGCGCCTGCGAGACGTACTTGGACGCCTTGAGCTCGTTCTCGATGTTCTGCGGCGAGACGTTCTTGCCGCCTGCGGTCACGATGATGTCCTTCTTGCGGTCGGTGATCGCCAGGAATCCGTCCTCGATCGAGCCGACGTCGCCCGTGCGTAGCCAGCCGGCCTCGTCGAGCACCTCGCGCGTGGCCGCCTCGTCTTTGTAGTACCCGCCGAAGACGTTCGGGCCTCGCACGAGCACCTCGCCGTCCTCGGCTGTCCGGACCTCGATTCCCGGGATCGCCGGACCCACGGTCCCGAACCGGAAGCGCGTGGGCATGTTGACGTTCGAGGCCGTCGTGCACTCGGTCTGCCCGTAGCCCTCGCAGATCAGGATGTCGATCGTGTGGAAGAACTCGGCGATCTCCTTCGCGAGCGGGGCGCCTCCCGAGATCGGCAGCCGCAGCCGCCCGCCCAGCTTCGCCTTGACCTTCGAGTAGACGAGCTTGTCCGCGATCCGGTGCTGCAGCGCGAGGCCGGCCGGAACCGGCTCTCCCGCCTGTCGCTTCGCGCTCACGCGCTCTCCGACTCGCAGCGCCCAGTCGATCAGCTTCCGCTTGACACCGGTCGCCTCGTCGCAGCTCGCCAGGACCGCCGTGTGCACCTTCTCGAACACGCGCGGGACGCTCGGCAGGACGGTCGGCTTGACCTCCGCGGCCACCTCTCCGACCCGCACCGGATCGGGGCAGAACGCGATCGCGCAGCCCACGTAGCCGGCGAGCAGGTGCAGGCAGCGCCCGAAATTGTGGGCGAGCGGAAGGTAGAGGAGGATCAGATCGTCCGGGCCGATGAACGACGGCACGTCGTCCACGGCGCCGACCATCGAGTAGTAGTTGCGGTGCGAGATCATGCAGGCCTTCGGCGGCCCGGTCGTCCCCGACGTGTAGATGTACGTGAAGAGGTCTTCCTCTCCGACGTCTGCTCGCGCCCGCTCGAGCGCGTCCGGGTTCTCGGTGGCGAACTCCCGGCCCTTCCTGCGGAGGTCGTCGAGCTCGGCGAAGGAGAAGACGTGGCGCAGCTTCGGGAGGTTCGCGCGCTCGGCGTCGATCTTGGCGCGCTGCTCGTCGTTCTCGACCAGGACGGCGACCGCGTCGGAGTGGTCGAGGATGTACGCGCAGTCTCTCGGCGGAAGCGACGGGTAGATCCCGGCCCCGATCGCGCCGATCGACCCGAGCGCGTAGTCGAAGAGCGCCCACTCGAGCTTCGTCCGACCCAGGATCCCGGCCGCGTCGCCCTTGCCGATGCCGAGCGACAGGAGCCCGTTCGCGATCTCGTCGACGGCGACCGTTGCCTCCTCCCAGCTGACCTCGCGCCAGCCGTCCTCGCCTTCGACCAGATATGCGGTGCCCTCGCGAGAAGCAGCACGCCGCCAGAGCTCGGCGATCGTCTTCGTTCCCGCCGCCTGCTCCACGATCGCCATCTGCGGATCGTAATTAAGGCGCCGACTTGGCGGCGCCGACTGAGGTCGTGCCGGCTCTGCCGGCGCGGCCGGTGGCTTCTGCGGAGGAAAGCGCGTGTGGGGAGAGAAAATCCCTGGTCCCTCTACACTCTGGAGACTTCGATGCGCACGATCTGGAACGGCTCGATCAACTTCGGCCTGGTCAATATCCCGGTCGGATTGACCCTGGCGACGAAGCCCGCCGCGCGGCAGTCGGATGTCAGCTTTCGCACGCTGCACCGCGAATGCGGTACGCCGATCAAGCAGAAGCGCTGGTGTCCCGTACACGACCGCGAGGTCTCGAACGACGAGCTCGTGAAGGGCTGGGAGGTCTCGAAGGGCGAGTTCGTCTTCGTCGAGGAAGCCGACCTCGAGGCGATCGCCCAGTACGACGACTCGCGCGCGATCGAGATCACGAGCTTTGTGCCGCTCGACCAGATCGACCCCGTCTTCTTCGACCGGACGTACTACCTGGCGCCGTCGTCGACGACGGCGCAGCGCCGGCCCTACGTCCTGCTGCTCCGCGCTCTCCAGGAGAGCGGGATGGGCGCCGTCGGCCGCTTTGTCCTCCGCGGGCAGGAGCATTTCTCGCTGATCCGTCCCCGCGGCGATGCGCTGGCGCTGGAGACGCTCTTTGTGGCCGAGGACGTCCGCTCGCAGGCCGAGGTCGAGGAGGCGGTCGGGGACACTGAGGTGAAGGAGGCCGAGCTCGACCTCGCCCGCCAGGTGATCGACAGCCTCGCCGCGGACTTCGATCCCACGGGGCTCGAGAGCGAGTACCGGAGCAGCCTCCACGAGATGCTGGCGGCGAAGCTCGACGGGCAGGAGATCAAGCGGCCCGAGCCGGAAGAGGAGGAGACGCCGGTCATCGACCTCATGGAGGCCCTTCGCCAGAGCGTCGACGAGGCGCAGAAGCAGAAGAAGCCGGCGTCCCGCTCCAAGGCGAAGAACTCAGGCGCTACGCGCAAGAAGGCAGCGGCCGGAAGCCGGAAGTAGTCGCCGCGGAATGGGCTTTGCCCATTCCGCCTCACCGGTTGCTGGCCGAAGCATCAGCGCCCAGCTTCCGGGCCGCGCGCCGCGAAAGCGGCGCCCGGCTTTCGTAGGGTCGCTGAAAGTCGGGAGACTTTCAGCGAAGAGGTCTAGTGATGGCGCTCCACAGGAGCGCCGGCACCGACCGCCTGGAGCTGGGCGGCGAAGAGAGTCTTGTCGATCTTCCCCTGGTAGATCGGGACGCCTTCCTGCACGCAGAGACGGATGACCTGCTCGCGGTCCATCCCCATCTCCTTGGACAGTTCCTCGGGCGTCAGGTGGTTCGGCATGTGGAGTCCTCCTGGGTTGGTTGAGGGCACGAAAAAAGCCCGCCGCCGCAAGGCGTGACGGGCTCGAAAGCTCGCGTGTCGGCTGGGCGGCTCATTACTCGCTCAGCCTCCTGGTAGACACGCCCGAATCTTACACCGGGACCGGGACGTCGACGAACTCCCAGCTCAGGTCGAACTCCTCGGCGAGTCGCTCCGCCAGCGCCTTGATCCCGAACGTCTCGGTCGCGTAGTGCCCCCCGGCGAGGAAGTGGATCCCGAGCTCGCGCGCCAGGTGCAGTGTGGGCTCCGCCGGCTCGCCCGTGACGAACGCGTGATAGCCGGTCGCGGCCGCCTCACGGACGAGCTTGGCGGCGCCGCCGGTGATGACCGCCACCCGCTCGATTCGCTCCGGACCGCCGTCGAAGAGCTGCGGTTCGCGCCCCGTCGCCGCCTCGAGGCGCTGCGCCAGCTCCCCCAGCGTCGCCGGCTCGGCCAGGGAACCGCCGAAGCCCCACTCGAGAAAGCGCTCCGGGGTGACGATCCCCAGCGCGCGCGCCACGATGATGTTGTTCCCGATCTCCGGGTGAGCGTCGAGCGCCAGGTGGTAGGCGGCGAGCGTGATGTCACCCTCGAAGAGCGCCTGGAGGCGCCGCTTCATCGCGAGGTCGACGATCCGCGCATCGCCCTCCCAGTACTGACCGTGATGGACGACGAGGAGCTCGGCGCTTGCCTCCTTCGTCCGCCGGAATGCCTCGAGCGACGACGAGACGGAGGCTGCGATCTTCGTCACCTCGTCGGCTCCGACGACCTGGAGGCCCATCGGGCCGTAGTCGTGGAAGCTGTCGAGGTCGAGCAGCTCGCGGGCGTGCTCGAGGATCGCGTCGCGTGAAGCCATCGCCGCTACTCTGTCCGCTCTCGGGGTGTGGCGCAGCCTGGTAGCGCGCTCCGTTCGGGTCGGAGAGGTCCCCAGTTCAAATCTGGGCACCCCGATGGGTACTGGGCGGCGGCGGCTCCCGCCGGGCAAAGCCCGGCTCCGCCCCCGCCTAGCGCCCCTGGCGGCCCGCAGCTCTCCAGGCCCGTGCTGGAGCACTGTGCCCTCCAGCTGCGAACCCCCAGGGACGCTCCAGAACCCATCGGAACCGATCAGGTCTCCAGATTCCGGTGGACGACGGCGGTGCAGAGGTCCTCGACGTAGTCGAGGCCGCCCTCCGTAGCGATCCGGCGGGCCTCCTTCGACCTGATCCCCAGCTGGAGCCAGAGCGCCTTCGCGCCGGCCTGGACCGCCTCGCGCGCATGCCCCGGCGTGTGCTCGGGCCGGCGAAACACGTCGACGAGGTCGATGGGGCGGTCGATCTCGACGAGCGTCGCCACGCAGGGAACGCCGAGCACGTCGTCGCAGTCGAGCGGGCGGACGGGAATCACGTCGTAGCCCTGCGCGAGCAGGTAGCGCATGACGCCGTGGCTCGCCTTCGCCGGGTTCGGCGAGGCCCCGACGAGCGCGATCGTCTTCGCGTCACGGAGGATGTCCTCGGGCGTCCTCATGCCGCGGTTCGAACCCGTCTCGATGCCAGTGGCGCGAGCCAGAGGATCGTCGAGAGCCCGAAGCCGACCATCAGCAGGGTTGCGGGCGAGAAGGAGCCCGCCACGGCGGCTGTCAGCGCATAGCCCACTGGAATCAATGCGAAGGATCCGAAGAAGTCGAGGCTCGTCACCCGCGCGAGCTTCGACGAAGGGACCTGTTGCATCAGGAGCGTGCTCCAGACACCGATCCCGTAGCCGATGCAGACTCCTCGCGCCGCGACGAACAGGCACGCGAGGCCGAAGGAGTGGGTCAGCGTCATGGCGATCACGCAGAGGTCGTTGGCTGCGAAGAGCAGGTACATGATGATCACGCGCCGCCGGCTGGGGTTCGTCTGCCCGAAGGCCAGGCTTCCACATGCCATGCCCAGCGATTGCAGCGTGAAGAGCAACCCGTACGAGCCGACACCACGGTTGAACTGCTCCTCGACGAACGCCGGCAGCAGCGCCGTGTACGGAGCCATCGCGACCATGAGGATGAACGACGCGAGGAAGATCGTGATCCAGAGCCAGGGCACGCCGAGGACGTAGCGGAGGCCGTCGGCGATCTCCTTGAGGGTTCCCTGCGGCTCGTCACGCTCGAAACCGCGAGGGCGCGCCATTCCCATGAGGACGGCGGCGACGACGAAGCTCGACGCATTGAGGGCGAAGACCGACGACGCTCCGGCGATGCCGTAAAGCGCGCCTGCCAGGGCGGGTCCGACGACGAACGCCGCCTGGCGCGAGAGGCCGGTGAGCGCGTTCGCGGAGGCGAGGTGGTGCTCGTCGACGACGAGTGGGACGATCCCGCCGTACGCCGGGTAGAAGAAGCCGTCGCCGGCGCCGTAGAGGACGGCCAGCGTGATCAGGATCCAGAGCTCGAGGTTGCCGCTCACATCCACGGCGAAGAGGGCGACCATGACCGCGCAGCGCGAGAGGTCGGAGATGATCATCAGCGTGCGGCGCGGGTAGCGGTCGGCGAGGGCGCCGCCGATCAACAGCGTCGCGAGCATCGCCGCCCCGTGGCCCATCAGGACGAGCGCGAGGGTGCTCTTCGATCCCGTCAGCTCGAAGCTCGTCCATCCGAGCGCCACGAGAAAGGCTCCGTCGCCGACGAGCGAGATCGTCTGGCCGCTCCAGAGCAGGCGGAAGTCTCTGCTGCGCAGCGCCTGGAGAGCGCGGGCGCGCCCCTGTCTTTCCGCGGCTACTTCCAAAGGCGGGGCTATCCTGCCAGCGGATGTCGGACATTCTTCGGGTCGCCTGCGTCCAGCTGACGAGCCGGGACGACAAGGCGGCGAACATCGAGAAGACCGAGCAGCTCGTCGCCCGGGCGGCGGCAACAGGGGCGGATGTCGTCGTCCTCCCGGAGAAGTGGAACGCCATCGGAAACCCGGACGTGCTGCACGGCGCGGCGGAGACGCTCGAGGACGGCGAGTCCGTCCAGGCGATGGCTGGATGGGCCAGCAAGCACGGCGTGACGCTGGTCGGCGGGTCGATCACGGAGCGCCGCGAGGGCCGCGACAAGCTCTCGAACACGAGCATCGTCTTCGACTCCGACGGCTCGATCGCCGGGCTCTACCGAAAGATCCACATGTTCGACGTCGACGTCGGCGGCCACGTCTACCGGGAGTCGGACGCCGAGGAGCCGGGGGACGAGCCGGTCGTGGTCGACGTCGAGGGCTGGCCGACTGGCCTGACCGTCTGTTACGACGTCCGCTTCCCGGAGCTGTACCGGATCCTCGCGCTCCAGGGCGCCCATCTCGTCACGGTTCCGGCGCACTTCACGCTCTACACGGGCAAGGATCACTGGGAGCTGCTGCTTCGCGCCCGGGCGGTCGAAAACCAGTACTACGTCGCGGCCGCGGCCCAGATCGGCGAGACGCTTCCAGGTCGCCTCAGCTACGGCCGCTCGCTGATCGCGGATCCGTGGGGCACCGTGGTCGCGTTGGCGCCCGACGAGGAGACGGTCATCTTTGCCGAGCTCGATCGCCGGCGCCTCGAGGCCGTGCGGGCGAAGCTGCCGTCGCTCGCCTCGCGGCAGGCAAACGCGTATCGCTGGCCAACTCCTATCCCGTAAGCGGCATGGACATTCAGGCGGTTCTCTTCGATCTCGACTTCACGCTGGCCAAGCCGGGGCCGGACCTCGGCCCGGAGGGCTACCAGCGCCTCGGCCGCCGCTTCGGCCTGGAGCTCGATCCGTCGCTGTACAAGGACGCCCGCGCGAAGGCGGTGGAGGGGCTCCACAAGCACCCGGACTTCCGCCACGACGAGGAGATCTGGGTCGCGTTCACCGAGCGGATCATCCGCGGCATGGGCGGGAACGCGGATCGGGCCTACGAGGCCGCGGTCGAGATGACGAAGGCCTGGGAGCAGGCGCACAATTTCGACCTCTTCGACGACGCGCTGCCGGTCCTCGACCACCTGCGCGAGCACGGGCTGAAGCTCGGCCTCGTCTCGAACACGGGCCGCGACGTCGATGACTTCCTCGCGCACCACAGCATCCGGGTGGACGCGGCGCTGTCGTCGCGCGTGCACGGCAAGGTGAAGCCGCACCCGACGATCTTCCAGGCGGTACTTGACCGGCTCGGCGTTCAGGCCGAGAACGCCGCGATGGTCGGCGACTCGCCCGAGGACGACCTCGAGGGCGCCCGTGCGCTCGGGATGCGGGCGTTCCTCGTCGACCGGGAGGACGCGTATCCCGACGCCGCCGACCGGCTCCCCGACCTCTTCGCCCTGCCGGCGGCCCTCGGCCTGACGCGCTAGCGGCGCGCGGGGCCCCAAGCAGGTCCGTAGTCGGAGATGCTGTTCCGCGTCACCTTCCGCACGGTGCTGTCCGAGAGGCGGATGCGGAAGACCTCCGAGTCGGGCCGGATCTTCCTGATGAAGACGAGCTCGCGGCTGTCCGGCGACCAGGAGAGATCCACGACGTCGCGCAGGTGCGGCGCCAGGTTCCGCAGCCCACGTCCGTCCGGCCGCATGATCGCGAGGCGGCCGACATCCGAGCTGACCGGCATCCGGACGAATGCGATCGACTTGCCGTTCGGCGCCCACGCGGGGCTCGCGGCCCACTCCGTCGTCCGTGTGAGCTGACGGATCCGGCCGGTGCCAACCGCCACCACACACACAGAGACGCGCATGTCCTGCGTGTCCCGGACAAACGCGATCCTCATCCCGTCCGGCGACCACGTGGGCTCGGAGTCCTCGAGGGGCGCACGAGTGAGCCTCCGGCGGTCGGAGCCGTCGGCTCGTGCGACGAACAGGCCCCGGTCGCCGACGTATGCGATGCGACGACCCTCGGGCGAGAACGCCGGATCCCTCGCCTCACGGTTCGTGACGACGAGTCGGCGCAGGCCGGTGCCGTCGTCGTTCACGACGTAGATGCCCGGGCCGCCGCCACGCGAGCTCACGAACGCGAGCGCGTGGCCGTCCGGCGTCCAGGCCGGCGACTGCAGTCCGAACTCGCGCCGCACGAGCGTCCTCGCTCCGCTCCCGTCCGGACGCATCACCACCAGCCGAGACTCGTCTCCGCCCTGGACGACGGCGAGCCGGCCAGGAGTCTCGGCGGCGGCGCCGGAACCGGCTGTCAGCACGGCGAGCGCCGCGAGGGTCAGCAGCGGTCGGAGTCCGGGCATGTCGCCAGCGTCCGGACCGCCGGTGGCCGCCTGCGGCCCTGCGGCCAGTCGATCTGGATCGCCACGGACGCCGCGTTGTTCTCGTACCGCAACTCGCGGAGATCGGCGCTCGGGTTCGCGCGGTTCACGAGGACGTAGCGTCCGGGGCGCACATTGGTCAGGTCGACGTTCTGGCCGTCGAGCCGCGAGTGGTAGCGGTCGGAGAAGCCGACCGACGTACCGGCGTCCACGTCCGACGCCCCCGGCTGGTACAGGTTGCAGAAACCGCGAAAGACGGGCCGGAACGTGCGGCCCGCGACCCGGCCGGGTGCGACGCCGTACCGGTCGCCGATGCAGAATCCGCTCTTGCGATCCCGGACGACAAGGGAGCCGTCTCCGCGCCGCAACTCGT
>DASZEE010000147.1:0-4756 GCA_035941215.1 Gaiellaceae bacterium
CTCCACCTCCACCTCCACCTCCGGTCGACCCGCCGCCGCCGCCTCCACCTCCGGTCGACCCGCCGCCTCCGCCTCCGCCTCCGATCGATCCGCCCCCGCCGCCGCCTCTGGAGCCGCCGCCTCCACCTCCTGCGACTGCCACCAAGCAGGCGCGGTGCCTGGTCCCGAACGTGCGGGGGAGGACGCCGGCCCGGGCTCGCACGCTGCTCGCCGCCAAGCGGTGCCGGCTCGGCCGAGTGACGCGCGCCTTCTCGGCGACGGCCCCGGTAGGGCGAATCCTTCGGCAGAGCAGGCGGCCCGGCATGCGGCTTCCGCGTGGAGCTCGCGTCGACGTGGTTGTGAGCCGAGGCGCGAAGCGACAACTGCGCCGCTGACACAGAGACCCGACCTAGTGCTTTAGAACTGGGAAAACCTGCCGATAGCGACAGGGATGCGACGGGGTCCAGGAGCCGCCCTCCTTGCCGCGCTCGGTCTCGCTCTCGCGGGCGGGCTCGCAGCAGCCGGCGATGCCGCCGCGCCGGTCCCGACGGCGCAGGAGATTCTCGTGCGATTCGAGCCGGGCGCCGCGCAGGGGCGCGCGCTGGACGCGGTCGGCGCAACGCTCGTCGAACGCCTTCCGCTCGGCGGCCTCGTCCGCGCCAAGCTCGATCCGGGCGTCTCGCTCGCAGCGGCCGACCGGGCCCTCGAGCGCCGGAGCGACGTCGAGGCCGCCGGCCCGAACACGAGCTACGAGCTCTACGCCACTCCCAACGACTCGCTCTACTCCGAGCTCTGGGGCCTGGACGCGATCGGCGCGCCGCTCGCCTGGGACGTCACGCAGGGGAGCGACGGCGTCGTCGTCGCAGTCGTTGACACGGGAGCCGACGTCACGCATTCCGAGCTCGACGGGAACATCTGGACGAACCCGGGCGAGACGGCGAATGGGCTCGACGACGACGCGAACGGCCTCGTCGACGACCTGAAGGGTTGGGACTTCTACGACAACGACTCGAACGCGGACGACATGAACGACCACGGGACGCACGTCTCCGGGACGGTCGGCGCGGAGGGCGACAACGGCGCCGGCGTGACGGGCGTGAACTGGCGCGTGAAAGTGATGCCGCTCCGGACCGGCAACGACCCGCTCACCACCCTCGCGATCGAGCAGGCGTTCCGCTACGCCTGCGCGGAAGGAGCGAGGGTCGTGAACGGCAGCTTCGGCTCGCCGTCGCCCAACAACTTGATCCGCGACGCGATCGAGGATTGCCCCGGGACGCTCTTCGTCTTTGCGGCCGGGAACGAAGGCACGAACAACGACGCCCAACCTCGGTATCCGTGCAACTACCCAGCCGAGAACATCGTGTGCGTCGCCGCGAGCGAGGAGGACGACACGCTGGCCTCCTTCTCGAACTACGGGAGGGCGAACGTCGATCTTGCCGCACCGGGTGCCGGCATCCTCAGCACCGTTCCGACCGGGCTGTTCGAAACCTGGGACGGCACCTCGATGGCCTCGCCGCACGTGGCCGGCGCGGCGGCGCTCGTGCTCTCGCACCGGCCGACGCTGACACCGCTCGAGCTGAAGAGCGCGCTGCTGCTTAGCGTCGACAAGAAGCCGGCCTACTCGGGCTCCGTGAAAACCGGCGGACGCCTGAACGTGGCCCGCGCGCTCGGCCAGGAGGTCAAGCCTCCCACCGGCTTGACCGCCTCGAGCCCGAGCCATCCGAGCGGCTGGAGTGCCAACTCGACCGTCCAGATCGTCTGGAGCGGCGCGAGCGACGAGAACGGCATCGGCGGCTACTCGTACTCGTTCTCGCCGGTGACGGACTTCGTGCCGGACGAGGTGAAAGACGCCGACGCGTCGGTCACGACCCTGACGATGCCGCTGCCCGACGGAGAGCATTGGTTCCACCTCCGCGCCGGGGACGGCCAGGGCAACTGGGGCAACACCGTGCACGTCGGGCCGATCCGGATCGACACCTTCCGGCCCGTGCGGCCGGTGCCGTCGAGCCCGAGCCACCAGGTCGGCGGCGCCTCTGCGGACCGGACGATCGACGTCGCCTGGAGCGGTGGTTCCGACGCGCACAGCGGCCTCGACGGCTTCGCGGTCTCGTGGACGCAAGGCCGGGCCGGCGCGCCCGCCATGGTCAAGAACGCCGAGGAGACCGTTTCGCGCGTGACGAGCCCGCAACTCGCAGTCGGTGCGTGGTGGTTCAACATCCGGGCCGTGGACAACGCCGGGAACTGGAGCGACGCCGTCAGCGTCGGGCCGTTCTCGATCCGCGGTGGGCCGACGGCCTGCGCCGTTCCTCGGCTGCGCGGCCTCAAGCTGCTCGCCGCGAAGCGGCTGCTCGCCAAGCGCGGCTGCTCGCTGGGCCGCGTCTCGCGTGTCCGCTCGAGGCGTGTCGCGCGTGGCCGCGTCGTCGCGCAGCGGCCGGCACCCGGCCTTCGGCTGGCCCGCGGCGCCCGCGTCCGGGTCGTCCTCAGCCGCGGTCGGCGCTAGGAGTCGCTCGCGTGTGGTAGAAAGCCGCGTCGCGGCGCCCATGCCCCCGCGGGTTTCTCCATGACCGACTTCATCACTGACCATCCCGTGCTGATCGCGCTCGTCTGTTCGGGCATCGCGATCGTCTACGGCCTCCTCCAGACGCTCTGGCTCCTCCGGCTCCCGGCAGGGACCGAGCGGATGCAGGCGATCGCCAAGGCCATCCAGGAGGGCGCGTCCGCCTACCTGCGCCGCCAGTACACGACGATCGGGTTCGTCGCGATTGTCTTGTTCCTCGTCATCGGGTTCTGGAACGACCTCGGCTGGGGAACGGCGTTCGGCTTCCTGATCGGCGCCGTCTTCTCGGCGGCCGCCGGCTTCATCGGGATGAACGTCGCGGTCCGCGCGAACGTCCGCACCGCGGAGGCGGCGAAGCTCGGCGTCGCGCCTGCGCTGCGTGTCGCGTTCTCCGCCGGCTCGGTCACCGGACTGCTCGTCGTCGGGCTCGGGCTGCTCGGTGTCGCCGCCTACTACGGGATCCTCATCGAGTGGTTCGACCAGGGCCAGGACGGGGCGACCCAGCACCTCGTCGGCCTTGCCTTCGGGGGCTCGCTGATCTCCGTCTTCGCGCGTCTCGGCGGCGGGATCTACACGAAGGCCGCCGACGTCGGCGCCGACCTCGTGGGCAAGGTCGAGGCCGGGATCCCCGAGGACGACCCCCGGAACCCCGCCGTGATCGCGGACAACGTCGGCGACAACGTCGGCGACTGCGCCGGCATGGCTGCGGACCTCTTCGAGACCTACGCGGTCACGCTCGTCGCCGTCATGTTCCTCGGCGCCGTCAACTTCCCGGCGACGGAGATCGTCCACTACCCGCTCGTCATCGGCGGCGTGGCGATCATCGCCTCCGTCCTCGGCACCTTCTTCGCGCGCATCGGCCGAGGCGGGTCGATCATGGCGGCGCTCTACAAGGCCGTCCTCGCGTCGACCGTCATCTCGGCGCTGCTCTTCATCCCGGTCACGGCCGCCTTCGACAGCGACGCCTTCACGTTCTGGGAGCTCTACGGCGCCACGTTGATCGGCCTCACCATCACCTTCCTGCTCGTGGCGATCACGGAGTTCTACACCGGCACTCGCTGGGGCCCGGTCAAGGGAATCTCGCGGGCCTCGCTCACCGGCCACGCCACGAACATCATCGAAGGCCTGGCGATCGGCATGCAGGCGACGGCCCTGCCTGTGATCGTGATCGCGGCGGGGATCGTGGGCGCCTTCTCGATCGGCGACACCACCACCGAGGGGCTCTTCTACATCGGGATCGCCGTCATGGCGCAGCTCTCGATGACCGGCCTGATCGTCGCGCTCGACGCCTACGGCCCGGTGACGGACAACGCCGGCGGGATCGCGGAGATGGCCGAGCTGGACGAGTCCGTCCGCGCCGTGACCGATCCCCTCGACGCAGTCGGCAATACGACGAAGGCGGTCACGAAGGGCTACGCGATCGGCTCCGCCGGCCTCGCCGCGCTGATCCTCTTCGACGGGTTCACGACCGAGCTGAGCGACGAGGGGCTGACCGATATCCGCTTCGAGCTCGGCGACGCCTGGGTGATCGCCGGCCTCTTCCTCGGGGGCCTGATGCCGTTCCTCTTCTCCTCGCTCGCGATGCAGGCGGTCGGCCGCGTGGGCGGCCAGGTCGTGGAGGAGGTGCGCCGCCAGTTCCGTGAGATCCCGGGGATCCTCGAGGGCACCGGCCGGCCGGACTACAGCCGCGCCGTCAATATCGTCACCGGCTCGGCGATCAAGAACATGATGCTCCCGAGCCTGATCCCGGTCCTCTTCCCGGTCGTCGTCGGGATCATCAGCGTCGAGATGCTCGGCGGGCTCCTGATCGGGACGATCGTCACCGGGATCTTCCTCGCGATCGCGATGACCTCGGGCGGCGGCGCGTGGGACAACGCGAAGAAGCTGATCGAGGACGGCCAGTTCGGCGGCAAGGGCTCAGACGCTCACGCCGCGGCGGTCACCGGCGACACCGTCGGCGATCCCTATAAGGACACGGCCGGCCCGGCGATCAACCCGATGATCAAGATCACGAACATCGTCGCGATCCTGATCATCCCGCTCCTGGTGTCTATCCATGGATAGACACCCTTCGCGCGAAGTCTGACGACTCCGCGCGACCCTTCGGAAGCCGGGCGCCGCTTCGCGACGCGCGGCGCGCCCGCCGGCCCCAAACGATCGCGATAGCGCGGAAGCTCCTCGGCTCCGCGGCAGCGTTGCCGCGGCACGGGCGGCGCCCGG
>DASZEE010000148.1:0-6587 GCA_035941215.1 Gaiellaceae bacterium
ATCTTCGTCGTGCAGGCGCCGCTCATCCTGCTGACGCTTGTCGCACTCTACGGATTCCGCTTCACGCCCGCGGTCGGGCCGCTGGGGCGACCGCACGTCGGCGCGAACGCCGCGCTGATGCTCGTCTCCGGCGCGCTCGTCGCAGCGCTCTTCCTGCTCGTGATCCTCCTGATCAACGGCTGGCGGCTAGAGCCGCTCGCCGCCGGCGCCGTCGTGACGGTGATGCCGATCGCGGCAATCCTGGCAGCCCGTTTCGCGAGCGCGATCGGCGCGGCCTGGGCGCGCGCGGCCTCCGGGGTGATCCTGATCTCGGGAGGTCTCGCCGCGCTCGGCTGGCTCCCTGAAGCAGGCGCGGCATGGACGGTTCCGCCGCAGCTCGCGATCGGCGCTGGGCTCGGCCTTGCCTTGTCGGCGCTCACCGAGCGGGCTCTCGCCGGGCGCTCGTCACAGGCAGTTCACGGCGGCTGGACGCTCGCCGCGCGGCACGCGGGAGTCGTCTTCGGCCTCCTCTTGCTGACGCCGATCTTCACGGCCGACCTCGCGCGAAACCGCGACGATGCGCTGGCGGCGGGGACCGCATACGTGCTCGAGAGCCGCATCGCCCCGCTCGACAAGATCGGCGTCGCCCGCGAGATCCTGGTCGCCGTCGACGACGCCGAGGCGGAAGCCCGCGTGCCCGACGTCGGCGAGATCGTGGCGGAGCGGGGCGACGGCCCGGCTTACCGCGACCTCGCGGGCTCTCTGCAGGAGCAGCTCGATCGAGCGGCGACGAACGCGTTCTCGCGCTCCTTCCTGGCGGCCGCGCTGCTGGGGCTCGCCGCGCTGCTGCCGATCGTGCTCGACAGGCGGGACGTGAGCATCTGATGCGAGCCGTTGCATCCGCCGCGGTGGTCAGCCTTGTGCTCGTCGCCGCCTACCTTGCGCTGGGAGGAGCGTCCTATGCGCCCGCCAGGGCCGCGGACCCGTGCGCCCCGCGCGACTGGCACGAGCCGAGCGGGCTCTCCGAGGTCGCCGAGCAGATCGTCCTCTCGGCGCTCGACGGCGCCGCCTGCGAGCTCGAGGCCCCGCGAGAAGAGGTCGTGCTCGCGTTCGAGAGCCGCGCCGAGCTCGAACGTTTCGCCCGGGAGCACGGAATCGAGAGCAGCGAGCTCGAGGGACTCGTGCGCTCGGGGCTTCTCCGCGCGGTTGACGATGCCGAGCGGGCGCAGGCGCTCGACGCGGGGGTTGCGGATGAGCTGCGCGGCGTCGTCCGCAGCATCTCGATAGCGAGGCTCCTCAACCTGCTTCCGGCACTCGAGATCATCATCCCGTCATGACCGACATCTGGGCCGAATGGCTCCGACACCGGCGAACGGGAGGAGATCCCGCGTACGAGCGAACGATCCTGGCCAAGCTCGCGACCGTTCGGGATCGCGTGCTCGACAACGCAGGGGTCGCCGACGGCGAGACCCTGCTCGACGTGGGATGCGGCAACGGATTGATCGCGTTCGGCGCACTCGAGCGGGGTGCCGACGTTGTGTTCGCGGACGTTTCGCGCGCACTGCTCGACGACTGCCGACAGCTCGCCGCCGACATCGGAATTGCCCATCGCTGCCGCTTCGTCGAGACAGCCGCGACCGAGCTCCACGAGATCGAGGACGAGTCGGTGGACGTCGTGACCACCCGAAGCGTCCTGATTTACGTCCCAGAGAAGGAACGTGCCTTCGCAGAGTTTCATCGGGTGCTCGGGCCGGGCGGCCGCATCTCGCTATTCGAGCCGATCAACCGCTTCGGCATGGATGAGCGCCGCGCGACCTGGGGCTACGACGCCGACGGCGCGCGCGAGCTGATGGAGAAGCTCACGGAGGTCTACGCACGACGGCAGCCCGCCGACGACCCGATGCTCGACTTCGACGAGCGCGACCTCGTCTCACTCGCGGAGCGCGCGGGCTTCTTTCCGATCCATCTGGACTACCGCGCGGACATCGAGCCGCCCGAGGCGCGAAACTGGGAGTCGTTCGTGCACAGCTCAGGCAATCCGAAGATCCCGACGATCGCCGAGGCGATGGACGAGGCGCTCACCGCCGAGGAGCAGGACCGGCTCGTGGCGGCGCTTCGCCCGGCCGTGGAGGAAGGCCGCGGCGCGTGGCGGATGGGACACGCATACCTGTGGGCCGTCAAGCAGTAGCCGTCGCCGTTGCCGTCGCGGCGCTCGCCGGATGCTCGTTCGGCAGCGACAGCGGCGACGCGGAGTTCGTCAAGGAGGCAGACGCGATCTGCGCACAGCATGAGCGGCAAATCGCGCTCATTCCCCCGCCGCAGACGTTCCTGCGCGACTTCGCGGTCTTCATGCAGCGCGCGGTTCCGATCGCACGCGAGCAGAACCAGAAGCTCCGTGCGATCGAGGCGCCGGAGGACGACGCCGCGGACTTTCGGCGGATGCTTGGGCTGATGGACCAGCAGCTCGACCTCTGGGAGCAGGCGGGCGAGCAGGCCTTCAATGGAGACGAGGCCCAGGCGCGGACAACGTTCGGCCAGTCGTCAGGCCCCGGTGAGGAGGCTCAGCGGATCTCCGCCGAGATCGGCTTCTTTTCCTGCGCTAGACCCGAGGGTTAACGACCTTCGAACTTGGGCTCGCGCTTCTCGAGAAAGGCGTCGACGCCCTCGCGGAAATCCTCCGTCTTCGTCGCCGCCGACTGGAGCTGCGCCTCCCACTCGAGCTGCTCTTCGAGCGTCGACTCGGCCGCGCGGTCGAAGAGGCGCTTCGTCATCCCGATGCCGCGGGTGGGCATGGCGGCGAGCTGGGCGGCGAGCTCCGCGGCTCGGGCCGGAAGGTCGTCCGCGAGCACGATCTCGGAGACGAGACCCCAGGTGCGAGCTTCGTCGGCGGACAGTCGGCGCCCTGACGTCATCCACTCGAAGGCGCGGGCCGGGCCGAGGAGGCGGGCGATGAAGTAGGTGCCGCCCGAGTCGGGGACGAGGCCGATGTTGATGAAGGCCGGGACGAAGGTCGCGACGTCGGCGGCGATACGGATGTCGCAGGCGCAGGCGAACGAGAGACCGGCGCCGGCGGCCGCGCCATTCACGGCCGCGATCACGGGCTTTTCCAGCGCACGGATCGCGAGCACGTTCGGGTGGTAGTTCGCGCGGAGTCGGTCGGCGATGTCGCCCGGCGCCTCGCGGAACTCGGTCAGGTCCTGTCCGACGCAGAAGCCGCGGCCGGCGCCGGTGAGGACGACGGCGCGGATCTCCGGATCGCGTGCGTCCTTCAGCGCGGCGGCGAGCGCCTGGTGCATCTCGCGGTTGAACGCGTTGAGGACGTCCGGCCGGTTCAGGGTGATCGTGAGGACGCCACCGTCCTGCGTTGTCTTGACTTCGGCCATTGGCGCAATCTTGGCGCATCCGCGTCACACATCCGCGCGCTGGGCGCCGCTAGCGTTTGCCGTGGGCTCTCTTCCCCGGGTGGGTGGGGTGTCGAACGACCCGCGCGCCGCGCTGCTCGACGCAGCCTCTCGCGCCGGGGGTACCTTGGCCCGGTGGCAGATCTCCAGCTCGTTCGCGCCGAGCGGCACGACTCCGACCAGCCGGCCGGGCCTACGGCGCTGCCGACCGACGACGAGGCGCTCGACGCCTACTCCCGGGTCGTCACGACGGTCGCCGAGCGGCTCGCGCCGTCAGTCGCCAACCTCCGCGTCTCCAGACGCGTTCGCGGCGGCCGCCGGCTCGATGGAGCCGGCAGCGCGGTCGTCATCACGCCGGACGGCTTCACACTCACGTCGGCCCACGTCGTCGAGCGCACCGACGGGACGGGCATTGCGTCGTTCGTGGACGGCCGCGAGCTCGCATACGAGGTCGTCGGCGCCGACCCGCTCTCCGACCTCGCCGTCCTCCGGCTCGACGGCGACGCCGAGCCCGCCGAGCTGGGCGATGCCGAAGACCTTCGCGTCGGCCAGCTCGTCGTCGCGATCGGGAACCCCCACGGCTTCGCCGGCTCGGTGACGGCAGGCGTCGTCTCCGCCCTCGGCCGGTCGCTCCCCGTCCGCTCCCGGCGAGCGGCCCGGATCGTGGACAACGTGATCCAAACGGACGCCGCGCTCAACCCCGGGAACTCGGGCGGCGCGCTTGTCGACGGCCGCGGCAGGGTCGTCGGGATCAACACCGCCGTCGCCGGTGTCGGGCTCGGCCTCGCGGTGCCCATCAACGAAGCCACACGCAAGATCGTCGGCGTGCTGATGAGCGAGGGGCGCTTTCGGCGTGCCTACCTCGGGATCGCCCTCGGCCCGCGACCGCTTCCCCCGCGGCTCGGCCAGCAGATCGGGCGCGCCTCGGCCGTCGAGATATCCGAGACCGTCGAGGGAAGTCCCGCAGACATCGCCGGGCTGAGACCCGAAGACCTCATCCTCGAGGTCGACGGCTCACCCGTGGAGAGCGTCAACGACCTCCAGCGTCACATGGTCGGCGACGTCATCGGGCGGACGGTCCGGCTCACCGTCCACCGAAACGGCCGGACGTTCGACACCGACCTGGTGCCGATCGAGCTCGAGGTCTAGCGCCGCAGCAGCGAGCGCAGCACGAAGAGCGCGGCGATCGCGAAGGGGAACATGCGGCTGACGTCGACCGCCGGTATCCACTGCGGTGGTCGCTGCTACCTTCCTTCGAACTCGGGCCGGCGCTTCTCCACGAACGCCTGCAGCCCCTCCCTGGCATCTTGCGATGCGAACGTGAGGTAGAGCAAGCGCCGCTCGTACTCGAGCCCGAGCGAGAGCGGGGCCTCGAAAGCGCGGTCGACGGCCTCCTTCGCGAGCCGCGTCGCCACCGGCCCTTTTGCGGCGATGTCGCGGGCGAGCCGCTTCGCCTCCTCGAGCCAAGCCTCCTTGGCGACGACTCGGGCGACGAGCCCCGCCGCAAGCGCCTCGCGTGCCGAGAGGAACCGGCCGCTGAGGATCACGTCCATCGCCGTCGCCTTGCCGACGGCCCGCGTGAGCCGCTGGGTGCCGCCGGCTCCGGGGATGATCCCGAGCCCGGTCTCCGGCTGGCCGAAGCGCGCGGTCTCGGAGGCCACGATCAGGTCGCACGACAGCGCGAGCTCGCAGCCGCCGCCGAGGCAGAACCCCGAGACGGCTGCGACAAGCGGCGTCCAGAGCTCGCGAATGGCGTCCCAGCGCTCGACCCGCCGCTGGTAGTAGAGCTCGATCGCCGACGCCTCGGCCAGCTGTCCGATGTCCGCACCGGCCGCGAACGCGCGCTCGGACCCGCCGAGCACGATGCAGCGCACACCGTCGTCGCGATCCAGCTCCTGGAGCCGCTCGACGAGCTCCTCCATCAATTCGTCGGAGAGCGCGTTCAGCTGCTTGGGCCGGTTGAGCAGGACGACGGCGACGGCCTCGTCCCGCTCCACCAGAACCAGGGACTCGCTCACTTCTTCAGGAACTTCTCGATCGCCGCCTTCGGCTCGTCGGTCGCCATCGAGAGCGCGAGCCAGTCACGCGCGTGGTTGATCGTCTCGTGCCAGGCGAGATCGCGCCAGAAGTTCATGTGCTGCTTCGCGTAGCGCGTCGTCTGCGGGAGCTTGCGCGCGAGGTTCTCAACTACATGGTCCGTCTTCGCGTCGAGCTCGGCGGCCGGCACGGCCCAGTTGACGAGCCCCCACTCCTCGGCCTGGCTCGCCGGGATCTCCTCGCACATGAAGACGATCTCACGGGCACGGCGGTCACCGACCATGATCGCGAGCCACTGCGTCGCGCCACCGGCCGGTACCGACCCGTGCTCGGGCCCGACGTGGCGGATGAACGCGTCGTCGACCATTACGGCGAGGTCGCAGGCCATCTGCAACTCGTTGCCCCCGCCGACCGCGATCCCGTTGATCCGCGCGAGCGTCGGCTTGCCGATCTCGCGGAGCCGGTCGTGCGCATCCTTGAAGGCACCGAACCACTTCCAGTACTCGGTCGGCTTCCCGACGTACTCCTCCGCCCAGTTGCGCAGGTCGGCGCCGACGCAGAACGCGCGTCCCTTGCCGGTGAGGACGACGACGCGGATCTCGTCGTCCCAGGAGGCGTCCTCACAGGCGCGCGCGAGCTCGCGCAGCATCTGGAAGTCGAAGGCGTTGAGGACGTCCGGCCGGTTGAACGTGATCGTCGCCCGCGGCGGCGCCTTCTCATAGACGATCTTTTCGAAGCCGAGCTCCTCGGGCGGGAGCGGCCGCGGGTAGTCCGGCTGGCTCACTCGACCTCGGCGAAGTGGACGTGGAAGCGGCCGCCCATCTCCATCGCGTCCTTGCCGGTCGCCATGAACTCGTCGGTCCGCGCGGCCGACTTGAAGGCGTCCATGTCCGCGAACTCCCACTCGGCGTAGTACGGGAACTTCGGCTCGCCCATCGGCGCGCCGAAGACCGCGCCGTGCCTGAACGTCCCGCCCGGGACCCTGCGGCAGAGCTCGGCGTGCTGCTCGTACCGGTCGGGATCAGGCTTCTCCTCGTACAGCACGAACACACGAACCATGGGCTCTCTCCTTCCGTCGGCGACCGGCCGGAGCGTATAGCTTCGCTCCGTGTCGAGCGGAACGGCTCTCGCGGTGTCGATCTGCTTCACGGCCGGGATCGCCGGCGGCGT
>DASZEE010000149.1:0-18913 GCA_035941215.1 Gaiellaceae bacterium
GTCGCCACCCCCGCGCTGCTCAGGTACCTCGGACTCGACCCCGCCGCGGTCGAGCCGAGCACGGACTTCCTGATCGACAAGAGCGTCCGGTCCGACCGGCTCGTCACCGTCCGCTTCGAAACTGCGGCTCGGGCACGCGAAGAATCGAAGCTGACCGGACGTGCCGTCACGAACGTGCAGAGGATCGACAGCCGGAAGCTCTTCGGCTCGCCCGAGGGAGAAACTGGCATGGCGCCGACTTCGTTCATTACGCTCGATGGTCTTCGCCGCCGCGGCTGGGGACAGATCCAGTCCGGCTGGCTCGTCGAGTCGAGCCGGCCGTTGACGAGCCAACAGATCGCCGACGCTCGCGACGTCGTGGCCGCCGGCGGCCTGACGATTGAGACACGGCGAGAGAGCCCCTCCGCGACGACGCTCATCGCCATCGCGACCGGCGCCGGCGCCCTCCTGGCGCTCGCGATCCTCGCCATGACCGTCGGGCTGATTCGCAGCGAGAGCGCAGGGGACCTCCGCACCCTGACTGCGACCGGAGCAACGAGCAGGATCCGCCGCACGCTGACGGCCGCCACCGCCGGCGCGCTGGCCCTCCTGGGCGCGCTCCTCGGCGTCGCCGGCGCCTATGTCACGCTCGGAGCGACCTACTTCGACAAGCTGGACTATCTCGGTCGGATCCCGGTGCTCTACCTCGTCCTGATGGTCGTGGGCATCCCTCTGGCGGCCACCGCGGCCGGCTGGCTCCTCGCCGGGCGCGAGCCACCCGCCATCGCGCGCCCCGCCATCGAGTGACCGGCCACACACGCTGAGGCCTCTCAAAGTCCCTGCAAATCGCCATTCGCGCTTGAGCGTCGCGGCCCGCGCTCGCGTTCTTAATGCTAGGGGGTGTACAGCTCGGCGTCGGCCAAGGGCTCAGTGCAGGAGTACTGGCCGCAGTACTTGACTTTGCTGCCGCCGGCGTAGAGGACCTGCCCGTTGGGAAGCAGGGCGGCGGCGGCGGAGGCGTAGGGGTAGACCATCGGGCCGGTCGCCGTCCAGGTGCCAGTGGCGGGTGAGTAGACGTCTCCTGTGCCGCCGCCGGCGACGAGCACGCGTCCGTCTTGCAGGAGCGCGGCAGAACCGCCGCGCGGGTCGTTCATGCTGCCGGTGGCGCTCCAGCTGCGCGAGGGCGGGTCGTAGAGCTCGGCGGAGGCGCCGGCAAGGCCGTTCGGGTTGCCGCCGCCGGCGAGCAGCACGCGGCCGTTGCCGAGCAGGGTCGCGGTCGCGCCTTCGCGGCCGGTGGTCATCGTCCCGGCTCGGCTCCAGCGCCCGCGCGCGGGCTCGAAGAGCTCTGCGTCTCGTGGCCAGACGATCCTGCCGTTGCTGGTGCCGCCCGCGACCAGGACGGTGCCGTCGGCCAGCAGCGTGGCGGTGTGGTTCCAGCGGGTGGTCCGGAGGCTGCTCGTCAGCGTCCAGCGGCCGGACGCCGGGTCGTACAGCTCGGCGCTTGCTTGCAGACCGCCGCTAGTGGAGTTACCGCCGACGACGAGCACGCGCCCGTCGCGGAGCAGCGTGCCCGTGAAGGAGATCCGGCCGACGTTCATGCTCCCGGTTGGCGTCCAACGGTTCGTCGCCGGGTCGTACAGCTCGGCACTGGCGCTGTACCAGCCGCCGCCGGCGACGAGGACGCGCCCGTCGGCGAGACGTACGGCGACATGAAGACCGCGCGGATCGTTCAGCGTCCCGCCCGGGAGCCAACTGCCGGTGGGCGGGTCGTACAGCTCTGCAGTGGAGGCACGACTGGTGTCACCTTCTCCACCGACCACGAGGACGCGCCCATCACCGAGCCGCGTCGCGGTCGGGCTGGAGCGCGCGGTCGACATGCTCGCCGCCGCCGCCCAACTGCCCGCCGCTGTCGTCACAGACGCCTGCTGCGGCGTCGCAGACCGAGCGCCCTCGCGGAGCGCGCCCGAACCCGAAGCGAGCGCAGGGGCCGCAAGCGTAAGGACTGCGCAACTAGTGGACGCCACGGACCTCATGCGCACGACGAAGGCCCCTCCTCTCGCCTCGACGACGAGACGAGAGTAGGCGGCAAAGGTTGCGCCTGTCTCTTACAAGACCCTTAAATCACCGGGAACATTTCGTCCGTGGGTGAGGCAGCCCGTGCGGGTCCTGAGCATTTTTGGTTGACACGACTAAAACCATGTGCGACGGTAAGAGTCATGGCGACAAGAACGCGGGAGGCGAACGCCCCAACCGGTTACGACGCGAGCAAGTTCCCGGCCTTCGCCGTCACGGTGGACGTCGTCATCCTGACCATGGCCGAGGGCGTGCTCCACGTTCTCCTCGTCCGGCGGGGCGAAGAGCCGTTCAAGGGCATGTGGGCGATTCCCGGTGGGTTCAAGCGTCCTGAAGAGACGCTTGACGAGGCGGCGAGACGCGAGCTCTCCGAGGAAACCGGCGTGGACGTCCCGAGCCTGCTGACCCAGTTCGGCGCCTACGGCGATCCCGCACGCGACCCGCGAATGAACGTCGTCACGGTCGCGTACCTCGCCGTCCTTCGCGACGTGGGAGCGATCGTCGCGGGCACCGACGCGGCACACGCCGCGCTCGTCCCCGTCTCGGACGTCCTCGAGGAGAGGACCGAGCTCGCGTTCGACCACCTGCGGATCATCCGCGACGCTGTGGAGCGCGTCCGAGTCGAGCTCGAGCTCTCGGGCATCGCGACCGCCTTCGTCGGCACGACCTTCACCATGGCCGAGCTCCGAGCGGTGTACGAGGCGATCTGGGGCGTGCAGCTCGATGCCGCGAACTTCCGACGCAGCCTCATCGGCCAGGACGGTTGGGTGATCGCCACGGGCCGCACCGCCCGGTCCGGGCCGGGCGGCGGAAGGCCCGCTGAGCTCTACCGCGCCGGCCGGGCATGGAAGCACGGCACGCCCATCAATCGCATTCAGCCGAATCGAGAGAGGAAGTGATCGCATGAGAGCAGTCGTCCAGGATCGGTACGGAGCTCCGGAGGAGGTGCTGCGCGTCGCCGAGGTCGAGCGGCCCGTGCCGAAGGAGGACGAGGTGCTCGTCAGGGTTGAGGCGTCGACGATCACGCGCGGCGACGCCATGGGCGTGCGCCACGTCGACTACCGGTTCGTCCGTCTCTTCACCGGCATTCGTCGCCCGAGGCGGCCGACTTGCGGCTCGGAGTTCGCGGGCCGCGTCGAGGAAGTCGGAGCTGCCGTGACGGAGTTCCGGATCGGCGACGAGGTGTTCGGCATCAAGGGCGGCGCGAACGCCGAATACGTGGCCGTGCGTGAGAGCGGCCCGATCGCACAGAAGCCGACAGGACTCACCTATGAGGAGTCGGCCGCCATTCCGGACGGCTCGCTGCTCGCGCTGACGTGCCTGCGACCGGGGTACCCGCTGCAGGGGAAGAGCGTTCTCGTCTTCGGCGCCGCGGGCTCCGTCGGAACAGCCGCGGTCCAGCTCCTCGCGCACCACTTCGAGGCCGACGTGACGGCGGTGTGCGACACGAAGGACGTCGAGCTCGTGCGGTCGCTCGGCGCGCGGGACGTCCTCGATCGCTTTCGTGAGGACTTCACGGAGAACGGCAAGACGTACGACGTGATCTTCGACGCGGTCGGGAAACACTCGTTTCGCCGCTGCCGGCGCTCGCTGAAGCCGGGCGGGATCTACATCTCGATGGACCTCGGTTTCATGTACCACGTGCCGCTCCTCAGTCTCATCACACGGTTCGTCGGGAGCAGGCGTGCGACGCTCGGCCTGGGGCGCTATCGCAAGGAGGACCTCGTCCTCGTCAAGGAGCTCGTCGAAGCGGGCAAGTACCGACCTGTGATCGACCGGCGGTACGCGCTCGACGAGGTCGTCGAGGCGACCCGATACGTCGAGAGCGGCCAGAAGACCGGCAACGTCGTGCTCCGCGTCAGCGAGGCTGCGCCCGGCGAGCAGCCTGAGCCCACCGCGAAGCACGAAGAGGAAGTGCCGGCGTAAGGGCAGTCACGCGGAGATCGCGGGGGCACGCACGAAGGATCTTGGGGGGTTGAACCGAGGAGTCGCGCACAGGATCATTGGCCTCTGCGGTCACTGATCCCTCCGCTCGACCGAGGAGAGGTGTGAGCGACCGGTTCGACCAAACGGCGGTTCGGGTGAGACGCGTCAGTCAGGACGCCGCGAACGGCCTCCGCCGCGTGCTTGGACGGCTCCGCCCGAGCCGCGTCCCCGGCGTGGAGATGTCCGAGGAGCTCGGAGGCCAGGCGATTCTTGGGGTCGACACCTCGACGGCGGCCTTTGTCGGCGCGCCCGCCAAGGGTTCCTCTCCCGAGCCCGTCGAGCTCAGGAGCTTCGAGGACTACGCGCGCGCCTTCGGGAGCACCGACGGCGAGCTCGGCCGTGCGGTGCGGCTCTTCTTCGAGAATGGGGGCTCACGCGCGTTCGCCGTCCGCGCCCAGGATGAGCTCCTGGATGGCCTCCAAGCACTCGAGCAGGTCCCCTTTTCCCTACTGACGTTTCCAGATCTCGGCGGGCTGGACATGGACGAGGCGACCACAGTCGCCGTCGCCGCCGCGGAGGCCTGCGAGCGAGCCCGCGCTTTTCTCCTGCTCGACGCGCCCGCCTCCCTGACGCCCGCCGGGGCCGAGGAGTGGACGCATGAGTTGGGCGGGGCTCGGAACGCGGCGGTCTATGTGCCGCGGCTTCGGCTGGCGGACGGGAGCGAGACGGCCGCGTCCGGGGCCGTCGCCGGGGTCGTCGCTCGCACAGATAGGGAACGCGGCGTCTGGAAGGCGCCGGCCGGCGCAGGCGCCGGCGTTCGCGGCGTCGTGGGCGTGACTTCGGCGCTCTCCGAGGAGGCCGTCGACCGCCTTGCCGCCGCCGGCGTGAACGTCGTCCGGCGCCTCGCGACCGGGCTCGTCGTCTGGGGTGCCCGCACCCTCGCCGTCGAGGAACCCGACTGGAAGTACGTGAACGTGCGCCGCCTCGCGCTCTTCCTCGAGCGCAGCATCGACGAGGGCACGCAGTGGGCCGTGTTCGAGCCGAACGGCGAGAGGCTGTGGAGCGAGGTGCGGCGGCGCGTCGAAGCGTTCATGCTCACCCTCTTTCGGCAGGGCGCTTTCGAAGGCACGCGATCGGAGGATGCCTACTTCGTTCGCTGCGACCGGACGACGATGACGCAGGACGACATCGACAACGGTCGCCTCGTCATCCTCGTCGGCTTCGCGCCGGTTCGTCCCGCTGAGTTCATCGTTTTCCGCATCAACTGGGCAGCGAGCACGCCCTGAGATGAGGAAGGACGTTCGTGAGTTCATCCGCCGGCTCGAGGCCGTGGGCCTCACGGTCGAGTCGACGCCGGGGCACTACCGCGTCCTGCGCGATGGGAAACCGCTCCGCAAAGCGAACGGGATGCCGTTCATGCTGCCGTTCTCTCCCGACACGATCCGCTGGCGCAGGTCGGCGATCGTCGAGCTACGCAAGCTCGGCATCGAGCTCTAGCCGGCTGGGCCGAAGTCTCGGCCGACTCCTTTCCGGGGGCTACCTTCGAGCCGTGCGGATACCGCTGGATCGATTGCCGAGTCCCCCGACGCTTCTGCGCCTCGGGCTGGCCGTCTTCGTTCTCGCTTGGCTCTTCGGGCCGTACGCGCTGCGGTCGGCGGTGCCGATCTGGCTTCCGTTCCTGATCGCGCTGGGCCTGGAGGTGCAGTTCTTCGTCAGCGCTCTCCGCTCGCCTCCGGCGCGTCGCCCCGATCGCGGGCCGCAGAGCGCTGACCTCGACCGCTACGGCTACGGAACGGACACCGATGAGCTGCTGATCGTCCGTGAGGGAGGCGAGGAGGTCTGGATCCCCTACTCGGGCGAGCGGGACGAGGAACTCGACGCGCTGATCGACCAGGCGCGCGAGGCGCCGGAGGAGGAAGCAGCTCCAGCCGTGGAGGAAGACCCGGAGCGTGAGCGCCTGCCGGCGCCTTTCCGCCGCTTCGCCGCCGGCCTTGGCCTCATCGGCGCGCTCGCACTGATCTTCTGGGTCGTCGAGAGTCACACCGGCTGGAACGGCCTCGATGCGAGCACCCGCGCCGAGGCCGCGGCACGCTTCTCCGAGGAGGCCTCACACGTCGCGGGCAAGCCGGTCACGATCCGCTGTGACGAATCCGGCGACTACGTCGGTGCCGTTCAGCACGCAGACGGCGTTGCCGTCGTGGGAGGCGACCTCGCGTACCTGACGCCCGAGCGCTGCCTCGACCTTTACCGGCTCGCGTTCAAGGGGGAGGTGAGGTCGAGCCAGACCGCCCGGGCGCTCGCCGTCCTCACCCACGAGGCCTGGCACCTCCGCGGGGTGTCCGACGAGGGGACGACGGAGTGCTATGCACTCCAAAGCGGCGTCGAGATCGGAGAACGGCTCGGCCTCTCCGCGAACAGGGCGCGGCGAATGATGCGCCAGCAGCTGGTGGAGAACGCGAGTCGCGGCCGGGCCAGCCCCGCCTATCGGGTCCCGCCGGACTGCCGGGACGGCGGCCGCCTCGACCTCAATCCGGACCTCGAGCGGTTCCCCTAGATCCGGGCCTCGAATCGGTCGAACGGCGCCGCGAGCTGTGCATGTATCTTACATGCACCTACCCGGAGGGAGACAAATGGTTGTCGAGTACATCCGCTACACCATCGACGAGGGCCGAGCCAAAGCGTTCGAGCAGGCCTACCGGCGCGCGAGTGACGCGCTCGAGAAGTCCGAGCATTGCGAACGCTATGAGGTCTCGCGGTGCAGCGAGGATCCGACGCAGCACGTCGTTCGTATCGAGTGGGATTCCGAAGAGGGACACCTGTCGGGGTTCCGCCGGAGCGCGGAGTTCCGCAGCTTCTTCGAGGCGGTCGGCCCGTTCGTGCACGACATCGAGGAAATGCGTCACTACCAGGTGACTCTCTCGAGCAACTAGCCTCCGTCCTCGAGCCCGCCGATCTCGCCCCAGATCAGGCGGGAGGAACCCGGTGGCGCACGGCGACCTCCACGAGGGATCGCAGCTCCGGGCGCGTGACGTCTTCGAGCGTGGTGATCTTCAAGCTCCGCATCGCAAGCTTGCCGGAGACCTGTCGCCCGCCGGAACGCGGCAAGAGTCCCGCGGGATCAGGCAGCTCTCCTCCGCAATAGAAGCCGAGCGTAACGTGCCGCTTGAACGGCATGAGATACGCGAACTGCTCGCTGAACTTCTTGGGGCCGGTACCCACCCGACCGAACCTTGCTTCGGCCACACGACCTCGACGGTCTCTGGCAACACGTCGTAGACGAGGTCGCGAACGGCGCGCGCGAGGTCCGCGATCTCCTCTGGAGCACCCGACAGAACCTCACGGAAGGCCTGATCGTCGTCACGGCCGGCTCGGCCGAACGCGACCTGCGGCACACGAAATCACTCCTTCGCCGGCGGACCTCCCCCGTTAACGTCGAACCAGCCGCCGATGAGTTCTCCGCTGCCCGGCCGTCTCACCGATATGTCCAAAAACGAGGCTCCGAGAGCCGGTCGTCGCGAGTGGATCGGCCTTGCGGTGTTGCTCCTCGCCTGCGTGGTCTACGCGATGGACTTGACCGTGCTGCACCTGGCCTTGCCGCAGCTGAGCGCGGACCTCGAGCCGACCAGCGCCCAGCTCCTGTGGATCGCGGACATCTACGGCTTCATGGTCGCGGGACTGCTGATCACGATGGGAACGCTCGGCGACCGGATCGGCCGCCGCCGGCTGCTCCTGATCGGCGCCGCAGCGTTTGCCCTGGCGTCGCTCGTGGCTGCGTTCTCCACGAGCGCCGAGATGCTGATCGGGGCCCGCGCGCTGCTCGGGATCGCCGGCGCGACCCTGGCGCCCTCGACCCTGTCGCTGATCCGCAACATGTTCCACGACTCGGGGCAGCGCACGGTTGCGATCGGGATGTGGATCACCGCGTATTCCCTCGGCGGCGCGATCGGGCCGCTCCTCGGCGGGGTGCTACTGGAGTTCTTTTGGTGGGGCTCGGTCTTCCTGCTGGCCGTGCCGGTGATGGCCCTGCTGTTGGTGCTGGGGCCGGTGTTGCTGCCCGAGTTCCGCGATCCCGAGGCGGGACGGCCGGACCTGGTGAGCGCGGCGCTGTCGCTCGTCGCCGTGCTCGCAGTGATCTACGGGCTGAAGCAGCTGGCCCAGGACGGGCTGGAGTGGCTTTCGGTCGCGTCCATCCTGGCCGGCCTGGCCGTCGGTTTCGCATTCGTGCACCGCCAGCGAAGGCTGACCGACCCGTTGATCGACCTACGCCTCTTCCGTGCGCCCGGCTTCAGCGCATCGCTGGCTGTCTACACGCTCGGCATCCTCGTCCTGTTCGGGACGTTCTTCTTCATCTTCCAGTACTTGCAGCTCGTCCTCGGCCTGACGCCGCTCGTCGCAGGCCTGTGGACGCTGCCCTCCTTCGCTGCGTTCGTCGTCGGTTCCATGCTCGCTCCGATGATCGTGCGGCGCGTCCGTCCCGCAACGGTGATGGCCGTGGGCCTGGCGATGGGTGCCGCCGGCTTCCTGCTGCTCACGCAGGTCGAGGCGGACGACGGACTTCCCGTCCTCGTGGCCGCATCCGTCGTCTACTCGCTGGGTCTTGCTCCGCTGTTCACGCTGACCAACGACCTCATCATCGGATCCGCTCCGCCCGAGCAGGCGGGCGCGGCATCCGGGATCTCGGAAACCGGGGCCGAGCTGGGCGGAGCACTCAGCATCGCGATCCTCGGAACCCTCGGCATCGCCGTCTACCGCGCGCAGGTCGAGGACGGCATCCCCGCAGGCGTCCCGACCGAGGAGGCCGAAGCGGCGCGCGATTCGATCGGTGGCGCCGTCGCGGCGGCCGATGAGCTCGGCGAGCCGCTTGCGACGCAGCTGCTCGACGCCGCCTCGGAGGCGTTCACGGTGGGGTTCCAGGCAGCCGCCCTCACCAGTGCCGTCGTCGCAGCAGCTGCGGCCGTCTTCACGGCGGTCGTCCTGCGCGACCTGCGAGCAGGATCCGAGCCGGAGCTGGAGTCGCAACCGGACCGGCTCGGTGGAGCCTCCGACTCGACCGCCGTCGCAGAGCTCGAGCGCTGACGCACACGCCCGGATGGGCCTCGAGAACGCTAGGAGGCGATCTCGACAGGCTCGCCGACGGGCAGCCAGCGAATCGAGCGCCGGACGTACTCCAGTGCGCTCGCGAACGCCCGCTCGACCGCCTGCCGGCCCTGGCTGAAGTGCTTCCAGCCTTCGTAGTGCACCGGGATCGTGATGCGCGGCCGGATCAGGCGGCAAAGCTCGACTGCCTCGTCGCCGGTCAGCGTGTAGCGCACGGGCCCGGTCACCGGGAAACGCACCGCTCCCAGATGGAGCAGCGCGGTGTCGACTTGGAAACGATCCGCGACGCCGCGCACGCCGTCGTAGAGCACCGTGTCGCCCGAGATCCAGAGGGCGCCGTGCTCCTGTCCCTCCCAACGGAGGGCGAACCCGACGACGTCGCCGGCGATGGGCCTGCTCAGCGGCGGTCCGTGGCGACAGGGTGTGGCAGTGATCTCGATCTGAGGGCGCCCTGTCGCCTCGAGGGTGGTCACTGCCCACGGCTCGAGACCGCGAGCGCTTGGGCCGAGCCTCCTCGCGCCGGAGACGGTCGTGACGATCGACCCGACCGACGGAAGGAGCGCTCGACCTGCGTCGTCGAGATTGTCTCCGTGGTGCTCGTGAGTGAGCAGCACGGCGTCGATCGGCCCGAGGTCCGAAACCGAGACGGCGGGCCCGGCCAGCTTGCGCGAGCCGGAGCCCCAGCCGAACGAGTACTTCCGGCCCGGCGGATCGAAGGTCGGATCGGTGAGCAACCGCCAGGCGCCGATCTCGATGAGCGTCGTCGGCCCCCCGATGTGGGTGATGCGTAGCGCGTTCATCCCGCCCGACGCTACGCCTCGTCCCGCGGCCCCGCTTCAGTCGAACGACTGCACGAATTGTGAACGTCTGGCGATGATTTCTGCGGTGACCGCCCGTCTTAGGTAGAAACCCGGCGGACAGAGACCGAGAGGAGCGAGGCATGAGCGAGCACGAGCGCGGCAGCGAGGGGAATCCTCCGCCGGGGACCGACGTTGGCACACCTATGGCCCAACGCCGCCTGGCCCATGAACGCCTCTCGAGCGGAGGCCTCGCGCGATGGATGCGCGCGTGCGCCACGCACCCCTGGCGCGTCATCATCAGCTGGCTCGGCATCGTCGCCGCGCTGATCGTGCTCGTCGCGACGGTCGGCGGCAGCCTGAAGGACGAGTTCGAGATTCCGGGTTCGGACACGCAGAAGGCGACCGACCTGATCGAGTCCGAGTTCGCTGCGGAGCAGGGCGGCGTGCTGAACCTCGTCTTCGCTGCGCCCGAGGGAGAGCGGCTCGACACGCCCGAGCGGCGCGCTGCGATCAACGGGGTGATCGCGCGGCTGAAGACACAGGAGTTCAAGCCGACCGGCAAGGATCCGGAGGGCGAAGCCGGGCTGGAGAGCGTTGGCAATCCGTTTAGCGACGACACGTTCTCCGACGACGGACGCATCGCCTATGCCGAGGCCCAGTTCGACCGGATCATCTACGAGGAGGACCGCGAGGCGGTCGTGAACGTGCAGGACACGGTTCGCGAGGCGGTTGAACCGGCCGGAGTGACGGCGGAGTTCAACGGGGACGCCGAGTTCCCGCCCATCGAGCAGGGGACGCAGGAGCTGCTCGGGCTGCTCGCTGCGCTGATCGTGCTGCTCATCGTCTTCCGCACGATCGTCGCGACGGCGATGCCAATCGCGCTCGCGCTGACGGCGCTGATGACTGCGTTCCTCCTGCTCTTCATCCTCGCCGGCCTCACCGACATCAACACGATCACGCCGCTCCTCGTCTCGATGATCGGGCTCGGTGTGGGCATCGACTATTCGCTCTTCATCGTCACCCGCTTCCGACAGCTCCTGCACGAGGGGCTTTCGCCGGCCGATGCTGCGGCCGAAGCCGGTGCGTCTGCGGGCCGGGCCGTGCTCTTCGCCGGCCTGACGGTCGCGATCTCGGTCACAGGACTGGCCTTCTTCGGGCTCGACTTCGTGACCAAGCTCGGCATCGGCTCGGCGCTCGGCGTCCTGACCACCGTGCTGATCGCGAATTCTCTGCTGATCGCGGTGCTGGCGAAGCTCGGCCACAAGGTCGATCGGCTGAAGGTGCCGTTCCTGCGGCCGATCGACGATTCGGAGGCGGGTCGCGAACGGACACCGATCGCCCGCTGGGGCCGGTTCGTGACGGCGCACGCGCGGGCGGTGTTCATCGTCGTGCTGCTCCTGCTCCTGGCGCTCGCGTCGACGTCGGCGCTCGTCCGGCTGGGCGCTTCCGACCAGGGGACGCAGCCCACCGAGCAGACAGCGCGTCTCGCGTACGACCTCCTCGCCGAGGGCTTCGGGCCCGGGTTCAACGGTCCGATCCCGATCGTCGTCGACGTGAACGGCGACGAGCAGGCGCCGCAGAAGATCTACGACGGCGTCCAGGGGCTCGAGGGCGTGGCCTCTGCGCGGGAGCCGCAGTTCAACGACGAGGAAACCGTGGCAATCGTGTTCGTGACGCCGGACTCCGCTCCCCAGGACGAGGCGACCGACCAGCTCGTCGACCGCCTGCGCAACGACGTCGTCCCGGCTGCGACTGCAGGCGGCGATGCCGTGGCCTACGTCTCCGGCCTGACGGCTGCGTTCAAGGACATCGCCGAGCGGATCATGGAGCGCCTGCCGCTCTTCCTGCTCTACATCATCGGCGTCACGTTCATCGTGCTCGCGATGGCGTTCCGCTCGATCGTGATCTCGCTGACGGCGGCCATCACGACCATCCTGTCGGCCTTCGTCGGCTTCGGCGTCCTGACGCTCGTGATCCAGGAGGGCCACCTGCTCGGCCTGACGGGCCTCGATAGGACGGGCCCGATCGAAACGTTCGTCCCGCCGATCGCGTTCGCGATCCTCTTCGGGCTCTCGATGGACTACATGGTCTTCCTGATGAGCCGGATCCGGGAAGAGCACGTCCATGGCCTGGCGACGCGCGAGGCGGTGGAGCACGGGATCGCGGCGATCGGGCGAGTGGTCGTGGCGGCAGCGGTGATCATGGGCACCGTCTTCGCGGCGTTCATCCTCACGAACGACCGCATCTCGAAGGAGTTCGGGCTGCTGCTGGCAGTTGCGATCCTCACGGACGCGCTGATCGTGCGGATGACACTCGTCCCGGCCTTCCTGACGATGCTGGGCGAGAAGTCCTGGTACATGCCCCGGTGGCTCGACCGGCTCCTTCCGAACATCACGATCGAGTCGCCGCACGACGACGAGGCGCCGAGGGCCGCCCCCGCAGAGGCCGCTCGACCGACTTAAGGCGAGTAGTGGACTGACCTGAAGCGCCAGGTCTCGGCGAGCCAGCGCGGGACGAGCTCCCCGAGCGCTCGCTCGAGGTCGGTCCCGACGGCGTCGTCGACCACCCACCAGGAGACGACGGCGTCGGTGCCGGGCGGCGATCCGTTGTCGGGCGGGTCGATGTAGACGCATCCGAGCAGCTGCGTCTCCGCCTCGTCCAGCACCGCGTAGTTGAACGTCTCGTGCGCGGCGATCTCGCGCTCGTGGCGGGCGAGGTCCTCCCTGTCGGCCTCGTAGGACATGTCCGACGGCGGCCAGCCCCAGGCATCGCCGTACTTGGCCCACAGCCGTTCGCGGCAGCCCATCACCGCCGGGTAGTCGATGTCGGCGTCGGACTCGCGGATCGGCCTCAGGTGGTGCCCGGTCGGCAGGTCGACCCGCTCGGGATGCCGGAATCCCTCGGGGAGCCAGGTCACGAGCGCCAGCGTACGATCATTCGCCATGGCTGAGTTCCGCTGGAAGAACTTCGGCGCTCCCGACCAGGTGCTCCGGCTCCCGAAGCTGACGGTCGAGCTGGTCGAAGTCGGGGAGCTGACGGTCGGCTACCTCGTCACCGAGCCGGGGTGGCGCTGGTCCGCGCACGTCCGCCCGACGGTCGGCGGCGAGTGGTGCCAGGCGCGCCACGTGGGCGTGATCCTCTCCGGCGCGGTCGCCGTGCAGCTCCAGGACGGGCGGGTTCGCGAGCTCGGCCCGAATGACGTCTTCGACATCCCGCCCGGCCACGACGGTTGGACGATCGGTGACGAGCCCTGCATCCAGATCGAGTGGGCCGGGCTGCTCACGTTTGCCGGGCTCAACACCGGCCTCCACGGGCGCGCGCTGGTGACGCTTCTCTTCACGGATCTCGTCGACTCCACCACGACAGCCGCCCGCCTGGGAGACACGTCTTGGCGCGAGCTGCTGACCGGCCACTTCGAGGCGATCAGGCGAGAGCTCGACCGGTTCGGCGGCCGCGAGGTGGACACGACGGGCGACGGGATGTTCGCAACGTTCGACGGCCCCGCCCGAGCGCTTCACTGCGCCCGGGCGATCCAGCGCGCCGCCAAGGCCCAAGGGCTCAGCGTCCGAACGGGTGTCCACGTCGGCGAGGTGGAGCTGGTCGGCGGGAACGTCCGCGGCGTCGCCGTGCACGAAGCGTCCCGGATCATGGGCCAGGCGGCCGCGGACGAGATCCTCGTCTCGGAGACGACCCGCGTGCTCGCCCTCCCCGCCGGGCTGCCATTTGAGGACCGGGGTGTCCACGAGCTCAAGGGCCTGGACGGCGAGTGGCGGCTCCACGCCGTCCTCGCCGAGCCCGCCTGAACCGCCTCCCCCTTCCGGGGGAGTGGCACGGCCGATCCTGTGGCTACCATGCGGCGCTGACGAACAGGCCAGGGCCGCGCTCATGCGCGCTTTCTCGCGCAGCCCGACGTTCCTCTCTCCTCTATGCCGCCCCGTTTCCGCAGCCGTCTGCTTGCGTTCGCTCTTACCGCGATCGTCTTTGCGTGCGTGGCTCCGTCGGCCTCGGCGAGGCTCGACGGCCCGCCGCGGCGTGAGCGCCCGAAGCCGACGCTGGGCCAGCGCGCCGCCAAGGTCGCACTGCGGGCAGTCGGGGTGCCCTACCGCTGGGGCGGCTCGTCACCGGCCGGCGGCTTCGATTGCTCCGGTCTCGTCTATTGGGCGTACGGACGGCTGGGAGTCGCGGTCCCGCACAGCTCCTACGCGCTGTACGGGCTCGGGAAGAACGTCGCCCGGTCGAGGCTGAAGCCCGGCGACGTGCTCTTCTTCTCGGGGCTCGGCCATGTCGGCCTGTACATCGGACGCGGCCGAATGGTTCATGCGCCGCAGTCCGGCAGGACGGTCGAGATCGTCCCGCTCGGTCGTTCGCACTACGGCAGCCGCCTCGTCGGCGCGCGCCGCCTCGTCACCTAAGAGGGCTTGGCGAAACATCGGCTGTGCCGCCGGACCGCGCCTGCGACGAGCGACGTCTCGCCAATCCCTCTAGGGAGCTCAACGACCATCCCCTCGCGGGCCAGCGCTGCCCGATCCTCGTCGGGGCGGACGAGCGCCTGTGCGCGATCCTCGAGCCCGGACAGGATCTCGTCGGAGTGGTGCGGCTCGTGGTGGAAGAGGACGATGCGGCGCACCCCGAGCGCCTGGGCGTAGGCGACCGCGTCGGAGACACTCGAGTGGCCCCAGCCGATCCGCTGGTCGTACTCCTCCTCGAAGTACTGCGCGTCGTGGAGGAGCACGTCGACGCCCTGGGCGATCGCCGCCCCGGAGATCCAGTCAGATGAGCGTTCCTCGATCCCCGTGAGCGCCGGCTCGTGGTCGGGGAGGTACGCGATGCTCGAACCGTCGGCCTCGATTCGGTAGCCGACGGTGGGGCCGGGATGGACGACCAGCGCCGCCGTGACGAGGGCGCCGTCGACCGTCCACGGCTCGCGCGGAACGTCGCGGAACGTGACCTGGGCGGGCACATCGCCGAGATCGATGGGAAAGAGCGGTGGCGAGAACGTCCGCGCGATCGTCTCCTCGAGGCTCAGCACCGTCGACGGCGGCCCCCAGACGTCGACCCTCACCTGCCCGTCCCAGAGCGGCGCGAAGAAACGGAGCCCCTCGACGTGATCCAGGTGCAGATGCGTCAGGAAGAGGTGGATGCGGCGGGTGCCCCGTTCGACGAGCTCCTCGCCGAGGTCCCGGATCCCAGTGCCGGCGTCGAGCACGATGACCGACCCGTTGTCGAGCGAAACCTCGACGCACGAGGTGTTGCCGCCGCAGATCACCGTGCTCGGCCCCGGCGTCGCCATCGAACCACGGCAGCCCCAGATCTTCAGGCGCATACGGCCACGTTACTCGCGCCAGAAGATCGTCATGATCCCGACGAACTCGTCCGCGTGGGCGAAGAGCGGGAATCCCGTGACGGAGATCTCCCGGTCGACACCGTCGGCGCTCGTGATCATGAACCGCTCGTGCGCCGCGCGCCGCTCGTCGAGCGCGATCCGGGCCGGCCTCCGTTCCGGCGGCAACGGCTGTGACTCCTTCGTCCTGGGCTTGAAGCCGGCCGTGAACTCGTCGATCGGCACCTCTCCGACCTCGGCGTACGAACGACCGAAGAGCGCCTCCGCCGCATCGTTGAAGAAGATGAGCCGCCCCTCTTCGTCCACGATCAGCGTCGGCGTCGCGAGGTTCGACGCGAACTCGCGGGCCAGGATGAGAACCAGGTGCTTGGGTCGCCTCCGGTCCACCGCATTAGCGTACGCCGTTGTAACTCCGCAATCTCAGGAGTACCGTGAGCTCACTGTGGCGTTTGCTAGCGGCCCGCCCGTGAGGAAAAAACGGCCCGACTTCGCGGTCCTGGCCGGGGCCGGGCTCGTGCTCTTGCTGCTCGTCGCCGCCGTCGCAGGCGCCACCCTCTCGATCGTGAGCCTGAGCCGGGATCAGGCCGAGCTCCAGGATCACAACGTTCCCTTCGCGGTGGCGATCGCGACGGCGGCATTGAACGCCAAGGGGATCGCGAACGACGAGCGCGGATTCCTCATCAGTGGTGACCCCGAGTTCCTCGAGGAGATCGACCAGCGACTCCTCAGCGCACGCACCGCGTTCTCCGAAGCCACGATCACGGCCAAGGACGATGTCCAGCGCGCTGCCGCGAGCGAGGCCCACGCCGGCTTTGAGCGCTGGATCTGGGCGCTCCAGCGTCAGGTGAAGCTCTTCCAGTCCGGCGATCGGCAGGGCGCGACGAAGGCGGCCCTGGGCCGCGGCCGGGCGTTGAGGAAGGACTACGAGACGTCGCTGGCCGAGGCGCAGGACGTTGGGGCCAGGGCGATCGAGTCGCGGCGGAACTCGCTCGCCTCCTCCGGATGGATCTTCGTCCTGGTCGCGTGTCTGCTCCTCGTGGTCGCCGCCGGCATCGGCATCGCCCTGTGGCTGATCCGTCTGCTCGAGGGTCCGGACGATTCGGTGGAGGCCGTCGGGGCGCCGATCGCGGTCTTCCCCTCGCCCGCGCGCCGCTCGCGCGGCTAGCCGGGCTCTCCCTCCTAGACTGGATCCTCCAGGCGCACGTCGCTCGGCTCGACTTCGCGGCCGGCGAAGCCGAGCAGCCGCCGCGCCTCGTCGATCACCTCGTCTCGCTCGCGCTTCGAGAACGCTCTGTGCGGTCGGATCGCGAGCGTCGCTCGCCGCTTGCCGTCCCGTTCGAGCCACCAGGTCGCGCGGAGCGCGCCGTCGACCAGCAGGTTGCTCACGAAGCGGCCGGGCGCGAGCATGGCCGTCCACGGGAACTCGGCCGGGATGATGCGCGTCCGGTCCGCGTGCCCGAGGAGAATGTTGTCGTACTCGCCCAAGAAGCGCACCGGGGCCGGGACGTCCGGGTCGGGCCGCGGGGCGTCCGGCAGGTCGAAGAGCTCCCTGCTGCTTTCGTCCCGGAAGACGACCAGGCGGTCGCGTAGCCGCTCGACCACCTCCTTGAGCCGCGTCAGGCCGGACCAGTTCTGCGCGTCGGCCACCGACGCCGGCCCAAAGGCGCGGAGGTAGCGCAGCACGAAGTCGTCGATCGAAGGCTCCGGCTCGAGCTTGCGGCCCGTCCACGACTCGATCGTCTCGAGCTTCGCTTGACCGCTCTGGCCCCAGACGCCCCGCGGCGTGACCTGCACGACCGGCAGGTGGGTGCGGGCCGCATTGCCGATCGCCTCGGCGTCCTCGCCGATCCCGCGCGCGACGAGCCGCCGGCCCAGCTCCCGCCCGCCGAGCGGCTCCTCGGCGAGCAGCTCGCGTGCAGCCTTCAAGAGCTCCGCGAGATCGGCGCCGCCCATCCTCCTCCCGAACGTGCCTTGGTGCTGCCGCTCGCCGACGTGCTGCGTCAACGGCTTGATCGCGAGCGCATCGCTCACGGTGACGAGATGGATCGTCCCGCGCATCAGCCAGAGCCGGACGACCTCGCGCTCCGTCAGCAAACGACCGAGCTCGTGCGGGTCGAAGCCCTCGACCCGCGACCAGAGCGCGATGTACGGCGGCATGATCTCCTGCGCCTGGAGCCCGACGAGGTGCTCGACGGCGTCGGCGACGGGCATCTCGACCCGCCGTAGGAGGAGCTGCCTCTCCAAGAGTGCCCGGTTCAGCGCGCGGCGGCTGAGGCTCTCGGTGCTCAGTCGACGAGCTTGCGCGTCATGGCGATGATCGCGACGCGCCACATGAGGATGCCGAAGCCGATCAGAGCGCCCAGCCGGGCGACGTCCGTCCACCCGTTCCACCCGTAGATCACGGCGTTGCGGATGAGCACGACGAGATGGTGCAGCGGATTCAGCTGTGCCAGCGCGCGCGCCCACTCCGGGAACTCGTTGAGCGGGAAGAACGAGCCCGCGAGCAGGAAGAGCGGCGTCAGCACCGCGCTCACCACGTAGTTGAAGTTCTCGAACGACTTCGAGAAGCCGGCGACCGAGATCCCGAAATTGGCCCAGCCGAAGCCGGCGATCCAGGCGATGAACGGCACGGCGAGCATGCCCCACGCCGGTTCGAGGCCGAAGAACATCGCCACGATCATCGGGACGCATCCGTAGACGCCGGCGCGCGTCGCGATCCAGATCGCCTCGGCGCTGACGAGCTCCTCGGTGTCGACCGGCGCGGCGAGGATCGCGTCGTACGTGCGCTGGAACTGGTACTTGACGAACGTCCCGAACATCCCGGGGAACGCGCTCGAGAAGAGCACTGCCGTCGCGACCGTCCCGGTGCCGACGAAGTCGACGTAGTCGACCCCGCCGATGGTGCTGACGAGGGAGCCGAACCCGAAGCCGAACGCCAGCAGGTAGATCGTCGGCTCGACCGTGGACGAGAACGTGCTCGACTTCCAGTAGGACGAGTAGTTCACGACCTCGCGGACGAGGACGCCGGTCAGCGCCGTGCGCTCGAGACGGCCGATCCGTGGAGCCTTGGCTGCGGCGGCCACTTAGGCGATCTCCTCCCCCGTGAGCAGCACGAACACGTCCTCGAGATTCGCCGCCCGCCGCACCCCGTCGAAGCCTCGGAAGCCGTCCACGTCGAGGATCGAGACGCTGGTCCCGGTCCGGCGCGTCCGCAGCCCGGCGGACTCGGCCTCTGCCTCGACCTCCGCGAGTCGTGCCGGCGGGCCGTACACCTCGAGCACGTCGCGCCCGGCGTGCTCGCGAACCAGCTCGGACGGCGCCCCGGCGGCGACGGCGCTGCCGTGGGACATGATCATCACGGTGTCCGCGAGGCGCTGCGCCTCCTCGATGTAGTGGGTGGACATCAGGATCGTCGTGCCTTCTGAGCGCAGCGCGTCGATCAGTGCCCACAGCTCCTGACGAACCTGGGGATCGAGCCCGACCGTGGGCTCGTCGAGCAGGACCAGCCGGGGGCGGTGGATGAGCGACCGCGCGATCAGCAGCCGCCGGCGCATGCCTCCCGAGAGCTTGTCCACCCGGTCGCCGCGCCGCTCGACGAGCTTCGCCATCACGAGAGCGCGCTCGATCGCCTCCTTCCGCTCGGGGCGCGGGATCCGATACAGGTGCGAGAAGACGAGCAGGTTCTGCTCCACCGTCA
>DASZEE010000150.1:0-13215 GCA_035941215.1 Gaiellaceae bacterium
GACGGCGACGACGTCTTCGTCCATCACTCGGCGATCCAGTCGGAGGGCTACCGCTCGCTGACCGAGGGCCAGAAGGTTCAGTTCGAGGTCGTGCAGGGCGACAAGGGCCTGCAGGCGTCGAACGTCATGCCGGTCTAGGCACTCTCTCGTTTCGTTCTTAAGGCGGGCCGAGAGGCCCGCCTTTCTTTTTGGAAGGATCAGCTGCGATGGCGATCACCAGAGACGAAGTCCTCCATGTGGCGCGCCTGGCGCGCCTAGAGCTCACCGACGACGAGGTCGATCGCTTCACGGAGCAGCTGAGCGCGATTCTCGAAGCGGTCGCCAAGGTCTCCGAGCTCGACTTGTCCGACGTCGAGCCGACGGCTCACCCGCTCGACGTTGTGAACGTCTGGGCCGAGGACGAGCCGCGCCCTTCGCTGCCGGTCGACGAGGCGCTCGCCAATGCGCCCGAGCGGGAGGGCGGCTTCTTCAAGGTGCCGCCGGCATGACGGTAGACACCCTCCGCCTGACGGCCGAGGAGGCGATGGGGCTGGTCGAGCGCGGCGAGGTCTCGGGCGCGGAGCTCCACCGGGCGTACCTGGACGCGATCGCCGAGGGAGACGGCGAGCTGCACTCGTATCTGCGCACCGTCGACGAGCCGGACGGAGACGGCGTCCCGATCGCGTTCAAGGACCTGATCTCCACCCGCGGCGTCGAGACGACGGCGGGGTCAAAGATCCTCTCCGGCTACGTCCCCGTGTTCGACGCCACCGTCGCGACCCGCTGCAAGGACGCACGGCTCACGCTCATCGGCAAGACCAACATGGACGAGTTCGCGATGGGCTCGTCGACTGAGAACTCCGGCTTCGGTCCGACGCGGAACCCGTGGGACTTCACTCGTGTCCCGGGCGGCTCGTCCGGCGGCTCCGCAGCAGCGGTGGCAGCTGGACTCGCGCCATGGGCGCTCGGCTCGGACACCGGCGGCTCGGTCAAGCAGCCGGCGTCGCTTTGCGGGATCGTTGGGCTCAGGCCCACCTACGGCACGGTCTCGCGCTACGGGATCATCGCCTTCGCGTCGAGCCTGGACCAGATCGGCCCGATGACGAAGACGGTCCGCGACAATGCGCTGCTCTACCGGATCGTCGCCGGCCGGGATCCCTGCGACACGACGACGGTCGAGCTGCCCGAGCAGGTCGAGATTCCGGAGCGCGAGGACCTGAACGGTGTCCGCGTCGGCGTCCCGCGCGAGCTGAACGAGGCCGAGGGCATCGAGCCGGGCGTCAAGGACGCAGTCGACAGGACGATCGAGCTCTGCCGGGAGCTCGGCGCCGAGGTGGGGGAGACGACCCTGCCGCGCTCGGTCGAGTACGGCCTCGCCTGCTACTACCTCGTCGCCCCTGCCGAGGCCTCGTCCAATCTGGCCCGGTACGACGGCGCCCGCTACGGGCTCCGCGAGAACGGGGCGAACGTCCGCGAGATGTACGAGAAGACGCGGGACGCCGGGTTCGGCGACGAGCCGAAACGCCGGATCATGCTCGGCGCCTACGCGCTCTCGGCCGGCTACTACGACGCCTACTACGGCCAGGCGCAGAGGGTTCGGACGGTGATCGCCCAGGAGCATGCGGCCTCCTTCGAGCAGTTCGACGTGCTCGTCTGCCCGACCTCGCCGACGGTCGCCTTCAAGCTGGGCGAGAAGGCCGAGAACCCGCTCGCGATGTACCTCTCGGACGTGCTCACGATCCCGTCGAACATGGCAGGCCTGCCCGGCCTCTCGATCCCGTGCGGCCTCTCGGAGGGCCTCCCGGTCGGCTTCCAGCTGATCGGCCCGCAGTTCTCGGAGAACCTGCTCTTCCGGACCGGCCATGCGCTCGAGAAGGCGATCGGCTTCGACTTCGTGCCGGAGAGGCTCCGATGAGCTGGGAACCCGTCATCGGACTCGAGATCCACATCCACCTGAAGACGCGGACGAAGATGTTCTGCCGCTGCGAGGTGGCCTACTCCGAGCCCGAGAACACCAAGACCTGCCCGGTCTGCCTCGCCTATCCAGGCTCCCTGCCGGTGCCGAACGCGAAGGCCGTCGAATGGACGATCATGCTGGGACTGGCGCTCGAGTGCCGGATCGCCGAGCGCGCGATCTTCCACCGAAAGAACTACTTCTATCCGGACAATCCCAAGGCGTACCAGATCTCCCAGTACGACGAGCCGCTGTGCGTGGACGGCCGGCTGGTCGTCCCTGGCGAAAGCGACACGGAGATCGGGATCGTCCGCGCTCACCTCGAGGAGGACGCGGCGAAGAACGTCCATCTCGGCACCGCCGAGGGCCGCATCTCCGGTGCGAGCGCGACGCTCGTCGACTTCAACCGGGCCGGCACGCCGCTCGTCGAGATCGTGACGCAGCCTGATCTTCGCTCGGCGGAGCAGGCGCGGCGCTTCCTCCAGCTGCTCCGCCAGACCGTCGTCGAGCTCGGGATCTCCGACGCCGAGATGGAGAAGGGCTCGCTCAGGTTCGACGTCAATGTCTCCGTGCGGCCGGAGGGCTCCGACGAGCTGCGGACGCGCACCGAGCTGAAGAACCTGAACTCGTTCGCCTTCGCGGCTCGCGCCATCGAGCGCGAGGTCGAGCGGCAGATCGGGATCTACGAGTCCGGCGGCGAGGTCGAGCAGGAGACGCTGCACTTCGATCCGGGCACGGAGTCCGCTCCGCCGCTGCGCTCGAAGGAGGAGGCGCAGGACTACCGCTACTTCCCGGAGCCGGACCTCGTCCCGATCGAGCCGCCGGCGGAGCTGGTCGAGCGCGCCCGCGCCGAGCTGCCGGAGCTCCCGGGTTCCCGGATCCGGCGCCTCGCCGCCGACCTCGACCATGCAGCGGCCGCGGATCTCGTCACGAGCGGGCGGGACTTGCTCTACGAGCGCGTGCCAGGCGAGCGGCGGGCGGTCGCGAACGTGCTGATGAACCAGTTCGCAGCGTCGGGCGTCGATCCGGGAGCGGTCGACGCCGAGGAGCTCGGCAAGCTGATCGAGGCGCGGTCACGGATCCCGCGCGACCGGTTCCACGAGGCGCTCGCCAAGAGCGGCGACCCCGGATTCACGGCCGACGCCTACCTCGGCGACGGCCTCGTCGCCGACACCTCGGAGCTCGAGCCGATCGTCGACCGGATCCTGGAGGCGAACCCGGGCCAAGTCGAGTCCTACCGGGGTGGCAAGGAGGGCCTGCTCGGCTTCTTCGTCGGCCAGGTCATGCGCGAGACGCAGGGCAAGGCCGACCCGAAGGTCGTCAACGACTTGCTGCGAGAGAAGCTGGGCGGCTAGCTCGAGCTCGACCGCCGCCGGCGCGGCGCGGCGGCTTTCTCGGCGGACTGGGCGGTTTTCGCCTTGTCCCGGCCCTTCTTCTTGCGCTGCCGGTCTCGTGCCCAGCGCACCTTCGGCCTGCTTCCGCGTCCCATCCCGCGGGATCCTATATAGTTCACCTTTAGGTGAACAGTTCGCAGGAACTCGACCGCAGCTTCCTCGCTCTTTCGCATCCTGCGCGGCGGACGATCGTCGAGCGGCTCGCCGAGGGGACGGCCACGGTCGGCGAGGCCTCGCAGGGGCTAGGCCTTTCGAAGCCGGCAGTCAGCAAGCACGTTCGCGTCCTGGAAGACGCGGGGCTGATCCGGCGCGAGGTCGAGGGCAGGGAGCACCGACTCCGCCTCGACGGTCGCTCCATGACGGAGGCCGAGCGGTGGATCGAGCGGCACCGCGAGCTGTGGGAGCGCAAATTCGACGCCGTCGAGCGTTATCTCGCCGACGGGGAGGGAGGAAAGGAATGACGCAGCAGGCTCAGGACGTCGTCCTACAGATGAGTCGCCGCTTCGACGCGCCGCGCGAGCGGGTGTTCGAGGCCTGGACGAGCCCGGAAGTCCTTCGGCAGTGGTGGCGGGCGGGCCCCGACTGGGAGACGCCGGAAGCCGAGGTCGATCTCCGGCCCGGCGGCAGCTACCGGCTCTCGATGACGGACACGACCAAGGGCGAGACGCATACGGTCGTCGGCGAATACAAGGAGGTGCGGCCGCCGGAGCGGCTGGTCTACACCTGGAGCTGGGAGAGCAACCCCGCGGAGATGGCCGGAAGCATGGGCTCGCTGGTCACCGTGGAGTTCCTCGACGCCGGCGGCGCGACGGAGGTCTCACTTACCCACAGCGGTTTCTCGAGCGAAGAGATCCGCGACCTCCACGCGCACGGCTGGGAGGCGTGCATCGCAAACCTCGAGCGCTACCTGTCAGGCGCCGCGAGCTAGATCAAGCCGCACATGCGGGCCGTGTTCGGCCAGGGATAGAACCCGCGACCGGCCCGCAGTGCGCGCTCCGCAACCCACATCTGCTCGACGGGCGTCCACCTGTTCGCCCAGCCGCGGCGGAGCAGGTGGCGCGGTGCGTACTGCCGCATGAACGTGCGGTCCATCTGGAGGCCGCCCCAGTAGGGATCCCTGGCGTCGCGCCAGGGCCCCTCGTGCCGCTGAAGGCAGCGCCACTGGCGCTCGTGCGGCGGGTTGTGCGCGTTCACCCTCGCGCGGATCGCGCGCCCGCGCCACTGCTTCAGCACGAGCCGCCTGTACGCGAGATTCGGCGTGCGGAGGTAGCGGCCGCGGTTCGGTGTCTTCGCAACGCCCATCAGCCGCTGCCACCTCCACGTCGCATGCTGGTAGCGCTTGATCTTACGGACGACGACCTTTCCGTCCGGCATCGCGCGAACCTGCTCCGATGCCTGGCCCGCGGGCACGCTCGTCGCGGCGGCGAGGCCGAGCAGCATTGCGACAGCAGCGAGCAGTCCGACGAGTTTTCCGGGCAAGAGGTGAGCCTCCGTTCGTGCGGAGCTCGGGTCCGGTCGCGACGTCCGCAGTGCGATCCGGAGCCGATTCGCTCCGTCGATTCCTGGATCCGGACGGCTCTGGCCGCCGGACGGCGCACATTGTTAGCAGACGACCACGCCTAGCCAGGCAACGAAGACGCGCGTTTTCCGCTGGAAATCGTAAAACCTCCGTAAAGAAGAAGCGAAGAAATCGCAAGAAACGCAGCGGTTTGCGCAACTCCGAGGCCAGCAACCGCACTCCCCACTGCGGCGACCGCGACGCCGGCCAGGATCAGGCTCATCGCCAGCGGCCGGCGTCGGATCGTGGCCAGAGCAACCACGAAGACCGCCGCCGTGCCGGCGATGTTTCCGACGATCGCGAGGATCCGCAGCGGGAAGTAGTCGAGGTGCTCCTGTGCCTCGGGAATCTCGTCGCCCGACACCGGGGTCGACAACGGCTCCGCGATCGCAGCGCCCGTGGCCAACCCGGCGTAGACCAGAGCAACCGGAATCACCCAGCGATGGCCGCGCAGGAGCAACGAGCCGGCGCCGAGTAGCAGTGCGGTGAGCAGCCCTCCGAAGAGGTAGTAGAGCCGGAACGCGGCCTCGCTCCAGCCCGCCGCCGAGCCCCAGGCGAGCGCGGCTGCGGCGAGCGCGAAGGCCGCCAGCGACGCAGCCCAGGCCAGCAGCTCGGGCGACCGGCGCGCGCGCCAGCGACCGGCCAGTCTCCCGGCGAGGCGCAGAGCGAGCAGCGCTGCCGCAAAGGCGAGCAGGGCTTCCATGCCGGGCGAGGGTAGTACGACCCACGCGCTAGCCTCCAGGGCAGTGGCCGACAAGCGCTACCTCTTCACGCCGGGCCCGACGCCGGTGCCGCCTCAGGTGCTGGAGGCGATGAGCCGGCCGATCATCCACCACCGCAGCTCGGACTTCCGCGAGATCCTCCAACGCACGCTCGACAGTCTCGGCGAGGTCTACCGCACCGAGAGCGATGTGCTGTTGTACACAGCTTCGGGGACCGGGGGCATGGAGTCCGCGATCTCGAACCTGACCCGGCCGGGCGACCGCGTCGTCGTCGTGTCGGCCGGCCACTTCGGCGAGCGCTGGTCGGCGATGGCCCAGAACTTCGGCTGCGAGGTCGACACGATCGCGTACGACTGGGGCGAGTCGCCGTCTGCGGACGATCTCATCACCCGGCTCGCCGAGACCGGCGGCGCGAAGGTGGTGTTCCTGACCCATTCGGAGACCTCGACGGGCGTCATCGCCGACGTCCAGGGTCTTGCTGGGGCGGCGAAGGAGGCCGGCGCACTCGTGGTCGTCGATGCCGTCTCGAGCCTCGGCGCCGTCCCGCTCGAGACGGACTCCTGGGGCCTCGACGCCGTCGTTTCCGGGTCCCAGAAGGCGCTGATGACGCCTCCGGGGCTCGCCACCGTCTCGGTCTCGCGTGACGCCTGGGCCGCGGTCGCCAAAGACGCGCCCGGCCGGTACTACTTCGACTGGGAGGAGACGCGCGAGCGCCAGCAGCAGTTCGACCCGGCGTTCACGCCGGCGGTCTCGATCGTGGTCGGCCTCGACGTCGCGCTCGGGCTCCTCCTCGAGGAGGGCCTGGAGCAGGCATTCGAGCGCCATACTCGCCTTGGCCGCGCCTGCCGTGCCGGCGTTCGAGCCATGGGCCTGGAGCTCTTCTCGCCGGACGACGACCGCTCGGCCGTGGTCACCGCTATCAACGCGCCCGACGGGATCGACTCCAGCGAGCTCGTGCAGACCCTGCGCGACCGCCAGGGGATCGTCCTCGCCCCGGGACAGGGGCCGTTGAAGGGCAAGGTCTTCCGCATCGGCCACATCGGCTACTACGACGTCTTCGACATCACAACCGCGCTCGCCGGCGTCGAGCTCGTGCTCGCCGAGCTGGGCGCGGACATCGAGCGCGGCGCCGCGATCACCGCCGCGCTCGAGGCCTTCGAGCACACCAGAGTGTGAGCGAGCGCCTCCGGGTTCTCGTCCGGGAGCCGATCGCCGAGGCCGGGATCGAGCTCCTGCGGGAGCAGTTCGACGTCGACGTCAACGGCGATCTGCCGCTGGAGGAGCGGATCGGCGACTACGACGCGATCGTGATCCGCTCTGCGACGAAGCTGACCGCCGACGTCCTCGAGCGGGCCGGACGGCTGAAGGTGATCGGGCGCGCCGGTGTGGGAGTGGACAACGTCGACGTCGAGGCTGCGACGCGCCGCGGGATCGTGGTCGCGAATGCGCCCGAGTCGACGGTCGTGTCGGCGGCCGAGCACGCCGTCGGGCTGCTCGTCGCGCTCGCGCGCCACATCCCGCAAGCGCATGCGTCGCTCAAGCAGGGGCGGTGGGAGCGCTCCACCTACGGGGGAATCGAGCTCGAGGGCAAGACGCTGGGCGTCCTCGGCTTCGGCCGGATCGGGCAGCAGGTCGCGCGCCGCGCGGTCGGTCTCGGGATGGACGTGGTCGCCCACGATCCGTTCGTGGCCAAGGATCGGTATCGGGAGCTCGGCGTTACCAGAGCGGAGACGGCTGACGACGTTTTCGCCGCCGCCGACTTCTTGACGCTCCACCTGCCGCTCTCGGACGACACCCGAGGCTGCATCGACGCGGACGCGCTCGCGAAGATGCGCCAGGGCGCCCACCTCATCAACGCGGCGCGCGGCGAGCTGGTTGACGAGGAGGCGCTGGTCGACGCGCTACGGTCGGGCCACCTCGCCGGGGCAGCGCTCGACGTGTTCTCCGCCGAGCCCTACGACGGCCCGCTGCTGGAGCTGGACAGCGTCGTCGTCACGCCGCACCTCGCCGCCTCCACCGAGGAGGCGCAGGACCGGGCCGGCGTCATCGTCGCCGAGCAGGTCGCAGCGGCGCTGGTGGGCGGGCTGGTGGCCAACGCGGTGAACATTCCTGCGATCGGCCGGGACGACCTCGAGGTGCTCGGCCCATTCGTCCCGCTGGCGGCGAAGCTCGGCCGCCTCGCCATGGAGCTGGCCGAGGGCCGGGCGGAGCAGATCGAGCTGACCTACTACGGCCACCTCGCCGACTACGACACCCGGCTTCTGACCGCTGCCGCGCTGAACGGCGCCTTCCAGGGCCGGTTCGAGCAGCCCGTGAACTACGTGAACGCGCCGCTGCTCGCGGAGGAGCGCGGGATCGAGGTCGTCGAGCAGCGCCGTCGCGCCTGCCGCGACTTCACGAACCTCGTCCGTGTGTCCGTGGGCACGAACGGCGACATGCTTCGCGTCGCCGGGACGACGATCGGCCGCGACGACCGCATGTGGCTGGTCAGCGCGCTCGGCTTCGAGCTGGAGATGGAGCTGGCGCCGCTGCTCGTCCTCTTCCGCTACGACGACGTGCCCGGGGTGATCGGCAAGGTCGGGACGCTCTTCGGCGATGCGGGCGTCAACATCGCCAACATGGCCGTGTCCCGCACCCGGCGAGGCGGCAAGGCGCTGATGGTGCTCTCGGTCGACAGCGAGCCCGAGCCCGGCCTCGTCGAGCGCGTCCGCGCCGAGGGCTTCGACGACGCGCGCCTGATCTCGCTCTAGGTCGCGGGCTAGGCTTCGGCGGTGGAGCGGCGTTGGCCAGAGCCGGTCGAGCGCGTCGCCGCCTTCCTCCGCCAGGCCGGTGTCGAGGGCCGGATCGAGGAGTTCGACGCCGGCACGCCGACCGCCGAGGATGCCGCCCGGGCCGTCGGCTGCAAGCTCGGCCAGATCGTGAAGTCGCTCGTGTTCGACTGCGACGGGTCTCCGGTCGTCGTCCTGGTTCCGGGTGACCGCCGCGCCGACTCCACGAAGATCGCGAAGGCGGCTGGGTGCGGTCGCGCGAAGATCGCAGGCGCGGATCAGGTGCGGGACTCGACCGGCTTCGAGCCGGGAGCGGTGGCGCCGTTCCCGCTCCCGAAGGTCTCCAGAGTCTTCGTCGACCGCCAGCTCCTCGTCCACGAGCGGGTCTGGATCGGCGCCGGATCGCCCAGCCACATGGCCACGCTCTCGCCGGGAGACCTCGTCCGGCTGGCGAAGGCGGAACAGATGGACGCTGTCGCGGAGGCCACCTAACATTCGGCCCAGGAAAACCGGAGGAGGCGCATGATCGCAACCGACAAGATCTGGATGAACGGCGAGCTCGTGGACTGGGGCGACGCCAAGGTTCACGTGGGTGCTCACGGGCTGCACTACGGCACCGGTGTGTTCGAGGGGATCCGCTGCTACGAGACCCCGCGCGGCCCGGCCGTCTTCCGCCTGACCGACCACGTCAAGCGCCTCGACGCCTCCGCCAGGCTTCTCTACATGGAGCTCCCGTACTCGGTCGAGGAGATCCGCGACGCCTGTCTCCAGGTGATCGGCGTCAACGGCCTTCCCGAGTGTTACCTCCGGCCGTTCGCGTTCTACGGCTACGGCGAGCTCGGTGTCTCGACGGCTGGCAACCCGGTGGAGGTCGTGATCATGAGCTGGCCGTGGGGCGCCTATCTCGGCGACGACGGGATGAAGAACGGCATCCGCTGCAAGATCTCCAGCTGGAAGCGCGTCGGCGCGAACACGATCCCGCACGCGGCGAAGGCGACCGGCATCTACCTGAACTCGATGCTGGCGGTGATCGAGGCCAACCGGGCCGGCTACGACGAGGCGATCCTGCTCACCGACGACGGCTACATCGCGGACGGCTCCGGCGAGAACGTCTTCGTTGTCAAGGACGGGAAGATCACGACGCCGCCGCTGTCGACGTCGATCCTGCCCGGCATCACGCGCAACTCGGTGATCCAGATTGCGCAGGACCTCGGGTACACGGTGGAGGAGACGCACCTGATCCGCACTGACCTCTACCTCGCGGACGAGATCTTCATGACCGGAACCGCGGCCGAGGTCACACCGATCAGGTCGGTCGACGACCAGGAGGTCGGACCGCCCGGCGAGGTGACGCTGAAGCTCCAGCAGGCCTATCTCGACACGGTGCGCGGCGGCAGCGAGCGCTGGTCGCACTGGCTCGAGTACGCGTCCATCCCGTCGGAGTCGCCGGCTCCCACACCCGCGCAGGCGTGACGCAGGCCGTCCGCCGGGTGCCGCTCGCGCGGCCCTGGATCGACGAGCGAGAGGAGGAGCTGGTCCTCGAGGTCCTCCGATCGGGCCGGCTCTCGCTCGGGCCGACGATCGACCGGTTCGAGGAGCTGATCGCCGAGCGGGTCGGTGCGCCGTACGTGGCCGCCGTCTCGAGCGGAACGGCAGGGCTGCACATGCTCGTGCGCGCGGCAGGGATCGGCGAGGGCGACGAGGTGATCACGTCGCCGCTCTCCTTCGCGGCGAGCGCGAACTGCTTCCTCTTCGAAGGCGCGACGCCGGTCTTCGCCGACGTCGACCCCCGCACCTGGAACCTCGATCCGGCCGCGGTCGAGGCGGCGATCACCGAGCGGACGAAGGGGATCGTCGCCGTCGACATGTTCGGGTTCCCGTGCGAGCTCGACGCGCTGATGGCGATCGCCGAGCGCAATGGGCTCGCCCTGATCGAGGACTCCGCCGAGGCGCTCGGAGCCGAGTACAAGGGAAAGCCGATGGGCTCGCACGGCCCACCCGCCGTCTTCGGCTTCTATCCGAACAAGCAGGTCGCAACCGGCGAGGGAGGTGTCGTCGTCACGCACGACGAGGAGACGTGGAAGCTCGTCCGCTCACTCAGGAACCAGGGCCGCTCCTACGAGGGCGGCGGTTGGTTCAACCACGTCCGGCTCGGATTCAACTACCGCTGGACCGACGTCCAGGCGGCGATCGGCATCGCGCAGCTCGAGAAGCTCGACCGCGCGCTGGAGCTGCGCTCCGAGGTGGCCGGGCGGTACGCAGAACTGCTCGCCGGCGTCGAGGGGGTCGAGCTGGTGCCCGCGGACGACGCCGACCACAGGCGCTCCTGGTTCGTCTACGTGCTCGCGCTGGCGCCCGAGATCGACCGGGCGCGCGTGATGGCGGATCTCCGCGAGCGTGGGGTGGACGTGGCCGAGTACGTCCCCTGCATCCATCTCCAGACGTACATGCGGGAGCGGTTCGGGTTCGGCGAGGGCATGTGCCCGGTGGCGGAGGACATCGCGAGCCGGACGCTCGCTCTGCCCTTCTTCCCGCAGATCGAGGCGGGCGACCAGGAGTACGTGGTCGACTCGCTCCGCTCGGCGCTTGCGTAACCGATAATCGCGCCATGGCAAACGGCGCGAACCGGATGGTCTTCCTCGGGTTCGGGAAGTACGCCCGCGCCGACAAGATCTACGCGCTCGAGCCGCTGACGGGCGACGATCGCGGTGGCGGCCGCCGCACCCGCGTCTGGATCGAAGGTGTGCCCGACCCGATCATCGCCGGCCGCACCGAGCGGACGATCCTCCACGAGATGGGCCAGGAGGCGGCGGCGAACACGCAGATCATCGACAGCGCACTCGACCTCGCAGAGCGGATCGCGACCGGCGCGGAGAGCGGCCGCGTCGATCTCGCCGACCTCGGCCGGCGCGCACGCAGGCTGCTCGAGGCGACGGCCAAGCCAGAGGACGACGAGAAGCTCTTCTAGCGCGTGACCGAGGGCCGGGAGCCGCCGCCCGAGCGCGGCCTGTTCGCACGCATCGCGGTGGACATCCGGCCGCTGCGCGAATCGCGGGACTTCCGCCGGCTCTGGTTCGGCACCGGGATCTCGGCGATCGGCAGCCAGATCACCGCGGTCGCGATCCCGTTTCAGCTCTACGAGCTCACCGGGTCGACGCTGCTCGTCGGGCTCCTGGGGATCGCCGCGCTGGTCCGGCTTCTCGTGGTCCCTATCTAGGGCGGCGGGGTGGGGGACGCCGTCGACCGCCGGCGCATGCTCCTGCTCTCCGACGTCGGCCTGCTGCTCGTCACCGGCGGCCTGCTCGTCAACGCGCTCCTGCCGGATCCCAGCGTCTGGTTCCTCTTCGTCGCCGAAACCCTCGGCACGGCCGCCTACGGCTTCCAGCGCCCGGCTCGGAACGCTCTCACTCCGAGACTCGTTCGCGAGGACCAGCTGCTGCCGGCGATCGCCGTCGAGGATGTGGTGTTCACGCTCGCGCGGGTCACCGGGCCCGTCGTGGGCGGCGGGCTGATCTCGGTCGTGGGGCTCGGCGGCGCGTACGCGATCGACATCGCGACCTTCAGCGCATCGCTGTTCGCGATCTGGCTCCTGCCGCCGGTTCCGCCGGCGCACGACGCCGACCGTCCGAGCCTTCGCTCGATCGCGGACGGGTTCCGCTACGTCCTCCGGAGGAAGGTGCTCCTCGGGATCTTCGCTGTCGACACGAACGCCATGATCTTCGGGATGCCCCGTGCGCTCTTTCCCGCCCTTGCCGAGAAGCTGGGCGGCGGGGCGGGCACCCTCGGGCTCCTGTACGCGGGTACGTCCGCCGGGGCGCTGCTCGCCTCGCTCACCTCCGGCTGGATGATGACCGTCCGGCGGCAGGGTCTCGGAGTGTGCGTCGCCGCCGCAGCGTGGGGTGTCGCGATCATCTTCGTCGGCTTTGCGGAGTCCGTCTGGCTCGCAGTGACCTTCCTCGCCGCCGCAGGAGCCGCCGACTACGTCAGTGCCGTCCTTCGCTCGAACATCCTCCTCACGGTCACGCCGGACGCGATGCGGGGCCGGCTCTCGGGCATCGAGCTCGCGCAGGTGGCGGGGGCGCCAGAGATCGGCAACGTCGAGGCCGGCATCGTCGCCTCGCTGACGAGCGTCCGGGCCTCGATCGTCTCGGGTGGAATCCTCACCGTCATCGGCACCGTCGTCGTCGCGGCAGCCATCCCGGCGCTCGTCCGGTACGACGCCCGCCGGCCGCAGAACGAATGATGCTGCCGAGGGACTTCTTCGCCAGGTCGGTGCACGAGGTCGCACCGGAGCTGATCGGCGTCATCCTTCTGGTCGAGGGCGTCGGCGGCCCGATCGTGGAGGTCGAGGCCTACGACCACGAGGATCCGGCCGCGCACGGCTACGGCGGGCGGACGGAGCGAAACGCCTCCATGTTCGGGCCGCCCGGCCATGCCTACGTCTATCGCTCGTACGGCGTCCACTGGTGCCTCAACTTCGTGTGTGAGGGCGAAGGGGTCGCCAGCGCCGTGCTGATTCGCGCGCTCGAGCCGGCGCACGGCCTCGACGCGATGCGCGAGCGGCGAGGGCTCGACGATCCGCGCCTGCTCTGCGCCGGTCCGGGCCGACTCTGTCAGGCGCTCGGTATCGCTCGAGACCACGACGGCCTCGCGCTGGACGAGGCGCCGTTCGAGCTCGTCGCCCGCTCGACGGAACCGGAGCTCGCCGTCGGCCTGCGTGTCGGGATCACGAAGGCGGCGGACCAGCCGTGGCGTTACGGGCTCGCAGGTTCCCGGTATCTCAGCCGGCCGATGCGACCAGCCGAATCGGCATCCCCGGGGCGGCCGCGACGCGGCCGCC
>DASZEE010000151.1:0-2287 GCA_035941215.1 Gaiellaceae bacterium
GCACTCCAGCGCGACGAGCTGCTCGAGGTTGTCCGGCGCGTGTCGGTGATGGCGCAGCGAAATGCGCCGATCCGCCTGCGCTTCGCCGAGGGTGAGCTGACGGTCTCGGCGCAAACCCAGGACATCGGCGAGGCTCGCGAGACGATGCCGGCGCCTTACTCCGCGGAGCCGCTCGAGATCGGCTTCAACCCCGATTTTCTCCGGGACGGGGTCGAGTCAGTCGAGGGAGACGAGGTGCGTCTGAAGCTGATCAGCTCGCTCCGTCCAGCGGTGATCCAGGGCGAAGGGGACGACTTCTCGTACCTGATCATGCCGATCCGCCTCGCCGGCTAGGCCGGGCTGATCGTCGAGACGCTCTCGCTCCGCGACTACCGCTCGTACTCGCGTCTCGAGCTCGGTCTCGAGCCGGGGCTCGTTCTCGCGGTCGGCCCGAACGGGGCGGGCAAGACGAACCTGCTCGAGAGCCTTCATCTCGCAACGCAGGGCTTTTCGCCCCGGACGCGCACGGACGCGCAGTTGATCCGCTTCGGCGCGGACGGCGCGCGTGTCGGGGTTGCCGGGGAGCACGGGGGCTCGCCGGTCGAGGTCGAGGTGACGCTGAGAAGCGGCGAGGCGAAGCGGGCACGGCTCAACGGTGCCGCGCTCAGAGCAGCTGAGGAGTTGCGCACCCGGCTCCCGACGCTCGTCTTCACGCCGGACCGGCTGTCGATCGTGAAGGCCGGTCCCGCGGTGCGACGCGCGTACTTCGACCGCGCGCTGGGTCGGCTCTTCCCGAGCAGAGCCTCGGCGCCCACCGACTACGCGGCAGCGCTCGCTCAGCGGAACGGCGCCCTGAGGAGGGTGGCTGCCGGGCTCTCCACGAAAGACGCGTTGGACCCGTGGTCGACGCGCGTCGCCGAACTGGGCCACGCCCTGGTCGGCGCTCGACGCGAGCTGGTCCACCTGCTCTCTCCGGCATTTGCGGCTGCAGCAGCGGAGCTCCGGCTCGAGGCGGCGGAGCTTCGGTACGAAGGCGAGCCCGTGTCCGCCGAGGAACTCGATGCACGGCTTGAGCAGGATCTCACGCGGGGGTTCACCGGGATCGGGCCGCACCTACATGACGTGGCCGTGGTGGCCGGCTCGCGCGATCTGCGGAGCTTCGGCTCTCAGGGCGAGCAGCGGCTTGCCGTTCTTTCTCTGCTGCTGGCCGAAGCAGACCTGCTCGCAGAGCGCGGCCCCGCGCCGCCGCTGCTGCTCCTCGACGACGTCCTGTCGGAGCTCGATCCCGAACGGCGCACGATTCTCGCGGGTCGCGTGAGGCGAACCGGTGGCCAGGCGCTGCTCACCGCGACCTCCGTGGCGGCCCTGCCGGACGCCCCCGACATGCTCGTGGCCGTGACTCCGGGCTCGGCGGTGGCGGCATGAAGCCCGAGCGGATCGGCCAGGACGTGCGGCGCGAGCTCGACAGGTTCGGCCCGGCCGGCGCGATCGCCGACGTCGTGGACGCGTGGCCGGCAGCTGTCGGAGATTCGATCTCGCGCAACGCCTGGCCCGCCCGGATTGCCCGCGACGGAACGCTGCACGTTTCGACGAGCTCCTCGGCATGGGCTTTCGAGCTCGGATTACTCGAGGCTGATCTCCGTGAACGGCTCGCGCAGCGGCTGGGCGACCGGGCCCCGAAGCAGCTCAGATTCGCACCGGGGCGACTCCCGGAGCCCGCCGCACCCGACCCCGAGCACGCCGCGAGACGCCCACCGAACGTCACCGATCAGCACCTTCAGGCCGGCGAAGAGGTGGCCGCGGCGATCACGGACGAAAACTTGCGCAAACTTGTTGCAAAAGCGGCCGCGGCGAGCCTCGCCAAGCCGCCGGACGACCGCTCGGTCTGATAGACTGCACGTAGCCCTGAAAGCGGCAATTTGCAGGGCTTTTTCTAATGGCAGAAGCAGCGTACACCGCAAAGGACATCACGGTCCTCGAAGGGCTCGAGCCGGTCCGGCTCCGACCCGGTATGTACATCGGGTCAACCGGAGCCAGAGGCCTGCATCACCTGGTTTACGAAGTGGTCGCCAACTCCGTCGACGAGGCGCTCGCCGGGCGCGCCGGCCGCATCGAAGTCACGATTCATCCGGACAACTCGGTCACGGTGTCGGACGACGGTTCGGGGATCCCGGTCGACGCCATGGCCGAGACGGGCCTGCCTGCCGTCACCGTCGTCCTGACGAAGCTGCACGCCGGCGGCAAGTTCGGCGGTGAGGGCTACAAGGTCTCCGGCGGGCTCCACGGCGTGGGCGTCTCGGTCGTGAAC
>DASZEE010000152.1:0-3619 GCA_035941215.1 Gaiellaceae bacterium
GACGAACATCCGGCTCGCGGCCGACCTCGACGGCGGTGCGCTGATGGACGTCGGCTGCTACTGCGTCAACGGATCCAGGTTCCTCGCGGGCGAGCCGGAGAGCGTGTTCGGCACGAGCGTGACCGAGGCGGGAGCCGACACCGCCTTTGCGGCCACGATGTCGTTCCCGGGCAATGTGATCGCCCAGTTCGACTGCGGATTCAGGCTTCCGATGCGGGACGAGCTGGAAGCGGTGGGCTCGGACGGGTCGCTCTTCCTCGACGATCCGTGGCACTGCCGCAACCCGGTGATCGAGCTCCGGCGGGAGGGCGATGTCGAGCGGATCCGGCTCGAGCCTGTCGACTCCTACCGGCTGGAGCTTGAGAATCTCGCGGACGCGATCCGCGGGGACGGCGAGCTGCTCCTCGGCCGCGACGACGCACTCCCGCAGGCGCGGGCGATCGATGCCCTGTACCGCTCGGCCGAAACCGGCCAGGCCCTCTCGCTCTAGTCCGCGACGGACGTGCCGCGGCATGTCCTGGGGTCTGACCCCAGGGACTCGCTCGCGGCGACGATTGCCGCGGAGCGGTGCGGTCTCCGAGGGTGGCCGCTGCTGAAATGGACGCCGGCGAAGGACATGTCCGGCGGACATGTCCGGACCGGTTACTTCTGGACTCGTCCGGGAGCGCCGAACGGGTGCAGCACCTCCGGCACCTCGCCCTGGAAGTTCTCCAGGATCGCGAGCGCCCAGCGGTCCGTGACCGCGGTGCCGTTCAGCGTGTGGACGAACTCGGTGCCGCCGTCGGCCCGGTATCGGATCCCCAGGCGCCGCGCCTGGTAGTCCGTCGTGTTCGACGCCGACGTGATCTCGCGATAGCGCTCCTGTGAGGGGAACCACGCCTCGATGTCGATCCGCTTCGCCGCCGCCGCGCTCAGCTGGCCGGCGGCGATGTTGACCACGCGGTACGGCAAGCCGAGCTCCTGGACGAGCGACTCCTCGATCCCGACGAGCCGCTCGAACTCGTCCCAGGAAGCCTCCGGGAGGGTGTACGCGAACATCTCCACCTTGTTGAACTGGTGGACGCGGAACATGCCGCGCGTGTCGCGCCCGGCGGCGCCAGCCTCCCGCCGGAAGTTGGCCGAGAAGGCCGTGTACTCGAGGGGCAGCTGCTCCCGCTCGAGGATCTCGCCCATGTGCAGTCCTGCCAGAGCCACTTCGGACGTGCCCGTCAGGTACAGGCCCTCGTCGACCACCTCGTAGATCTCGAAGCGCTCCGCGGGGAAGAAGCCGGTTCCGTACATCGCCTCCTCGCGCACGAGGACCGGCGGGATCACCGGTGTGAAGCCCTCGGCGACCAGCCGCTCGAGGGCCCAGCGGTAGAGCGCGAGCGAGAGCCGCGCGGCGTCGCCGACGATGTACCCGAAGCGCGACCCGGAGAGCCGTGCACCGCGCTCCATGTCGTACCGACCCAGCTCGAGGTGTCCCTTCGGCTCGGCCAGCGAGGGCGGCTCGCCGACCTGCCGCTCGATCACGCCCTCGGCGTCGTCCGTCTCCTCGTCGGGGACCGACTCGTGTGCCGGGTTCGGAACCTGCCGGAGCAACTCGTCCCTGCGCGACTCAGCAGCCGACAGCTCCTCCTCGAGGCGGCGAAGATCCTCCTTGACCCCCTTCAGCTCCTCGACCTGCTCGGGCGTCGGCTTGCCCTTCAGCTTCTGGCGGCCGCGCAGCTCGTCGACCTGCGGGACCAGCTTCCGCCAACGCGCGTCCGCCTCGAGCAGCTCGCTGAACGCCTCGGCGCCGCCCTTTCGCGCGATGCCGGCCTGCACCGACTCCGGGTCGCTGCGCGCAGCCCGGAGGTCGATCAATCCTGGATCAGGAACGCGACGAGATTGTTCAACTCGTCGTCGCTGAGCTGGTCGTACGCCGGCATGACGCCTTCGGGGAATCCCTCTTCGACGTACTCGTTCGGACTGGTGATCGAAGCGCGCGTGAAGTCCGCGAGCGGCTGGTTCGCACCCTCCGCAAGATCCGGGAGCTCGTCGAGGTCCGGGCCCGTGGTGCCCGTGGAGCCGGCCGGCTCGAAGGTGTGGCAGCTGCCGCAGCCGTTCGACGCGAAGACCTGCTTGCCAGCGGCCGGATCGCCTTCGACGACCTCGTCGTCGCCACCGGTCTCGGTCTCGCCCGTCTCCGTCTCGCCGGTCTCGGTCTCGCCGGTGTCGGTCTGCGTCGCCGTCGTTTCGACGGTCTCAGGCGTCGCCGTCGTGTCGTCGCCGCCGCCGCAGCCCACGAGGAGAATTGCGAAGAGCGCGATCAGGAGAAGGCGTCGCACGGGCGCGAGTGTACCCCGGCGAGCCGTCAGACTAACGGCGTGACCGCCGCCGTCTCCCGCCTGATCGCGCCGCGGCGCGAGATCCTGATCGCGGGCGGGCTCGCCTGCGTCGGCGCCGCGCTGCTGGTCGCGTTGGCGCCGCCGACCGGCGACGCGCCGGCCCACCTCTACCGGACGCTGCTCGTCGAGGAGGGCGTGTATGTCTGGGACAACCTCTGGTACGGCGGCCACTACCCGCTCGCGTCGTACAGCCTCCTCTACTACCTGCCGGCCGCGCTCGTGGGGAACCTGCCACTCGTCTTCGCCGCCGTCGTCGTGTCTGCGGCGCTCTTTGCCTCGATCGTGGAGCGGGAGTGGGGAGCGGCGGGGGTTTGGCCGGCGCGCGCGTTCGCCGTGCTCGCCGCCGGCCCCATCTTCGTCGGGACGTACAGCTATGCGCTCGGCCTCGCGGCCGGCCTCGGCGCGCTTCGCCTGCTCCAGAGCGACCGCCGGTGGCTGGCCGCCGGTGCCGCAGCGCTCACGCTCGGGTTCAGCCCGCTGGCGTTCGTCTTCCTGTGCATCGTCCTGGTCGCACTCGCGCTCGTTCGCCGGGTGGGGCCGCACGCGGTCGCATTTGTCGCCGCCCTCGCCGGGATCGCGGCGATTCAGCTCGCGGCGCTCGTCTTCTTCCCGAGCAGCGGGCCGTACCCGTTCCGCGCGTTCGAGCTCGCGGCCGTCCTGACCGTGAGCGTCCTGGGCGCCGAGCTCGCGCGCCGCGCGCACCACGGCTCGATCCTCGGCGCCTTCTTCCTCGTCTGGGGCGCCGCGAGCATCGCGATGTTCGTCGTCTCGACCCCGGTCGGGGAGAACCTGACGCGGCTGCGCTCCGTCGTCTTCCCGGTGATGCTGATGACCGCGTTCGTCGCGCGGTTCAGGCCGCGCTGGCTCACGGCGCTGGCGCTGAGCGCCGCGTTGATCTACAACGTCGCGCCGTACGCGGGCGCCGCCCTCGACCGGACGGACGTGCGCGCCGCAGACCGGACGTTCTGGGCGCCGGCGGTCTCCTTCCTGGCCGAGCGCTCGACGCCGAACTACCGGGTCGAGGTCGTCCCGACCTTCGACCACTGGGAGGCCTACTGGCTCCCGCGCGCCGGCATCCCGCTCGCGCGCGGCTGGTACCGCCAGATCGACATCGCGCGAAACGAGCTCTTCTACGAGCGAGCCCTCGCCCCGTCGGCCTACCGGAACTGGCTCCGCGGGATGGGCGTCCGGTTCGTCGTCCTCCCGGAGACGCGTCTCGGCCAGAAGGGCGAGGAACGCGAGGCCGCGCT
>DASZEE010000153.1:0-15896 GCA_035941215.1 Gaiellaceae bacterium
GTTCAAGGCGGGCCATGTGCTCGAGTTCCCGCCCTCGATCGCCTACGGCCGCCTCTACGTCGCGCAGCAGCGCGGGCGGTTCTACGCCTTCCACCACCGCACGGGCAAGGTCGTCTGGCAGCGGCGGTTCAACCACTGCTCTGCCGCCTCGCCGACCGTCGCCTACCGCGTCGTCTACCACTCGTGGATGCAGCCCCTGCCCTGCAACCGGTTCCCGCGGAACCAGCCCGGGATGGTCGTGGCGATGGCGGCTCGGACCGGGAAGATCGTCTGGCGCTACCGGGCCGGCGTGTTCGAGTCCTCCCCGCTCGTGGTCGGCAAGACCCTCTACGTCGGCTCGTGGGATCACAAGCTCCACGCGATCAACATCTACACGGGCAAGGCCCGCTGGACGTTCACCGCCGACCACGAGATCAACAGCTCGCCCGCGTTCGCCAATGGGAAGGTCTACTTCGGAACCGACGGCGGCAGCCTCTACGCGCTCGACGCCCGCACAGGGCGCCTGCGCTGGCGCGCGCAGGCGCTTGCCCGGTTCGGGCGCCGCGAGTTCTTCTACGCCACGCCGACGATCGCGTACGGCCGCGTCTTCGTCGGGAACACCGACGGCACGCTGTACGCCTTCGGCGCCTCGAGCGGGCGGCTGCTGTGGGCCCAGCGCGCCGGCAACTACATCTACACGGCGGCCGCGGTCTGGCGGCGACGTGTCTACATCGGCACCTACGACGGCGCGTTCATGGCATTCGACGCCGGCACCGGCGACAGGATCTGGCGCTTCCAGGCGTCGTCGGCGATCCACGGCGCGCCCAGCGTCATCGACGGCCTCGTCTACTTCGCCGCCTGCCCGCGCTGCGGCCGGAACGCGTCACGCTCCGCCAGGAGCGGCGACCGCGGAACCTACGCGCTGAACGCGAGGACGGGACGGCTCGTCTGGCGCTGGCCCGACGGCGTGTTCAGCCCCGCCGTTGCCGACAGCCAGCACCTGTACATCGTCGGTCGCTCGCGCGTGTTCAGCTTTGCGCCGAAGCGTCGTCCCGCTCGGCGTAAGCAAGCAAAGAAGAAACGAGCACAGCGCTCAAAGGCCAGATCAAGTACGAGTTCTGAAACACGCGGCCAAGGTAGAGCAGGCCGAAGATCGACGCCGCAAACGCCGCCGCGCCGATCCACAACCGGCGAGAGCGCCACTGCGTCCACAGCAGCCACGCCGTAAGGGGTAGCCAGAGCACCGCCGCGAGCGGGAGGAACGGGTACGGCCCGAACCGGTCGTCGAGCACGCCGATCTCGAGCAGGACGCCGGCGAGGCCGTAGCCGATGATCCGGTAGGTCTGCGCGCCGTAGGCGATCGTGTCGTCCCAGAGCGCGCCCGGATCCCAGATCGCGAACGGCAGGATTCCGACGGCGACGATCCCTGCGAAGAGCGCGGCCGCTCTCCAGAGCACCGGTCGTGCGGCGCCGCGGGTCAGCATCATCACGGCGAGGAACGGCAGGGCGATCAGCGCGAATTGCTTCAGGAGGACGGCGCCGGCGATGCAGGCCGCGGCGGCGAGGTAGCGCGTCCTCGCGACGAAGACGAACGCCAGCACGGTCAGCAGCAGGGACGGCGCGTCGGCGGTGCCGAACCACGCCCCGGTCACCGCCAGCGGGTTGGCCGCCAGTGCGGCACCGGCGGCGAGCCGCCAGTGGAGCGGCGCCTCGAAGAGGAGCGCGGCGCCGAAGAGGGCCAGCGTGCAGAGCAGGACGAGCAGCCGGTAGTCGTCGAACGGCCCGGGGAGCAACCGCCAGGCCGCAGCCGTCAGCGCGGTGCCGGGGAAGTACGCGAAGTGGTCGAGCGCGACTTGCGGGATCCTCGCCTCCGGCTGAGCGGCCGGATACCAGCGCTCGAGCCCGGAGTCGCGATAGTCGTGGCCGTACGGGTTCTCTCCGTCCAGGATCAGGTCGCCGGCGATCTCGATCTGGTACGTGGAGTCGTTGACGTGGTACCAGGGCTCCGAGGCGTCGCGGAGGCCGACCTGGAGGAAGGTCGCGGGCAGGATCAGCAGGCCGATGACCGCCCCGCAGATCGCGACGACGAGAGCCTTCGGGACCGCGCGACGGGCCAGGATCACGGCGGCGCCGAGCGCGACCACGAGCCCCGCGACGAGTGCTGCGGCTCGCAGCAGCGCGATGTCGAAGTCGCGGTCTGCCGCCTTGACGAGCCAGCGGAACGGCCCCTGCGGATCGGTCCCGCCCGAGCGCACCTCGAACGGCCACGCCTCCGATCCGAGCTCCGGCACCGTGATCGCGACGAGGATCCCGAGGACGCCGAGGACGGCGCCGGCCTCGCGTCGCGTCACTTGGTCGGCACGGGTTGTGGGCCCGCGATCGAGCTGCCCTCGGCGGGCGCCCGCTCCGGTTCCCGGGCCGGGGCCGGCACGGCGAGGTAGGCCGCACCCACGCCGAGGGTGAGCCAGGTGATCGGATCCTCAAAGAAGCCGCTGTAGGCCAGGGCGTGCGTGAAGAGCGCGAGCAGCACGGCGCCCAGCGCGAGTGCGAGCGTGGGCAGCGTCTCGCGGAGAAGGGAGAGCATCCGGATCGCCGCCAGCAGGAGGAGGACGTACAGGGCGAAGCCGACGAGGCCGAGCTCTGCGGCGACGGTGAGGGGGGTCGTGTGCGACACGAACCGGGCCTCGCGGGCGCTTCGGCCGGCCCCGAGCTCGCGGCTGACCTTCGGCTGCGCGCCGAGCCCGACCCCGAGCAGCGGCTGCTCCCGGGCGACGTCGATCGTCAGCTCCGCCCGCTGCCACCGCCCGCTCGTCAGCTCGCGGATCGACTCGTCTCGCGCCTGCACGGCCACGAAACCGGCCGCCACGATCACGGCGACGGCGGTGGCGACGAGCACGATGCGCCGGGCGATCCGGTCGCCTGCCACCAGCGTCACGGCGGCGGCGACAACGAAGAGCGCCGCCATGCTCGACTGCGAGTAGGAGAAGTAGAGGCCGGCGAAGAGCAACACCATCAGCGGAGCCGCGAGCGCGACGCCGATCCGGCCCGCCCAGAGCAGCACCAGGAGCACCGCGAACCCGAGGACGACGTGGCGGCCGTAGAGGCTGGGGTCGGTGAAGAGCGACGTCACGCGGAAGAAGGGCGAGTACGCGTTGGCGACCTCGAGCTCCGGCTCGTAGAAGAGCAGCTCCTTCGTCGCCTGCTGCCAGAGACCTACGGCGGCGAAGACGGACGCGAGACCGATCGAGATCACCGCGAGCGCCCGCGGCAGCCAGGGCGCGAGGTCGGCTCGCGCGACGACCGCGACGAGCCCAGCGAAGGGGAGGAGGAAGAACGCGAGGAGGTTGGCGCCGGCCTCGACGTCCCGTGACCAGAGCAGCGACAGCGACGCGAACGCCAGGAACGCCGCAGTCGGGACGGCGATCAGCCGCGGCGGCGCAACGATCTCGTTGCGGCGCACCGCGCGGTAGAGGAACGCCACCGCCGAGGCCGTGAGCACCGCGTAGAGCGGGATCAGCCGGCCGAGCCGGCCTCCCTCGGCGAGCGCGAAGAAGAGCCGGTGCTCCCGGTCGAAGTCGAGCGGAGGGCGGAAGGGCGCCGCGAGGACGAGCGCAGGGATCGTCAGCAGCGGAAAGCGCACGAAGACCGCGGCGCCGAGGGCCACGACCACCAGCCCGCCGATCCCGGCGCCGGCGGCGGCCGGCGATGCGACCTTGTCCAGGACGTCGGTTCCGGCGATCGAGACGGCGAGCAGTGCCTCGGCGAGGGCGAGGAGCCCGAAACCCGCCAGCAGCGTCGTCCTCCGGCCGGCCAGGACGGCCAGCGCGGCGCCGCCGGCGCCGACGATCCCAGCGAGCTCCGCCAGTCCGGCTTCGTCCATCCCCGGGGCCGGATACTACGTCCCTCCGTCGAATGGTTCTCCCGTGATCACAGCCTGGAAGCGCGTCCTCGTGCTCGCGCCGCACACCGACGACGGCGAGTTCGGATGCGGCGCCACCCTTGCCCGCCTCGTCGACGGCGGGACGGATGTCCGCTACGTCGCGTTCTCGATCGCCACCCGCTCGCTGCCGGAGGGCTTCCCGCCCGACACGCTTGCGCGGGAGGTGCGCGAGGCGACCGCCGAGCTCGGGATCCCGGAGGCGAAACTCGACGTCCACGACTTCGAGGTCCGCACTTTCCCCGAGCACCGCCAGGAGATCCTCGAGCTCCTCATCGGGCTCTGGGAGGAGTGGAGGCCCGATGCGGTGCTCCAGCCGAGCCTGCGTGACATCCACCAGGACCACCAGGTGATCGCCGCCGAGGGGCTCCGCGCGTTCAAGCGGACGACGATCCTCGGGTACGAGATCCCCTGGAACAACTTCAACTTCGACTACCAGGCGTACTTCGCGCTCGAGAAGCAGCACGTCGAGCGGAAGGTCCGGGCGCTGGCCAAGTACGAGTCGCAGCAGCACCGGCGTTACTCCGACCCCGAGTACATCTGGAACGTAGCCCGGACGCACGGGATCAACGTGAATCGCGAGTATGCGGAGGTGTTCGAGGTCTACCGGGTCGTGGCGTGACGACCTTCCCCCGCCGGAGCCGGCCCGCGTTCGAGCCGGGCTACGGCATCTCCCAGGACGAGGAGGGGATGCTCGACTGGAGCTGGGCAGAGGAGCGGCTTGCCCAGTCACGCAACTACTGGATCGTCACGACCGGTGAGGACGGAGCACCGGCCGCTGCGCCGGTCTGGGGCGTCTGGGCCAACGGGACGCTGTACTTCGGGACGAACCCGCGCTCCCTGAAGGGACGAAACCTCACCCGCGATCCACGAGTCGTGATCCATCTCGAGAGCGGTGACGAGGTCCTGATCCTGCGCGGCGAGATCGAGCGCGAGGACCTCCCGAACGAGGTCGTCGATGCCTACGAAGCGAAGTACGCCTTCCGCCCGCCGGTCACGGAAGGGTGGTTCGTGCTCCGACCCAGGCGTGCAGTCGCCTGGGTCGAGCTCGATTACCCGAAGACCGCCACGCGGTTCGACTTCGACTGACGTCTCTCTCCTGTAGAATCCGAATCAGCATTCGGATTCGGAAACGAAGGGAGACGCGATGCTGAAGATCGTGGTGAACGAGTTCGGGCCGCCGGAGGCTCTCGAGCTCGTCGAGGCGGACACACCGGAGCTCTTGGACGCTCATGTCGTGATCAGGGCCGAGGCGATCGGCGTGAACTTCGCCGACGTCTGGACCCGGCTAGGCGGCGGCGGAGAGCCACCGGTCACGCCGGGGATCGAGGTGGCCGGCACGGTGGAAGCGTCCGGATCGGAGGGGTTCTCTCCGGGTGACCGCGTCGTCGGGACGCCGTTCTACACGCGCGGTACCTACGCCGAGCAGGTGAGAGTCTCCGAGGAGCTCGTGTTCCCGATCCCCGACGACGTCGACTTCGCGGTCGCCGCGGCCCTACCACTCAACTACCTGACCGCCTACTCGACCGTGCGCCAGACGGCGCGGATCCGTGAGGGCGATCGGGTGCTCGTCACCTCGGCGGCGGGAGGGGTCGGCCTCGCGGCCGTGCAGCTCGCGCGCGATGCGGGCGCCGAGGTCTACGCGACGGCCTCGAAGCCGAAGCACGACTTCCTGGCCGGGCAAGGCGTGGTCGGTGCCGTCGATTCGCGCTCCACGCGGCTCGCCGACGAGGTTCGGGCGATGACCGACGGCGGGGTGGACGTCGTCGTCGACGGAGTGGGCGACGGTGCGTTCCGGCCGAGCCTGGACTGCCTCCGGCACGGCGGGCGTGTCGTCGCGTACGGGTTCACGGCGGGGATCCAGGGCAAGGACGACCCGGTCGCGGACCCGGAGGCCACGCTCGGGGCGATGAGCCTCCCGCTGCTCGACCTCTTCGACAACTCGCGCTCCTTCATGACCGCAGATGCCGGCGCGGAGCCGCCCGTGCTCGCGTCGTGGCTCGACTGCCTCTACCAGGGCGTCAGGGACGGTGCGATCGCGCCGCACGTCGATCGGGTCTTCCCGCTCACGGAGGCATCCGCCGCTCACCACTACGTCCAGGACCGGAAGAACGTCGGCAAGGTCCTGCTCGACCCGCATGCCTGAGCCGAAGCAGGCCCGGAGCCGCGAGACGCAGGGCCGAATCGTCGCGGCCGCGCTGGAGCTCGTGGCCGAGCGCGGCCGCGAAGGACCGTCGGTGCCCGAGATCTCAGAGCGCGCGGGAGTCTCGATCGGTGCGTTCTACGGCCGCTTTCCGACGAAGGAGGCGCTCTTCGAGCACGTCGACCGCCAGCTCTTCGACGAGAGCGCACACTGCTGGGTCGCGTTCCTCGCGCCCGAGAACTGGCGCGGCCGCCACGCCGCCGAGATCGTGCGCGAGGTCGTCCGCGGCTGGGTCGACGCCGTCGCGAACCACCATCCCCTCAACCGGGCGCTGACCGAGCGCTGGCGCTCGGCGCCGCCGTCGCCGGCGGTTCGAGCCGCGGCCACGGCCCACTACGAGGCGATCTTCGACGCGCTCGGCACGCTGCTCGAGGAGCGACGGGACGAAGTCGGTCATCCCGACCCGCGGCTCGGCGCGAAGATGCTGATCGAGGTGATCGACGCGGTCCTCGTCGAGCGGCTCACCTTCAACGACACGTTCCTCGTGCCCCACAGACTGTCCCGCGTCGCGCTCGTCGACGAGCTGACCGCGCTCGGGATCGGCTACCTGGGACTCGCTGCGGCCCGCACGCGGACGGCGACCATCCCGCGGCCGCCGCTCCGCGTGCCGGCGCTCAACCGCTGACCGTCTCCGCCTGGCGCTCGTAGGCCGGGCCGAGCTCCTGGAACCGCGCCGTCCAGTCGGCTTCGCCGCCGGCGAGGTGCGCCTCGAGCGAGTCGAGATGCGAGTGCCAGCCGGCTCCATAGCCCGCGATCGAACCGGGTGGAAGCCCGCGATGATCGAGAACGAGGAGCGTTCCGTCCCCGTCCGGTTGCAGCTCGAACCGCGCCACGCTGTCCGGCTCCCCCGGGTACGTCCAGTCGAGCTCGAGCACGCGGCCGGGCTCGAGTGCGCGGATCCGCCCGTCCGTGCGCTGGTCGCCGTCGTCCTCTTTCCAAACGAGCAGAAATCGCCCGCCGACGCGCAGATCCAGCTCGACGACGTTCGCGAGCCAGCGGCCAAGCCGCTCCGGCTCGGTCAGCGCCGACCAGACCTCCTCCGGCGCGGCGTCGTACCGTCGCTCGAAGCGGACTCCGGCCCGGTCGCCTTCAGCTCTCAGCTTTCCCTCGATCACGCTGTCCTCTCCTCAGTTCGGTTTCCAGGGCGTCCAGCCGGTTCGTCCAGAACCGGCCGATCCAGTCGTCGAGCTCCGCGAGGCCCTCGCCGTCCAGCGAGTAGAGGCGGCGCGTGCCGTCCGACCGCGAGCGGATCACGCCGTGCTCGCGCAGGACGCGCAGGTGCTTCGAGACGCCCGGCCGGGAGATCGAGAACGCGGACGCGATCTCGCCGGCCGAGCGTTCGCCTTCTGAGACGAGCTCGACGATGCGTCGTCTCGTCGGATCCGCGAGAGCCTCGAATGCGCTCACGCGTTGAGAGTAACCGAGGGGTTACGTAACTGTCAAGTTACTTTTATACGCTCGTCTCATGCCGCGCGTGAACGAGCTCGGGGACCTGGAGATCACCGACCCGCGGGCCATGCGCGCCCTGGCCCATCCGGTGCGGCTGACGATCTTCGAGCGGCTCCAGCGGCGGGGTTCGTCCACGGCCGCCGAGCTGGCGACGTACGCCGGGACGACTCCGTCTGCGACCGGGCGCCATTTGCGGCAGCTTGCGGAGCACGGACTCGTCGCCAAAAGCGACGGTGCGTGGAAGGCAGTCGGCACCGGCATCCGCTTCGAGCCGGCCGACGACGACAAGAGCCAGGCCGCATATCGGGCGCTCGCGAACCAGCTGTTCCTGCGCGCCGACGAGCTGCCCAGGCGGTGGATCGCCGAAGACGAGCCTCGGCTCGACGGAGACTGGCGCCGCGTCTCGGGTCTCTCGAACGCCGGGATGACGATGACGGTCGCAGAGGCCCAGGCACTCGACGCGCAGATGGAGAAACTGCTCGAGCCGTACGTCACCCGGGATCCTTCCGACGCACCTGAGGGCGCTCGCCGGGTGCGATGGCTGCGCTACGTCATGCCCGAGGCCGCTAGCTGACGGCGATGCGTGCGGCCAGCTCGCGCGAGATTGCGTGCTCGGCGCCGCCGACGCGAACGGTCAGCGGGCCTTCGAACGGCGCGGACTCGCGAACCTCGATGCGGCTCCCGGGCGTCAGCTTCAGCTCCGACAGGTAGCGGAGGAGCTCGCCGTCGCCGTCCGGGACACGCTCGACGGTGGCCTTCGCCCCGGGCCCGAGAGTGGAGAGCGGCGTCGCCTGGGTGACGACGAGCTTCAGGTCGGGGCCCGGGATGGGATCCCCGTGCGGGTCGTGCGTGGGGTAGCCCAGGGTGCGGTCGATGTGCGCCTCAAGCTCCTCCGAGAGCGCGTGCTCGAGGCGGTCGGCCTCGTCGTGCAGCGCGTCGATCGGCAGGCCGAGCGTCTGTGAGAGGTACTGCTCGAGCAGGCGATGGTGGCGAATCACCTCGAGCGCGACCTTCTCGCCCTTCCGCGTCAGCCGTGCGCCCCGGTACCGCTCGTGCTCGACGAGGCCGAGCGAGGCGAGCTTCTTCAGCATCGCGGTGGCCGAAGGGGGAGAGACGCCGAGCCGACCGGCGAGCGCCGAGGTCGTCGCGCGCGTGCCGACGGCCTCGAGCTTGTAGATCTCCTTGACGTAGTCCTGGATCGCGTTCGAAAGTTCCATACGGTGCCTTGTCTCAGTTAGAGTTTAGACATGCCTAAGTTTACGCGGAAGGGTCTGATCGCAGGAGCAGCGGCCGGAGCGGCCGCCGCTCCCTTCGCGCGCCTCGCCTGGCCCGGAGAAGCGGAGGCCGATCCGAGTGCGACGCACCTCGGCCACGATCACTCGCACGCCACCACCGGACATGCGGCGATGATCGGGCCTGACGTCCCGGCGCCGGGCGGCCCGAACGACCTGAACGAGCTCCTTCTGCCGATGCCGGCGCTGCCGCACAAGCCGGGCCGTGTCCGCGAGTACGAGCTCGTCGCGCTCGACAAGACGATCGAGGTCGCGCAGGGCGTCGATTTCAACGCGTGGACGTACAACGGCACGGTCCCCGGACCCATCATCCGGGCGACCGAGGGTGACCTGCTCCGGGTGAAGTTCGCGAACGGCGGCTCACACCCGCACACGATCCACTTCCACGGAATCCACCCGGCGAACATGGACGGCGTCTTCGAGGTCGTCGAGCCGGGCGACGACTTCACGTACGAGTTCCCCGCGCGGCCGGCGGGCTTCCACCTCTACCACTGCCACGCGACCCCGCTGAAGAAGCACATCCACAAGGGCCTCTACGGCGCCTTCATCATCGATCCCGTCAAGCCGCGGAGGCCGGCGCAGGAGCTCGTCATGGTCATGAACGGCTATGACACGGACGGCGACGGCGAGAACAACTTCTACACCGTCAACGGCAAGGCGTTCTACTACGCCAAGTACCCGATCAAGGTCAGCCGGTCGAAGACGGTGCGGATCTACCTCGCGAACCTGACCGAGTTCGACCTGATCAACTCGTTCCACCTCCACGGGGACTTCTTCCGCTACTACCCGACCGGGACGGGCGACCAGTTCGAGTTCACGGACACCGTTGTCCAGACGCAGGGCCAGCGCGGGGTCATCGAGATCGACTTCGCCAACAAGGGCCTCTTCATGTTCCACGCGCACCAGTCCGAGTTCGCGGAGCTCGGTTGGATGGGGTTCTTCCAGGTCACTGACTAGTGCCCCACCAGGCAATACACGCCGGCTTCTGGCCCGCGATCACGCGGCGCCAGAGCACACCCTCCTCCTCACCAAGGCTCTCCAGCCTTGGCTCGTCGGAGTGCGCACTCTGGCTTGGTGCTCGCGAACCAGAAGCGGGGCAGCACTGCCTGGAGGGGCACTGAGCGAGTCGGTCGCAGCGGTTCGCTGGGGGCGCAGCTGGCGGCTCTGGGCGTTCGTGCCGCTGATCCTGCTGACCGGCGTCGTCGCGCTCTTCACGGCCGGCGGTTCGTCGATCACCGGCCTGCTGGGCGAGAACCCGCCGCCGGCCGACGAGTTCGACATCCGGCGGGTCGAGTTCCACCCGGGCGAGATCCGGATCCGAGTCACCAACCCGCAGCGGGACGACCTGACTATCGCGGCGGTCGCCGTGGACGACGCGATCCTGCCGTTCGAGCTCGACGGGCCGCAGACGCTCGGTCGGCTCCGCTCGAGCGAGATCGTCGTCCAGTACGACTGGGTCGAGGAGGAGCCGATCTCCGTAGGCGTGACGAGCTCGACGGGGATCCAGACGACCGAGGAGATCCCCGCGGCCGTCGAGACCCCGACAGCGTCGGCGCGGAGCTTCTTCGGGTACGCCGTCATCGGGTTCCTCGTAGGAATCGTGCCGGTCGCGCTGGGCCTGCTCTGGCTGCCGTCGCTGCGGCGCGCCGCGCCCGAGTGGCTGGCGGCGTTCATGGCGCTCACGGCCGGGCTGTTGTCCTTCCTCGCCGTCGAGGCGCTTTCAGAGGCGTTCGAGCTGCAAGCGCGGCTGCCGAGCGCGCTGGGCGGCGCCGGGCTCGTCCTGCTCGGCGTGGCCTCGAGCTACCTGATCCTCACGGCGATCTCCTCGCGGCTCGGGCGCGGGAGCGGAGGCGGCGGAGCTGGGGTGGCCGGCATCGCGCTTGCGACGCTCGTGGCGATCGGCATCGGGCTCCACAACCTCGGCGAGGGTCTTGCGATCGGCTCGTCGTTCGCGCTCGGCGAGCTCGCGCTCGGGACGTTCTTCGTCGTCGGGTTCATGATCCACAACGTCACGGAAGGGCTCGGCATCGCCGCGCCGCTTTCGGAGGGCAAGTTGGTCTCGAGGGGTCGCCTGGTGCTGTTGACCCTCGTCGCGGGCGCGCCCGCGATTCTCGGCGCGTGGATCGGCGGGTTCCTGACGAGCGACCTGCTCGGGGTGGTGTTCTTCGCGGCTGCGGCCGGCGCGGCCTTCGAGGTGGTCGTCGAGGTCGGGCGCTACGTGGCGCGGAAGGCGCCGGGCGGGCTGACCTCGCCGCACGTCCTGCTGGGCTTCCTCGCGGGCGTGGCCGTGATGTACGTCACGGGCCTGCTCGTCGCCTGATTCAATCGGGCTCGTGAAGAAGACCAATCTCAACTCGCTCGAGTTCGAGACGGACGACAGCGATCCCGAGGGCTACAAGGCGGCCATGGCGCGGTTCGGGCCCTCGATCGGCGCGGCCATGATCGGCGCCTCCGTCTACGAGCTTCCACCCGGCCAGAGCATCTGCCCCTACCACTACGAGTACGGGAACGAAGAGTGGGCATTGATTCTGGAGGGTCGGCCGACGCTCCGGCATCCGGACGGCGAGGAGCCGGTCGAGCCGATGGACGTCATCTGCTTCCCCAACGGGCCGGAAGGCGCGCACAAGTTCACGAACAACACGGATGAAACGGCGCGCGTGATGATCTTCTCGACGAAGGTCGATCCATCGCTTGCGGTCTATCCCGACAGCGACAAGATCGGCGCCTGGCCCGGCCCGGACTTTCGCGAAGACCACATTCTCGTCCGGCGCGAGAGCACCGTCGACTACTACGACCGCGAGCCGTGAGCGAGTTCGCGCCCGTCAAGGCGCTGATCAAGGACGTCCCCGGCTGGCTCTCCGACGAGGAGGGCGAGGCGCTCTACGAACTTGCGAAGGACTGCACCGGCCGCGGCGTGATCGTCGAGATCGGCTCGTGGAAGGGCAAGTCGACGATCTGCCTCGGCCTCGGCTCGCGGGCGGGCGAGAGCGTTCGGATCTTCGCCGTCGATCCCCACGCGGACTACCGGCACGGCGAGTTCAAGGAGAACGTCGAGCGGGCCGGGATCGCCGACCTCGTCACGCCGGTGAAGGGGCTTTCGCAGGACGTCGTCGACGACTTCGACGAGCCGATCGAGCTCCTCTTCGTCGACGGGTCGCACGAGGAGGACGACGTGCGCCACGACTTCGAGACCTGGGTCCCGAAGGTCGTCGACGGCGGCACGGTCGCGTTCCACGATACGACGTGGCATCCGGGCGTCCGGAAGGTCGTCGCGGAGAAGATCTACGGCTCGCGGAGCTTCCGCGACGTCAGATTCGTGATCGGCTCGACCACGATCGCATCCAAGGTCGCGCACAACACGCCCTACGACCGGCTCCATGCGCGGCGCGTCCAGGCGACGAAGGCGATCTTCGGCTCGGTCACACGGGTGCTGAAGAAGCGGCGCGGGTGGCTCCCGGGCCCGGTCGAGCGCGCAGGCCGCCGGGTCTTCAAGCTCGTCGGCCGCTAGACGCTGCGCCTACGCGATCGTCACGCCGATCTTGCCCTGCGTGTGGCTACTCAGCAGCTCTTGAAGCGCCTCACCGGACTGCTCTAGCGGGAAGCTGCGCTGAATCGGAACGCGGAGCGTGCCCGTCTCCAACAGCTCCCCGAGCCGCTTCAGATTGTCCGGCGACGGCACGGCCATCACGTTGAACCGACCCGGACCCTCGCCGGCAGCTCCGAGTGTCGAGGCCAGTCGGCCGCTCTCCTTCAGAAGCGAGGCGTCCGGCGCCTGTGAGGCGACGTCGAGAATCGCGTCGACGCCGTCGGGATAGGCCTCGCGTACGGCGGCGCCGCCGGCGTTGCGGTCGAGCACCTCGCTGAGGCCCAGCCCGCGTAGGTAGTCCTCGTCCTCGGGAAGGGCCGGCGCGATCACGTTCGCTCCCGCGGATGCGGCAAGCTGCACGAAGAAGCTGCCGACTCCCCCGGTCGCGCCGATGACGAGCACGTTCTCACCTTCGGCGGGCGCAAGCGCATCGAAGGCTGCCGCGGCGCTCAGCCCTGCAACCGGCGCCGCGCCGGCCGCCGAGAAATCCACACTCCCCGGCTTGGAGGCGACGAAGTTGTCCTCCGGGAGGGCGATGAGCTCCGCCCAACTTCCGTCCCGCACTGTGGGGTTGGCGTGAGGGACGAACCCGAAGACTTCGTCTCCGACGCGGTAGCGGCCGGCGCCGTCGCCGGTGCGTTCGACGACGCCGGCGAAGTCGCGACCGAGGGTGACGGGAAACTCGTACTCGAACATGTCCTTCAGGGCCCCCATCCCGATGTAGGCATCGACCGGGTTCACAGAGGAAGCTTGCACGCGCACGACCAGCTCCTTCTCGTCGGCGCTGGGCTCCGGGGCGTCGTCTCGCAGACCGGGCTGCGTGTCGAGGCTTTCGAGTGTGAAGGCCCTCATCGCTAGCGGTACAGCGCGTTCAAGAAGAGCTCGCGCTCGCGGCGCCGACGCGGGATGATCTCGGGCGGCCGCCGCCAGAGGAGCATCGCGTCGGCGGCACCGCGGAAGTCGCGCGCGTTTAGTCGCTTGACGACCGTCGCCCCGCGGAAGCCGCCGGCGCCGATGTTGAACGCCATCGAGACGAGCGCGTCGAACTGGTTCTGCTTCAGCGGCGTCTTGACCGACTCGCGCACCGCCGGTTCGAAGCGCTCGCCGAGGTCCTCGCGCAGCACGCGGAGGACGAGCGCCCGCGGTTTCGGCTTCGCCTTCGTCCCCCACTTGGCGCGGTCGGCGGCGGTCACCGCTCCGTGATGCAGCAGATGCCCGACGCCGAAAGTGGCATGTCCCTGTGAGTCGTTGTAGGCGTAGGGAATGAAGCCCTCCTGTGCGATGAGGAAGTCGAGCCCCTTCGCCGACATCGTCTTCGGGTTCTGCGCGCGGGCGATCTGCGCGTCGAGGCGCTGGCGGACCGCCTTGGCCGCCTTGTAGGCGGCGAGAGCCTCCTTGACCTGCGGGTCGTTCTTCGGGAGCCGCGCGAGCGCCTTCTGCCAGGCGAGGCGAGCGCGGTGCTGTGCCCGCTTGGCCTCGGTGTGCGAGGCAAGGAGGGTCGCGACCTGCGGCGGCAACGTGCCCTCAGCCTACTCCGTGTCGAGAACGGGACGAATGTGTGACGGCCACTAGCCGGATCGCGGCGCCGCATCTATCTCCGTCTGGTCAAGCAACCTGAGGGAGGAACATGAAGACGATTCTGTTGGCCGTCATGGCGGCGGTCGCATCGGTCGCCGCCGGCGTAGGCCTGGCAGCGAGCGCCGGCGAGGAGGCCGTGATCCACGCCTGCAAGCACCCGTCCGGCGGCTGGCTGCGCCAGGTCGCGGGGACGGCGGAGTGCCGTCGCCGCGAGACGCCCGTGAGCTGGAACATCCAAGGGCCGAAGGGCGACCCGGGAGAGGCGGGAGCACAGGGCCCGAAGGGCGACAAGGGCGATCCGGGGACGGCGATCTCCGGGCTGAAGACGCTCGAGGGTGTTCCGTGCGTCGCGGAGGACTCCGCTGCCGGCGAGATCAAGGTGACGATCGGAGCGGGCGGCGACGTGACGCTCACGTGCGAGGCCGCGCCCGACGAGCAGCCGCCTCCGCCTCCGCCGCCTCCGGCCGAGAACGCGAAGCTCGTGATCAACGAGGTCGACTACGACCAGGTCGGCGCGGACGGAAACGGCTTCGTCGAGATCCACAACACCGGTGGGGCAGCGGCCGACCTCGCCAACGTCGACCTCGTCGCGGTCAACGGCGGCGACGGCTCGGAGTACGACCGCGTCGCGCTCACCGGCTCGCTCGGGGCCGGCGGCTATCTCGCCATCGCGATCGAGCTCCAGAACGGCGCGCCCGACGGGCTCGCACTGCTGGAGGGGACGACGCTGGTCGACGCGTTGTCCTACGAAGGCGCGATCACGGCGGCCACGATCGGCGGGCAGACGTACAACCTGGTCGAGGGCACCGCCCTGGCGGCGACCGTCGAGGACTCCAACACCGTCGCGGGGTCCCTGATCCGGAATCCGAACGGCAAGGACACGAACGACGCCGCGTCGGACTGGGCGTTCACGACGACGGTCACCCGCGAGGCGGCGAACGTGATGACGCCCTAGAGGCTGCGGTAGATCTCGAGCAGGCGGTCGGCGCCCTTGTCGGCGTCGTGCGCCCGCTCGACATAGGTCCGGGAAGCGGCGCCGATCCGGCGCCGCTCCTCGGGCGCCGCGGCGAGCTCCGCGATCCGGTCGCGAAGGGTCTCCCTCGTGATCGGCACGATTGGGACCTCGAGGTCGAGCGCGCGCTCGGTCTCCTGGACCGCCTCCGGGCGCAGATAGCTCAGGACGGGCTTGCCGAGCGCCATCGCCTCGAGCGCGAAGATCCCGTACCAGCCCGCGTTCAATTGGTCGACGACGATGTCGGCCCGCTCGTAGTGTCGCCGCGCCTCGTCGTGCCGCAGTCCCTCGACGATGTCGAGCTGGACGTCGAGGCCCTCACAGGCGGCGACGACATGCTCCGTTCCCTTTCTCCGGCGGCTCGAGGGTGCGTGGAGAACGATCGGCCTCGCACGCTCCGTGGCCGCCGGCGGCGCATAGTGGCTGAGGTCCAGGCCGGGCGGAACGACGTGAGCGTCCGGCATCCAGCGGAGCGCATCGTAGGAGCCGACGATGCGGGCGTCCGCGCCCCGTGCGTAGCCGAGCTCCTCGGGTGTCTTGCCCCGGATGTCCGATCCGAGAAAGTGGAGGACCGATTTCCTCCGGGTCGCCTTCAGCATGGGCCAGGTCAGCTTCCGCGGGACGAGCGTCCACCCGAAGTAGAAGTGGAAGACGTCCGTCTTCGGCAGCAGGCGAAGGAACGCCGGCCACTGCACCGCCTGCCTCCCCCAGTATCCGGACGGCCGGTCCAGCGAGCGGTCGGCCTCCGGATGCATGGTCTGGCGCTCGACGACGACGAGCTTCGCGTCCACACCCTTGCGGCGGAGGGCCTGCACGTTCGTCCACGGGATCCCCGCCACGTTCAGCGGCGTGTGGATTAC
>DASZEE010000154.1:0-8494 GCA_035941215.1 Gaiellaceae bacterium
CGTGTCGTAGCCGAGGACATTGTCCGCGGCGGAGTCGCCGACGAGGATGATGTCGACGCCGGCCGCCCGGGTGGTCGTACGCGGTGACCATCACGAGCTTTTCGCCGCGGCTCTTGCGGTCGGCGAGCTCGGTCAGCGAGACCTTCGTGGACGGGTTCGGGTGGGAGGTCATGTCTGGGTCTCCTTCCAGGACGACATTGTCGATCAGGCGTGTGGAGCCGACGCGGACGGCGGCCGCGAGGACCTTCGGCTCGAAGTCCGCGACCTCGACGTAATCCACATCGAGACCGTCGAGCAGCTCGCGGGCTCGCGACGGATCGCGGGTTGCGAGGGCGCGGGGGAGGGCGAGCGCCCGCTCGTGCTCGTCGGGAGAAAGCTGAGCGTTCCGGGAGGACAGCGCCAGGCCGTCCTCGTCCCGCACCGTTGGCACGACGCGGATCTCGACGGGGACGTTCAGGTCGCGCACGAGCCGGCGGACGACGGCGGTCTGCTGCGCGTCCTTCTGTCCGAAGTAGGCGCGCTGCGGGCGGACGAGGTTGAACAGCTTCAGGCAAATCGTGGCCACGCCGCGGAAGTGGCCCGGGCGGACATCGCCTTCGAGAACCGAGCCGAGCTGCTCGACGTCGACCCACGTCTGGTAGCTGTCCGGGTAAAGCTCTTCCGCAGTTGGGAGGAAGAGGACGTCCACGCCGGCTCCTTCGGCCAGCTCGGCATCGTGCGCTTCCTCGCGTGGATAGGCAGCGAGATCGCGCTCTTCGTCGAACTGCGCGGGGTTCACGAACAGGGACACGACGACGACGTCGTTCTCCTCTCGCGCGGCACGGAAGAGCGCGACGTGACCGTCGTGGAACGAGCCCATCGTCGGCACCAGCCCGACCGTCCCGTCCGCGGAATCCAACGTTGCATGCAACTCGGCGATCGTTCGAGCCGTCTTCACGTCGTCGTCGCCTCCGCGAGGACGCGGTAGAGCGGCTCGAGCTGCGGCTTCCGCTCGCGCAGTGCCTCGATGTGGCGCTCGACCGTCTCCCAGTCGCCGCGGGCGATCGGGCCGGTTAGCTCGAACCCGTTACCGATCACGCCGCGCATCAAGGGCTCGAGTCCCGCCGGCGGCGCTCCGGCCTCTTCGAAGAGCTCGCTCGCCGCGCCGTGGAGGGTCACGAGGTAGTTGGATGCGATCGCCGCACCCGCGTGATAGACGGCCCGGTCCGCCTCGGCCAGGTCGAACGGAGTCAGTCCCAGCAGGGTCGCGAGCGCACGGCCTACGCCGCGTGCCTCCTCGGTCTCGCCGGTCACGGCGGAGTAGGCCCCGTCGAGCTGGGCGGGGTCCCCCGACCGGCTGAACGTCTGAAGCGGGTGGAGGCCGAAGCGGCGTGGGTGCGGGATCGCCATCAGCGGCGTGGCGCCGCTCGTATGGCCGACCCATTGGGACATGACGAGTGTCTGACACTCGGCAGTGGCGGCGATCGCGCTGTCCGGAACGCACAGGAGGACGATCTCGGCGTCCTCGCGCAGCGCGACGCCCCGCTCCTCGAGGCGGGCGGCGACGGCCGAGCCGACACGGCCACGGCCGATCACGTTCACGCTTTCGATGGTCATTCGCTCCAGTTCCGCTCGGATACCGGGCTGGGCGGAGTGTAGCCCCGGGCGGGGTAGCTCAAGCGGGTGAAGTTCCCCAAGCGCGGGGGATTCCGCGCCGATAGCGGTGTCGAGGGGAGCGGCGCACAGCCCTGCGACCGCCGGGGAGAGAGGTTGAGGATGAGGAGAGCACTGCTTCTGGCTACGGCCGTCGGCGCACTCGTTGCGGCGCCGAACGCGGCCGCCGGGTCGTTCACGGGCATCGCAGTCGCCAAGGATTCGAAGCGCAAGGCCGCCGTCGTCGTCACCGGCCGGACGGCTCGCACCGTCCGCCTGGCCGGGCGTTTCGCAGATGTACGACTCGGCCAGCGCGTCGCCGTCACGGCCTCGCGCCGGGCGGATGGAACATACGACGCGCGCCGCGTGCGTGCCGTCGGACGCGCGACGCGCGCGAGAGTCGCAGCCGTCGTGGTCAGGTCCGCGCACCGCCGCGTGATCCTCTCCGCCGGCGGCAGCGTCTTCGCCGTCGGCCGGACGGGGGGCCGCGCCCTCGCGTCGGCAGGCGGAGGCGGTCTCGCTCCCGGCGATCGCGTCGTGGTCGAGCTCGGGCTGTCCTCGCTCCGCGTCTGGTCGACCGGCATGCAGGAGACCGGGCGCTCCAAGCTCGTCGAGCTCGAGGGCATCTTCCTCGCGAAGAAGGGCGACGGCTTCGACGTCGCCGTCGTCGAGCGCGGCGCCGTCCACGTGGAGGTCCCCGAGGGCGCCGTTCTGCCGGACTTCGAGCCCGGCGATCAGGTCAGCATGGTTGTCCTGATCGGCAAGGACGGATCGTTCACGTTCATCCGCGGCAAGGACGAGGGCGAGACCAAGCCCGAGAAGCCGCGCTACAAGGAGGGCATCGAGGCCCACGGCGTGCTGGCCGAGAAGGCGCCCTACTCCGTCGTCGTCCGCACCGAGGACGACAAGCGGGTCACCTGCGCCGTCCCGTCCGGGATGGACCTGTCGCTCTTCCGCGTCGGCGAGCGTGTGAAGGTCCACTGCGTCTCACGCGAGAACCGCGACGTCCTGGTCAAGATTCATTCGAACTACGGGTGGGTCAAGGCCGACGGAAGCGGCGAGCTGTCGGCGTACGGCGCCCTCACCAAGGGCAACGGCTCCGTCTCGGTCCGCCGCGAGGACGGGATGAGCGTCTCCTGCTCGGTTCCGGGCGGAATCGACCTCTCGCCGTTCCGGTCCGGCGAGCGCGTGAAGCTGCACTGCCATCTCGGCGAGGGTGGCTTCGTGTTCTCGTCCATCTCCTCCGAGTCGGCATCGCTCGGCGAGGACGGGGTCCTGCACGTCTACGCCTCGGGGCTCCTCCAGGCACGCACGGGCGTCCCGGTCACGGTCCGGAAACCGGACGGGACGATGTTCTCCTGCAACGCACCCGTCGACTTCGACCTCTCGTTCTTCTCGGTCGGCGAGTCCGTGAGCCTCACGTGCCGCGTCGACGGCGGGGTGCACACGCTGCTCAAGGCGCGCTCCGAGCGGTACGAGGTCGGCGCCGACGGATCCATCGAGGTCTACCTCCACGGGACGCTCGACGCGAAGACGGAGAGCTCCGTCACGGTCCGCGGCAGCGACGGACATACGGTTACATGCCAGGTTCCTCCGGGTGCGGATCTCAATGCATTCGGGGTTGGCGCTACCGTGAAGATGCATTGCCACAGACGTGACGGCCAGTTCCGGCTGGCGTACCTCAAGTCGGAGAGTGCCGTTATCGAGCTCGAGCGCTAACCGCAAGAGCGCTCGCACGGCGGGGGCCGGTCGGCCGCAGCCTGGCCCCCGCCACCTTCACTCGCTTCCTGGCCGGCGGGGCGCTCCCGCCCGGCGGAGCCGGGCTCCGCGCCCCGCCTCTCGCCCGCTGGCCGCCCGCTGCTCTCCGGGGCCGTGCTACAGCACTGTCCCCTCCGGCATCGGGCACCCAGCGAACGAGCCAGGAACCGAGAGAGCGATTCGTCGCCTGGATAGACTGCTTTGCGGATGCCGATTTACGAGTACGTCTGCATGCAGTGCGAGTCTCACTTCGAGGAGCTCGTCCGCAACGGCGCCCAGCCCGATTGCCCCGAGTGCGGCGCGGCAGACGTGCGCAAGCAGCTCTCCGTTTTCGCCGCGCACGGGACGGCCACGCAGGTCAGCGTGAACCCGGCGCCCCGCGCCGGCGGCGGTTGTTGCGGCGGTTCTTGCGGCTGCGGCTAGCCGTCCGTTGCCGGGCGTAGACTCGGCCCCCATGGAAGCCCTCGCGGCCTTCGCGGATCACGTTTCGGGCTGCACCCGCTGCCGACTCTCCCAGGGCCGAACGCAGGTGGTCTTCGGCGTCGGGAACCCGCACGCGGACCTGATGTTCGTCGGCGAGGCGCCGGGCTTCCACGAGGACAAGCAGGGCGTGCCGTTCGTCGGGCAGGCCGGGAAGCTGCTGGACAAGCTGCTCGGCGGGATCGGCCTCGAGCGATCGGAGGTCTACATCGCCAACGTGCTCAAGTGCCGGCCGCCCGGGAACCGCGACCCGCAGCCCGACGAGATCGAGTCCTGCGAGCCGCACCTGTTCCGGCAGATCGAGCTGATCCAGCCACGCGTCGTCGCGACGCTCGGGAACTTCGCGACGAAGCTCCTCTCGGGGAAGCCGACGGGGATCACGCGCGTGCACGGCCAGGAGCAGGAGGTCACGCTCGGCGGCAACCACGTCCTCCTCTACCCGCTCTACCACCCGGCCGCCGCGCTCTACACGCCCGCGATGCTCAAGGTCCTCCAGGAGGATTTTCGGCGGATCCCGGAGCTGATGGGCCGCGAAGAGATCCCCGAGATCGAGCCGGAGCCCGTCCTGGCCGCGGCCCCGCCTGCCGTTCAGCTCGGCCTCTTCTAGTTCGCGGGACTGGCGAGCCACGCCGCCAGCGTCACCGCCACGCCCGCCGCCAGCGGGAGCGGCGCCGGCCGGCGGAGCCCTCGCCACTCCCTTGCGACCACCCAGGCGCCGGCAGTCACGATCCCTGCGAGAAACGCGATCGCCGACACACCAGGCTGCGCGTCGTCCTCGCGCAGCAGGCCCCAGACCTCGTCGGCGACGTCGGCCGCCGCAACCGCCAGGACCCCGACGGAGAAGCCCGCGAGGTTGCGCGAGACGGCGTGCCGGCGCGCGAGGAGCAGGATGCCCACGACGACGGGCAGCAGCCAGAACGCACCGTCCCAGGGCCTCCTGAGATCGAGCGTGTCGGCAAATGCGACCACGAGCAGCGGCGAGCTCTCCGACGGGAACAGGTAGCCGTAGAGCAGCAGTCCGGCGGCGACGGCGGGAGCCAGCGGGCGAAGGGCCGGCCGATCTCCGCGCAGCCAGACCGCTCCCGCCGCGATCGCGCCTACTGCTCCTGCACCGGCCGCGAGGAACCCGCCGATTCGCGCGTCGACCTCCGCGATGTCCTCCGGGCCCCGGCCGCCCGCGCCGCGGGTCTTGAGGAAGAGGAGCGCGACGACGCCGACCGTACCCGCCAGCGGCGCCCATCCCGGTTCCCACGACCGAACGGCCGCCAGGAGGCTCAGGGCGAACGCCAGGAACGCCGCCGTCGCGAGCCCGCCTCCGTACGCCACGACCAGCTCGCCGAGCTCGATTCCCTCCGGAGCCGTCCCCTCCGTCTCCGGCGCGGTTCGCAACACGAGATCGGCGCCGGACGCCTCGACCTGCGAGTCGTCACACGAGACGGTTGCGAACGGCAGGGCGAAGGCGAGGAGCGCCAGCGCGAACGCGAGCGGAGCGACTCGCCGGGTCAAGGAGTGACGCGCAAGAGCAGCGTGTGGCCGTGAGTGGCCCGGATGTGCGACAGCAGTTGCGCGTCGGCGTCCTCGGTGACCCAGAAAGGCGTGTCCATGCGCTCGAGCAGGGCGCGCGCCTCGGGGAGCAGCCGCCTGGCGTCGCCGACGCCATGACCTCGCTCGTCGATGTCCCAGCGCGGCCGCACGACGGCCAGACTAACGGGGTGAAGCTCGAGTCCACGTCTCCCGAGCAGACCGAGGAGGTCGGCGCGCGCCTGGCCGAGGGCTTGGCTCCCGGCGACGTCGTGACAGTCTCCGGAGAGCTCGGAACCGGGAAGACCACGCTCGTCCGCGGCGCCTGCCGGGCGCTCGGCGTGGAGGGGCCGGTCACGAGCCCGACGTACACGATCGGACACCGCTACGCCGGCCGCACGCCGGTCTCGCACCTCGATCTCTTCCGCTTTGCAGGCATTTCCGCCGCCGAGTGGGGCGATCTCGAGCCCTACTTCGTCGACGCGGTCTGTTTCGTCGAATGGCCCGAGGCCGGCGAGGACGTGCTGCCGACGCCGCGTCTCAGGGTCTCGCTCGAGCACGCCGGCGAGGACCGGCGGCGGGTCACGGTCACGGAATGCTGATCCTCGCCTTCGACACCGCCACCGATCGGGCCACTAGCGCGCTCGTCTGGGACGGCGAGGTCCTCGGCGAGCTCACCTCGCGGCCGGTCACCGTGCTCGAGGACCTCGACGCCTTGCTCCGCCGTGGCGGCGTGCGGGACTCGCAGGTCGAGGGGATCGCGGTCGGTATCGGCCCGGGGAGCTTCACCGGGCTGCGGATGGGGCTGATCACCGCCCGCACGCTCGCCTTCTCGTGGGGAGTGGGGCTCGCCGGAGTCTCGACGCTCGACGCGCTCGCAGCCGGTGCGCCGGGCGCGGTTCCTGTCATCGACGCACGCCGGCGCGAGGTCTTCGCCCTCGTTGGCGGCAAGGCTGTCGTCGTGCCGCCCGCGGAGCTTCCGGTCGAAACCGGCCGGGCGTACGTCGGCGACGGCGCGGTCCGCTACAGGGAAGAGATCGAACGGCGCGGGGGAGAGGTGACCGAGGACGACAGCGAGCTGCACCTCCCGCGCGCTCGGTTCCATGCCGAGCTCGCGCGGGACTTCGGTGCGCCGGACCGGGTCGAGCCGATGTACCTTCGTATCCCGGACGTGGACAGGCCTCGCACGTGATCGACCTTCGCCCGCTCACCCTGAGCGACCTGGGCGCTATCGAGCGGATCGAGCGCAACGCCTACCCGACGCCGTGGTCCCGCTCGATGTTCGCGGGCGAGATCGCGAAGCAGTCCTCGATCTGCCTGGGCGCCGTGGACACGGACGTCCAGGAGCAGCTCGTCGGGTACCTGATCATTTCCCGCTACGCCGACGCGTGGCACATCATGAACGTCGCGGTCGACCCGGACTACCGCCGCCGCGGTGTCGCGACCCAGCTCCTCAACCGGCTCTTCGAGCTCACCTCAACCGATGATCGGCGAGGCTACACGCTCGAGGTTCGAGTCTCGAACGGGGACGCGATCAAGCTGTACGAGGGGCTCGGGTTCGTCGCGCGCGGGATCCGGCGCGGCTACTACACGGACAACCGCGAGGACGCCCTGATCATGTGGAAGGACCCCGTGCGGGAACGCGCCTCGGCGTGATCCTCGGCCTGGAGACTTCCTGCGACGAGACCGCGGCCGCGCTCGTCACCGAGGACGGGCGGCTCCTTGCGAACGTCGTCTCCTCCCAGGCCGAGCTGCACGCGCGGTACGGCGGCGTCGTCCCGGAGGTCGCGTCCCGCCACCATCTCGAGCTACTGCTTCCCGCGGTGAGGCGCGCGCTCGACGACTCGGGAGCCGCGCTCGACGACGTCGACAGAATCGCTGTCACCCAGGGACCCGGCCTCGTCGGCGCCCTGCTCGTCGGGGTCTCGGCCGCAAAGGCCCTGGCCTGGGCGCGGCGGCTGCCGCTCGTTCCGGTCAACCATCTGCATGGACATGTCGCCTCCCTCTTCCTGGCTGTGGACGGAGTGTCAGACACTCGTCATGGCCGCGTGGGACAGGTCCAGCCGCCGTTCCTCTGCCTGCTCGCGAGCGGCGGGCACACGCTGCTCCTCGACGTGCGCGACTACTCGACCTTCGAGGTGCTGGGGACGACGCTGGACGACGCCGCCGGAGAGGCGTTCGACAAGGGTGCGCGCTTGCTGGGGCTCGGTTACCCCGGCGGGGCGCAGATCGACAGGCTGGCGAAGGAAGGTGATCCCGACGCGTTTTCCTTCCCGGTCGCGCGCGTGCCCGGCCTGGACTTCTCCTTCTCCGGCCTGAAGACCGCGCTGCTCTACACGGTTCGCGACCTCGGAGAGGGCGAAGCTGAACGCCGTCGGGCCGACCTGGCCGCCTCCTACCAGCGGGCGATCGTCCGTGCGCTCGTCGAGCGGACACAGGAGGCCGCCGAGTCGACCGGCGCCGAGCGGATCGCCATCGTCGGTGGGGTCGCGGCGAATTCCGAGCTCCGCGCAGCGCTCCCCGACGCCGCGCAGGCGCCGCTCGAGCTCTGCACCGACAACGCCGCGATGATCGCCTCGGCCGCGCGGTTCGTCGAGCCGATCGCCTACCCTCGGTACCTTGCGCTCGACGCCTTCGCGTAAAGCAACCGGCCGCGCCGGCGAAGCCAGCACGGCCTCGGTCGGCACCCTCGAGTGGGTGCCTCGGCGGCTCGCCCAGCTCGGCCTGCTCGCGATCGTCGCGCTCGCGGCGGCCGCGGTCTCCGTTGCCGCGGCGACCGGGGGTGCCTCCGAGGCCCCGCGGGACGAGCCGGTCTCGTGGCGCGGCCTGGTCGGCGGCCCGCGGCCTGAGGTGCCGGTCGGGCAACGGATGATCGTCGTCCTCCGCACCCCGTCCCTCGCGCGGCGGGTGGCCGCAGCCGGCGGGCGGGCGAGCGAGGCGAACCAGCGGCGCTGGCACACGGCGGCGCAGGCGGCACAGCGCCAGCTCATCGCCCGCCTCAGCGTCGCCGGCCTCCAGCTCCGGCCCGAGTTCAGCTTCTCGCGTGTGCTCTCGGGCTTCTCGGCCCCGCTCGACGCCCGCGCGATCGCGCTCCTCCAACGCT
>DASZEE010000155.1:0-12621 GCA_035941215.1 Gaiellaceae bacterium
CGGGGTGCTCGCGGAGGAGCCCGCTGTCACCCTCGAAGAGCTCGCGCCACTCGGCGGGCACGCCTTCGGGGTTCTCGAGGTACTCCTCGAGAACGGCGCGCGCGTATCCGGCGTTGAGCCCGTCGACGTCAGCCACGATGCCTCCCTGTTCTTTGTACCAGGGCGCTTTCCCCTGCGGCCGACCTCGCTACCAGAGCGGCCGGCCGGTGATCACGCAGACGATCATCCCGGCCAGCCAACCCGAGGCCGCGATGGCGACTGCGGCAGCCGCGAGGTTTCGGTGCCTGCCGCTCGCCATGGTCGCCGCGACCAGGGCGATGAACAGCGAGGTGAGGCCGATGGTGACCGGTCTCTGTGCGACCGCGATCACGCCGCCGAAGATGGCGAGCGCCGCGAGGAAGCCGGCAACGGTCTCCGCCGGGCCCCGGCGTTCGGCGAACGACGGCGCCGTGCTCATCGCACCGCAACCCTGTCGGGCCTGCGCGCCGGACCGCCGCGGCCGTGAGGTCCGCCTCGGCGCGGCCGGCGGGCCCGGCGCGGACTGTGGCCGCCCGGCGGGTCGGCGTCGGCGGCGGCGGGAAGGACTGCCGGCTCCGGCGGGCGGGGCTCGGCGCGAACCGCCCACCAGCACACTGCGACCAGGTACACGATCGGCAGCTTGAGGACGAGCATCAGGAAGACGATCTCGACCACCGTCAGAGCATTCTAGGGCACGCACCTCCGCAGGTTCGCGCCGCGAAAACATCGGTTGTTCCCGTTTCCACGTCGTAGACTCATCGGGACGCGAAGCGGTGAGCACGGCCGTCCAAACAGTGAATTACGCCAACGTCGTCGTTTTCGGCGTCTTGGCCGTGGTCGCGTTCTGGCTCTGGCAGCGGGGTCGAGGGCGGCCGGCGCTGTGGACGGCGCTGAGCTTCGGCGCGGTCGGCATCGTGGTGCTCGACGGGCTCGTGCTACCCGACGAGCCCGAGAACGGGTTCCAGGAGGTCGTCGAGCGGGTCAACATCGCGCTGCTCGTCCTGTTCCCGTACCTGCTCTACCGGTTCACCACCACCTTCGAGCGGGCGCCGGGCGGCCTCGAGCGCCTGCTCGGCCTCATGACGGTCGTTCTCGTCGTCTGGACGTTCGCGCTGCCCGACTTCCCGGCCGAGGACGAGCCGCAGTCGACGGCCTTCCGCGTGTATCTCGTCGCATTCCTCGCCCACTGGACGGCGCTCTCGATCATCGCGGCGGTCCGGCTGTGGCGGGCAGGCCACGGTCAGCCGGGCGTCGCGCAGAAGCGGATGTGGCTCCTCGCCGCCGCCGCCGCGCTGATCACGGCCGCCATCCTCCTGGCAGGGCTCTCGCCCGAGGAGGATTCGCCGCTCTCGCTCGCGATCGGCCTGTTGGTGACGGCGAGCGGCGTCGGCTTCCTTCTCGGCCTGGCGCCGCCTCCGTCGCTGCGGCTGCTCTGGCGCCGGCAGGAGACCGCCCGCGTCCAGACGGCGATCGCGGGTCTGATGGGCGCGAAGACACCGTCGGACGTGACCGACAGCGTGCTCCCGCCGATGCTCAACATCGTCGGCGCCGGGGCGATCGAGCTCCGGGACGAGCACGGGGCGATCGTGGGCTCGTTCACGTCGCCGGAGGCGAGCGATCTCGACACGACCGAGACCCTCACCGTTCCCCTGCCGAGCGGGTCGCTCCAGGTCTGGACGACTCGGTACGCGCCGTTCTTCGGGAAGGAGGAGTTCGCCGTCCTGCGCACGCTCGGCGCACTCGCCCAGCTCGCGCTCGACCGCGCGCGCCTCTTCGGCCAGGAGCAGGCGGCGCGACTCTCGCTCGAGCAGGCCGACCAGCTGAAGACCGACTTCGTCGCACTCGCCGCGCACGAGCTCCGCACTCCGGTCGCGGTGATCCACGGCGTGATCGAGACGATCGACCGCCGCGGCGACGCGATCGCGAGCGACCAGCGCACGCAGCTCGAGGAGACGCTCCGCGCGCAGACGATCCGTCTCAAGCTGCTCGTCGAGCAGCTGCTCGACCTCTCACGGCTCGACGCGCACGCCGTGACGATCGAGCCGCAGCGATTCGCGGTTCGCACCCGGGTCCTCGAGATCGTCTCGATCGCTGCAGGCGTGCGGGCGGGAGAGGTTTCCGTGCAGATCCACGCCGACCTCGAAGCGACCGTCGACCCGGCGGCGTTCGACAGGATCCTCTCGAACCTCGTGACGAACGCGCTCCGCTACGGCAAGCCGCCCGTCACGGTCCACGCCCGCCAAGTGGACGAACGGCTCGAGGTGGCGGTCGAGGATCGCGGGGAGGGTGTGCCTTCCGAGTTCGTCCCGGCGCTGTTCGAGCGCTTCAGCCGAAGCGAGACAGCACGCCCTCGCGGCCCGGGCACCGGTCTCGGCCTCGCGATCGCACAGTCCTACGCCGAGGCGCACCAGGGAGAGCTGAACTACCGGCAGGCCGAGCCGCACGGCGCCCGGTTCGAGGTCGTCCTCCCGGCCGACGGCCTTACTTGAAGACCTTAAAGAAGCTCATGGGATCCTCCATGAACTCGAATCTGTAGTCCGCGTCCCGGCTCTTCCAGACCTCGATGTGCGCGTGCGGCGCGCCGTCGCGCCACGGCGTCACGCGGGCGACGACCTGTCCGGCCTGCACCTTCTGCCCCTCGCGGATCCTGGCCGGATCGCAGTGGCGGAAGACCCAGACCCGCTTCCCGCGCGCCGATTCGATCTTCACGCAGCCGCCGAAGACCTGGCCGGTGGTCGTCGGCCGCACGAGCGCCTGGATGATCGTCCCGGCGACGGGTGCCCGGACCGGGCTCCGCCCCGGTGCGAACCAGTCCTTGCCGGCGTGATGCTTGACGCCGTTCCGGTCGGGCGCTCCCTCGCCGTCGGCCAGGGCGAACTCGCTGCGAAACCCCGGCGAGGACGAGAGCGGGCGGACGATGCCGTTCACGGACGCGTACGGCTTCCCCTTCCGGGCCTTCGCGTTGCGTGCGAAGTGTCCGGGAAACGGCTCCTCGCCGAAGAGCCAGGCAAGGCCGAGCAAGCCGAGGCGGTTGTTGATCTGCCGCTTCGGGTAGCCGACCCGCCACTTCCACTCCTCGACGGCGCCCGCGGTGTCCGGGCCGTAGTCGCCGTCGACGGCCTTGCCCTTGAAGCCCAGCGCTCGCTGCACCTCCTTGACGTCCTGTCCTGCGAGGTACGGGTCCTTGAGCGTGAGCTGGCGGCGCATGACGGCTCCTTCCGTGGTCGGCCTGCGCCAATAGCTACTCACAGAGGCGAGGACGATGCAAGAGGATGTACAGCGCTCGGACGTGCCCGACACCCGCTGACATAGGCTTCGCGCATGAGCTTTATGGATCGGATCCGAGAGCTCTTCGGTGGGAAGCAGTCCGGTGCCGAGTACGGCGCGGCGTCAGGTGCTGCAGTAGCCGCGTCGGCGTCGGAGGACGATTCGACCGGCGGCGCCGAGTCACAGTCCGGCTTCTTCGGCGGTGGCGAGTCGGGCGGCGGTGGAGGCGGCGGAGACGGAGGCGGGGGTGGCGCCTCCTAGGCACGTCCGGTGAGAGTGGAGCCAGCCGGGCTCGAACCGGCGACCTCATGCCTGCCAGGCATGCGCTCTCCCAACTGAGCTATGGCCCCGTAGCGGCCCAGTCTAGCGGCGAACTCGTAGTCCTTTGCCCAGTTGACGAGGTGGCGCTGATTGTTCCGCGTCGGCTCTAGCCGCAGTCGCATTTCACTGCTTGCGGCGATCACGCCGAAGGGAATCCAGTAACACCGATCCACATCCGGGCAGTAAACCGCGAATCCGTCGATTTCCTGCGCCGTGTTGACGCGACGGCTGAGTCCTGAGCGGTCCGCCGAGAGGAGTAGCACCGCACGACGATCGCGTCGCCTAGGCGAGGCCCCCGCTTGCATTGCACTCGCGCCAGTTCGTCGCCGAGCAAGAAGATCATGTCGAATCGCCCGCCTTCGGCTATCGGCCGATAGACCTCAATACCGAGCTTCGTCGCCTCGTGGGCGATTGCAGTCTCCGCGATCGCGCCTTTCTGGTCCGTCGTCAGCATCGACAACGAACAATAGTTGCCGGATCGGACGACTCAGGCGGACGCGAGCTCGACGGAGGGCATGTCCCCCCACAGATCCTCGAGCCCGTAGTACTCGCGCGTGTCCGGCGTGAAGATGTGCAGGACCACGTCGAGGTAATCGGCAACGATCCAGTTGCCTTCGCGCTCACCCTCGACTGCCCGCGGCCGGGCGCGCTCGTCCGCCTTCATCCGCTCGCGGACCTCGTCGTAGATCGCCTTCGTCTGGCGGGCATTCCGACCCGTCGCCAGGACGAAGAAGTCGGTATAGGCGGTGACGGGCCGCAGGTCGAGGATCATGACGTCCTCCGCCAGCTTCTCCTGGGCGAGAGCGGCGATGCGGCGTGCTTGTTCGAGCGAGGTCAGTGTCGGAATGCGTCCCTTCGGGTTCGCACGCAGTTTAGCCGCGCCCCGAGGACGGCAGGGAAGCGCGATAGAGGCCGAGGCGCTCGATCTCGCGCGCGACCTCGGGCGGGACAAGGTCTCCGATCGGCTCGCCGGCCGCGACCCGTGCTCGGATCTCGCTGGACGAGATCGGCCGCTGGTCGATCCGAAGCAGCTCGACGTCGCCTTCCGGCGGCTCGAACCCGGGCCGCGCGCCGACTGCGACTCGGGCCAGCCGGCGGACCTCGTCCGGCTCCTTCCAGCTCGCGAAGCTCTCCCACTCGTCGCCGCCGAGGACGAAGTACGGGCGATCCAGGCCGGCCTCTCGGAGGAAGTCGACCGTATACGGATGGTCGTCGAGCCGCACCTCGCCGAACCGCCCCAGCGCGAGCTCGGCCAGGCGGCAGCGGGTCTCGGGGTCCGCGACGACGCCCCTGTGCCCGGGCCGTTCGGCGACCAGGACGAGCAGCCGATCGGCGCCGAGCTGATCCCGAGCCCCCTCGGCGAGTGCGACGTGGCCGAGGTGCGGCGGGTCGAACACGCCTCCGAGGATGGCGACGGTCACGTGAGGATCAGCGTCTCGCCGTCCACCTCGACCTCGGCGCCGGTCTTCGCGCCGGCGGCTCGAAGGGCGCTCTCGAGCTCGTCCGGCTCGGGCGTCGCGCCCATCACCCGGAAGCCCCGGTCGGTGCGAAGGATCCGGAAGCCCCGCCCCGCCTCGGGCCGCGGCCGGTAGACGAGGAACTCGACCAGGCCGTCTTCGTCCTCGGCGGCAGGCTCGGGCGCCGGAGGACAGAGCTCGAACAGCGCGCCCACGAGCTCGTCGATCCCCGCGCCCGTGATCGCGGAGGCCCGAATCACACGAAGAACCCGAGTGTCCTCCGTGTCGAACGTCACGTCGCCGGCGACGTCGACCTTGTTCAGGACGACGATCTGCGGGAGCCGGTCGAGGCCCGCGCCGTAGGCCGAGAGCTCGTGGTCGATCAGCGCGAAGCGCTCGGCAGGGTCTTCCTCGGCCGCGTCGATCACGTGGACGAGGAGGCGCGCCCGCTCGAGGTGCGCGAGAAACTCGTGGCCGAGGCCGACGCCCTCGCTCGCACCCTCGATCAGCCCCGGCACGTCGGCCACCGTGAGCTGCCGGCCACTCGGCGAGTCCACAGTCCCGAGGACGGGAGCGAGCGTCGTGAACGGGTAGTCGGCGACCTTCGGCTTCGCGTTGGAGATCCGGCGGAGCAGCGAGGACTTGCCGGCGTTCGGCAGGCCCACGAGCGCCGCATCGGCCATCAGCTTGAGCCGGAGGTCGAGCTCGAGCTCCTCGCCCGGCATCCCGACCTCGGCGAACCGAGGCGCGCGGCGGGTCGGCGTGGCGAACTTTCGGTTCCCGCGGCCGCCGGAGCCGCCGCGCGCGGCGACCACGCGCGATCGCGCGCCCGCGAGGTCGGCGATCAGCTCGCCGTCCTCGGAGAACACCTGCGTCCCCACCGGAACCCGGAGCAGGACATCCTCGCCGTCCGCGCCGTGCTTGTTCGTGCCCCCTCCGGCCCCGCCCGTGCCGGCGCGGAAGCGCCTGCGCCCCTTGAAGTACGAGAGGTCGCGCAGATCGGGGTCGACCTCGAGCGCGACGTCTCCCCCGCGCCCACCGTCGCCGCCGTCGGGCCCGCCCTTCGGCACGTACTTCTCACGGCGGAAGCTCAGCGCTCCGTGCCCTCCCCGCCCGGCCTGCACCAGGATCTTCGCGCGGTCGTTGAACACGAACGCACGCTAGCGCCTCGGTGGTAGCGTGACGCCCGCGTGAATATCGGAATCTTTATCTTCGATGGCGTCGAGGAACTCGACTTCGCCGGGCCGTACGAGGTCCTGACCCAGTGGGCGCAGCAGGTCTCGGACGAGCGGGAGATCGTCGTCTTCACGATCGCTCGCTCCACCGAGCCCGTCCGCTGCGCTCACGGGCTTCGCGTGATCCCGGACTACTCACGGAGCGACGCGCCGTCGCTGGACCTCCTGCTGTTTCCGGGCGGGCGCGTCCGGCAGTTCCTCGAGGACGGAGAGACCCTCGACTGGGTTCGCCGTATCCGCGACAGCGGCGCGCTCATGACGAGCGTCTGCACGGGAGCGCACGTCTATGCGAGCGCAGGCGTGCTCGAGAACCGCCCGGCCACGACCTGGTTCGGCGCCCTCGACTCGCTCGTCGAGATCGACCCGACGATCGACCTCCGCCGAGACGACCGGTTCGTCGACAGCGGCGAAGTCGTCACCTCCGCCGGCGTCTCGGCAGGCATCGACATGGCGCTGCACCTCGTGGCGCGGCTCGACTCGCCCGAGCGAGCGGAGTCCGTTCGCCGCTATATCCAGTACGAGACGCGCGTCGCGGTCTAGCTAGCGGCTTCGCCGACGGCGATCGTGCGGCGCTCGCCGCTGCGCTTGAACTCCACGCGCCCGTCGCGGGTCGCGAAGATCGTGTCGTCGCGCCCGAGGCCGGCGCCCGGGCCAGGCCGGAAGCGGGTGCCGCGCTGGCGCACGAGGATCATCCCGGCCTTCACGTCCTGGCCGTCGAAGATCTTCACGCCGAGACGCTTCGACTCGGAGTCGCGGCCGTTGCGTGAGGAGCCGAGTCCCTTTTTGTGTGCCATTAGCTCTCGTCCTTTTTCGTCTTCGTGGCGGTCGTCGAGCCCGACTTCGAGCTGCTCGAGGAAGCCCTAGTGCTCTTCTTCGCGCCGATCGACTCGATCTGGATCTGGGTCAGGCTGCTGCGGAACCCGGTATGGCGCCGGTAGCCCGTGCGGCGGCGGTACTTGCCGATCCGGATTTTTTCGCCCTTCACGTGGGCCAGCACCTTTGCAGTGACGGCGCCCTTGGGAGCCAGCTCGGCCTTGCCGTCGCCGCCCTCGAAGATCACCTCGGGCTGGAACGTCTTGTTCTCGTCCACCGTGAGGCGGTCCACGAGCAGCTTCTCGCCCTCGCGGACGACGTACTGCTTTCCACCCAGTTTGATGATCGCGTAGCTCATGGAAAAGCCGGGCTGACCCGGCGAACGTCAGTCTACCAGCGGTTCTTCGGCCTTTTCGGGCTCGGCCGGCGCGTTTCCTTCGGCGCTCCCGCCGTTGGCCTTCGCGGCTGCAGGCTTCCGGCGACGGCGTCCGCCACGGGATCCGCGACGGGTCTTCTTCTTCGGCTTCGGAGCCTCGTCGTCCGTTGGCGCTGCAGTCTGCTCCGCCGCAGGCTTGGCCTCATCGCCGCCGAGCGTCGGATCCGGCAGGTGGATCAGCACGGGAGCCTCCGAGGGTTGACCGTTCTCGGCGCTCTCCGCGGGCGCGGCCTCCGCCGTCGCCTCCACCGGCTTCTTCTTGCGACGGCGCCCTCCGCGCGATCCGCGCCGGGTGCGCTTCTTCGGCTTGGGCGCCTCCTCCGCTGCGTCTTCCTCGGTCGGCTCTGCGGCCTCCGGCTCCTCCGCGACCGCCTCGGCCTCGGCCGCCTCAGCCTTGGGCTGCTCGGCCTTCGCCACCCTGCTCCGGCGGGCACGCGTCGGCTTCTCGGCCATCGCCTCGGCCGTGATCGGCGGCTCTGCGGGCTCGGCGCCACCGATGAGCTCGGCGTACCCCGTCCCGTCGAGCACGCGGGCGATTCGAACCTTGGCGCGCTTGCCGACGAGCTTCGCGCCCCCGGCGACCGCGATGTCGACGCCGTCGTGCTTTGCAACCCCGACCGTCGGGTCGTGGAGGCCGACCTCGACGGGCTTGACGTCGAGCTCCTGGCCCTCCTCCAGCGGCGATTCGGGCTGGAGCTTCGCGAGCGGGCCGCGCGCCACGACCTCGAAGTGCTCGGGCGGCACGCCCTCCTTCGGCTCGATGAAGAACCGCCGGCGCGTGCGCTCCTCGATGGCGCGAAGCCGCTCGGCGCCCGGCCCGATCAGCGCGGCCGCGACGTGCGGGTTCAGCTCGACGCGGAAGGCGGCGCTGCGCGAGCCCGCGGCGAGGACGCGCAGCTTGCGCTCGGCCTCGACGGCCGCCGAGATCTCCGAGAAGACGATGCCGTCGCCGGCACAGGTGGGGCAGCGCTTCGTGAGGATCTCGCGCGGGCCGTGTGACACGTTCTGGCGCGTCATTTCCACGAGGCCGAGCGGCGAGATCTCGACGACGTAGGTCTTCGTCCGGTCTCGCTCGAGCTCCGCCTTCAGCGCCTCCTCGACGGCCGCCCGGTTCTTCGGGTTCGCCATGTCGATGAAGTCGATGACGATGATGCCGCCGATGTCGCGGAGCCGGAGCTGCCGGACGACCTCCTTGACCGCCTCGAGGTTGTTCTTCGTGATCGTGTCCTCGAGCCGGCCGGCCGACGACTTCGAGCGCGAGCCGACGAAGCGGCCCGTGTTGACGTCGATGACCGTGAACGCCTCCGCGTAGTCGAAGACGAGGTAGCCGCCGGACGGGAGGTCGACGCGGCGTGAGAGCGTGGAGCGGATCTCCTCCTCGACGCCGAAGTCCTCGAAGAGCGCCGTCTTGCCGGTGTGCTTCCGGACCTTCTCCGCCATGTGCGGCGAGGTCTTCTTCAGGTAACCGACGATGCGCTTGTACGTCAGGTCGTGGTCGACGACGGCCTGCTCGAAGTCGTTCGTGAAGAGGTCGCGCACGACGCGCAGCGGCAATTCGGCCTCCTGGTAGGCGAGGGCCGGCGCCTTCGCCTTGTCGGCGCGGCCCTGGATCTCCTTCCAGAGGCGCTGGAGGAAGTCGATGTCGCGCTCGATGTCCTCCGCCGAAGCCCCCTCGGCCGCGGTGCGGACGATCATGCTCCCGGTCTTCGGCGCGACGGTCTTGAGGATGTCGCGGAGCCGGTTTCGCTCCTCCTCGGGCAGCCGGCGCGAGACGCCGAAGCCCTCGCCGCTCGGGACGTAGACGACGAAGCGGCCCGGCAGCGAGATCTCGGTCGTCAGGCGAGCGCCCTTCGACTTCATCGGGTCCTTGACCGCTTGGACGAGGATCTCCTCGCCCCGGCTCAGCAGGTCTTGGATCTTGCGGCCGTGTCTCCGCCCCTCGAGCTCGGGGGTGACGATCTCGTCGACGTACAGGAAGCCGTTCTTCTCCAGGCCGATCTCGACGAACGCCGCCTCCATCCCCGGCAGGACGTTGTCGACCGTGCCCTTGTAGATGTTCCCCGCGATCGACCGGCTCTCGGGCCGCTCGAGGTAGACCTCGGCGACCGTGTCGTCCTCCAGGATCGCGACGCGCTGCTCGGCGACGTCGACGGAGATGACGAGGTCGCGCTTGGCGGGCGGCGGCAGTGCCCGAGGCGTCGCCGTGCGGCGCCGCGTCTGCCGGGATCGAGCCTCGCGCGGCTTTCGCTCCGGCCTCTTCTCGGCCTTCTCGGGCTTCTCGCCTTTCGCGGCTGCCTGCGCCTTGGTGGGCTTGTCCGCCTTCTCCTCCGTGCGCTCGGCGCGCTCGCCGGGCTTGCGGCGGTTGCGGCCTCCGCGGCTTCCTCGCCGGCGGCGGCTCCTTGCGGCGGACGTGGTGGTGTCTGCGGCCGCCTCGGCGGCCGGGGTCTCTACGGTGCTGGTCGGTTCAGCCTGCTCAGGGGCAGGTTCGGTCGTTCGCTCAGCCGGCTTGCGCCGAAACCATCGCAACAAGTGAAAACTCCTTCGGTGATGTCGCGCGCACGAAGACCTGCTCCGGAGACCGGGCGCTTCGCGCGCAGCGAGATTGACATGGGACGCATAACTACGAGCAAGGCTAGCAGCAGCCCATTTTCAGCCCGGGAAACGGCCTGGTCAGGCGGCGGCCGCCGGCCGGAGCTTGGTTCGTCTTGTCCGGATCGCCCTGAGTCGCTGCGTGAGGCGGGCCCAGGCCCACGGCTCGACCTCGCCGTAGCGAGCCGCGGTCTGCGCCCTCGTGGCCGCGAGGTACTCGAACCACGCGTCTGCTTCCTCGATCAGCAGCAGCTCGAACGCGTCCTTCCTGTCCATGCGCCGCATCGTAGGACCGGCGCCGGACGGACTAGCGGCGGCGGAGCGCGATCGCCTGGAGCACGCCGATCGCCATCAAGTTGGTCACCATCGCCGAGCCTCCGACGCTCACGAACGGGAGCGGAATGCCGGTGATCGGCGCGATTCCGATCGTCATCCCGATGTTCACGAACGTCTGGAAGAGCAGGCCGAAGACGATCGCGCCGGCCAGCGTCGCCTCGAAGACGTTGCGGGCCGTGGCGATCACCCGGATCCCGCGCCACATCAGCAGCAAGTAGAGGCAGAGGAGGATCGACGCGCCCACGAATCCCCTCTGCTCGGAGAACGCGGCGAAGACGAAGTCTGTCTCGTGCTCGGGGAGATAGTCGAGCCGAGTCTGGGTCGCGCCGGTGACGCCTCGCCCGTCCAGCCCGCCCGAGCCCACGGCCGTGATCGACTGGTTGATGTTGTAGGCGGCCCCCTGCGGATTCTTCGACGGGTCGGTGAACGCGGTCAGGCGGTCGCGCTGGTATGGCTCGAGGATCTCGACCCCCATGGCGGGCCCGGCCCAGAGGACGAACACCGCGACGATCGCTCCGACCGCGGCGACGACGGCGAGGTCGCGCCAGCGGGTCCCGGCGAAGAAGAGCGCCGCGAGCAGGATCGCGCTGTACACGAGCGCCGTCCCGATGTCGGGCTGGAGGAAGACGAAGAGCGTCGGCACCGACGCCGCGCCGATCGCGATCAGCGTCGTCCGTGACTCGATGATGCGCTTGCCTCTCCCGGCGAGCAGGCCGGCGAGGAACAGGGCGAGCAGGAGCTTTCCGAACTCGGACGGCTGGAACTGGAAGAACCCGAGGTCGATCCAGCGCGTCGAGCCGCGCACCTCGGTCCCGATGACGGTGACGACCAGCAGCATCCCGATCAGGAGCCCATACAGCGCTTTGCGGTAGCGCCGGTACACGGACGGGTCGATGAGCAGCGTGCCAAGGAGGCCGACGGCGCCCATGAGCGCGAAGATCGCCTGCCTGGTGACGTAATAGTCGGGATCGCCTGCGATGTCCTGGCGCGTGATGCCGTCGATCGCCCAGAGCCCGAAGCCGACGAGACCGGCGACGGCGGCCAGCATCACCCAGTCGAGGCGGCGGACGAACGAGACGGCGCGCGCGGTATCGGCGCGAGGGTGGCGGCGGGCGCGCGGAGGAGCTGAAGCGGCGTAATCGGCCATTAATCCGTCTCCACGCCGGTCTCGACGACCGGGGCCTCAACGCCGAAGTGGCGCTCGAAGATCTTCAGCGCCGCCGGAGCCGCGGCCGTGCTTCCGTGGCCGCCGTTCTCGATCACGACGCAGACGACCAGCTCCGCCGCCTTGTCCGTCGGGCCGTAGCCGCACCACCAGGACTGGTCGACCATCTGGGCGTAACCGTCGCCGTCGACGTCGACGGCCTTCTCGGCGGTGCCCGTCTTGCCCGCGATTGGGATGTCGAAGGCGCCGAAGACGCCGGCCGAGGTTCCGTACGACGCGTGCGTCGCCCGGAAAAGGCCGTCCTCGATCACGTTCAGCTCGGCGGGGTCGACGTTGACGTCCTTGGGCGCGGGCGAAAAGACCGCCTTGATCGCCCCGGAGTTCCCGGGCTGTTCCACGCTGGAGACGAGGTGCGGCGTGACGAGCTTGCCGCCGTTCGCGAGCAGCGCGTAAAAGCGAGCCATCTGGAGCGGCGTGACGAGCAGGTCCTTCTGGCCGATCGCGAGCTGGACCGAGTCACCGGACTTCCACAGCCGGTCGATCTCCCAGGTCTGCGGGTACCGCTTCTTGGTGTATGTCTTGCGCCGCCACTCCGGTGTGGGCAGGAGCCCGGTCGCCTCACCGCCGACGTCCAGTCCTGTCGCCTTCCCGAATCCGAACGCCGAGGCCCATTTCTGGAGCGGGCTGCCGTACTCCGGCGGGAGGCCGTAGAACTCCAGGCCCAGTTGGTAGAAGTAGGTGTCGCAAGAGGCCGCGAGCGCGGTCGGAAGGTCCATCGCCTCGTTTACGTACGGGTTCCAGTTCCGGAAGGTCGTGCCGTCGATCTCCATCTTGCCCGTGCAGGAGAGCGGCTCGTACGGGCCGACGAGCTGCTCGCGCATCGCTGCGAGGGCAGTGACCGGCTTGAAGGTCGAGCCCGGCGGATAGAAGCCGGACGTCGCGCGGTTCAGGCCGGGGTAGTTGGCCTCGTCGGCCGCCTTGGGG
>DASZEE010000156.1:0-6903 GCA_035941215.1 Gaiellaceae bacterium
CGTTCGAGACGTCGAAGAAGACGTTGCCGACGGCCTCGACCTTCACGCGAGCCGTGCTCGTCGCGAAGTGCGGGATCGTGACTGCCGCCGAACCGTCGTTCGGGGTGCTTGCGGCCAGGACGTGCGGATACGTATGGCCGCTGTCGGTGGACAGGCTGATCTTCACGTCGGTCGTGCTGACCGGCGGGAGATCGGTATTCGCCACGTCCCAGGTGACTGTCTGGCTCGAGCCGCCCGGGTACGTCACTGCCGTGTTCGGCGCGGTGACGAGGAACGGCCCGGTGTTCGGCGCCAGCGTGAGGGTCAGATCGGCTGCGGAGTTGCCGCCGCCGCCCATCCGCAGGTCACGGGCGGTCAGCCGGAAGTTCAGCTTGGTGGGCGGCCCGAGGTTCCCTCCGAACCCGAGGTAGTCCGAGGTCGGGAGGAACTCCGAATAGCACTCGATGATCGGGAGCGGGACCGGCGGTGCGATCGGCCCCTGCGGGCAGGTCCCCGTGTCGGCGTTTGTGTTGTTGGCGAGGATCTGCTCGAGGTCGGGGAAGACACGCGTCGGGCTCGTCGTCAGGTGGTTCTCGTTCGGCGAGTTGTAGAGCAGCGTGTCCGCCTCGCTGATCGGTGCCGAGCGCGGGAACATCGCGAACAGCGGCCCGTGCACCTTCGTGTTGATGAGCAGCGAGGTGCCGTTGCCGTTCGGCGTTGCGCCGACGTCGTTCTGCTCCCACGCGTACACGAGCGTGTCGCCCTCCGGGTCGGTGGCCGAGCCGGTGAGGGCGAACGGCGTCCGCAGCGGGATCGTGAAGCCGGACGGCACGCTCACGGCCGGGAAGTTGTTCCCGGTGCTCGTGATCGTCCCGCCGTTGTCGACGGCGCCGCCCTTGTCGGTCTCGCCCACGAAGCCTGACGCACCTGCGGTGAAGTCCTGAACCGCGAGGAGCGAGACATTCGTCAGGGCCAGCGTCCCGCCGAACGTGACCTGGAACCCGGTGTTGTTGATCACGACCGGGTTCCCGCCGCCGCCGCCGAACGCGTTGATCGTCGCGGTAGCGCCCACCGGGAGCAGCGGGGTCAGTGCAGCTAGCACCCCGGCCGTGGTGTAGTTCGTCCCGTTGACGATCGGCTCGGAGACGTTGCCGTTGTACTCGAGTCGGAACGAGTCGAACGCGCCGCCGTGGTTCGTCTCCTCGACGGAGTTGAAACAGCCGCCGCAGTTGAGGTCGACGAGCTCGATGTTGGGAACGTCCAGCCCGGCCGATGCGCCCGTGTAGGTGACCGTGAAGCCCGTGGTCGCGGCTCCGGTCACCGTGGCCGTGCCCGGGAAGCCCGGGATCGCGTTGATGGCGTTCGTCAGGCTCGTGTTGGAGTACGGCAGCGCCAGGGTGCCGATCAGCTCGGAGCTCGAGCCGCCGATGCGGACGCGGAACGGCGTGAAGTACGTCGCGGACCCGCTGCCGGCGTTCGCGAGACCGCCGGGCGCGGGAAGCTCGTACTGGAACGTCCGGGGCGTCGGAACCGCCGTGATTGCGAACGTCCCTGCGTAGCCGCCGCCGGTGGTGATCGTGACGACGTCGCCGACCGACCGGCCGTGCGGCAGCGTCGTCCGGATCGTCGCCGTCGTACCGATCGAGCCCGCGCCGGGCACGGTCGGTGTCACCGTGCCGCCGCCCGAGACCGGCAGGCCGGTGACCGTGTGCTCGAATTGGAAGGAGCGGCTGACGGGGACCGCGGTGATCGTGAACGGTCCCCCGTTGTAGCCCGGCTCTGCGACGCCCGAGATCGTGACCTGGTCACCGGGCTGGAGCGAGTGGGGCGCCGTGGTCGCGATCGTCACGGTGTTGCCCTGCTGCATCGCCCCGCCGCGCGAGGTCGTGCTCGGCAGCGGGTTGATCGTCGAGGTCAGCGGTGCCACGGTCGCCACGGCAGAGAAGCCCGGCCCGAGCGTCGCGACCTGCACCTCGTTACCGCCGCCGAAGTGGCGGAGCGAGACCGTTTGCACCTCGTTGATCGGGAGCTGCGTGGAGGCGACGTAGGTCGTCATCTCCTGCTGGCTCCGCTGCGAGAAGTACGGATCACTGTGGGGCTGCAGGTTGTCCGTGAGGCAGATGCCGGCGTACGCCTGGACGGAGGAGCCGCTGCCCGGCTCGACCGAGGTCGCGGCGTTCCGGTTCCCGCCCGAGCAGTTGAGCTGGTTGCCGTTGAAGGTGTGGTTGCCCGAGAACTGGTGGCCGAGCTCGTGCGCCACGTAGTCGACGGCGAAGAAGTCTCCGACCGGCGTCGCGAGACCGGTGCAGCCGGCGGCCTTGTTGTTCCTCCCGACGACGCCGAGACCGGCAACGCCTCCGCCCGGCTGCCCGAGCGCGAGGTGGCCGACGTCGTAGTTGGACGCCCCGATGATCTGGCTGATCACGATGCGGTTCCGCGCCGTGGAGCAGCTCAGGACCTGCGCCTGGGTGAAGCAGCCGGCGGCGCCGCACGGCCCGTTCGGAGCGACTGCGAGGTCGTAGGTGTTCAGGTTGAGGAGGTCGTTGTTGGCGATGAACTGCATCCGGATCGTCAGGTCGTCCTCGTAGATCTGATTCACGCGGTTCATCAGCGCGACCTTCGCGGCCGTGACGTTCGCCGGCCCGCCGAAGTACGCCGAGTAGCCGGGGTCGGTGATCATCGCCAGGCGATAGGTGCGGAGCTCCGGCCCGGTCGGCGGGTCCGCCGTCGGGTCGTCGTCCCGGACGACCTGGTAGCTCGTGTGCGCACTCGCCTGTCCGTCGGACGCCTCGACGATGCGTGTGTCGAGCTTCCCGTCCGGGTCGGCGACGAAGCTTGCGTTGAAGGATCCTTGAGCGTCCGAGGTTGAGGCCACGGTGCGCGCCGCCGCATTGTCGGTCGGATCGCTGATCGTGATCATGATCGCGGCGTTTTCCTCGAAGCCGCCGCCGCTCACGGAGACTGTGTCGGACGCGTGGTAGTAGCCCTTGTCGACCGAGAGCTCGGCCAGGTGCGATTCGCGCTCGACGAACGTGCCGTGCGTGTCCAGAGCGTCCCGGCCGTAGTAGCTCGCGTGGACGCCCGCGTTTCGCCCGACGAAGTAGGGATCGATGTACCACGCGCCGTACGACGACCGAACCGAGGCGTGGAAGCCGAGAGGGCTCAGGTCCGCGTGGATCGTCGCCGTCCGGTCGGTGATTCCGCGGCCGCGGTACGCCTTGATCTCCGGATGCTTGCGCGCGAGGCCCGGGGCCATGATCGCGTACTCCCGGAGCGCAAAGCGGTGGAAGCTCCCGTTCGGCGCAGGGAGGGAGATGACGAGAGGATTCGTGCGGGCCGCAGTCGTGCGCTCGCGTGGCGCGCGCGCCAGCACCGACCGAAGCCGGGTCGTGTTGAGCTGAACCGCGCGGAGGTTCTTCGCGTGGACGCCGACCTTCCGACCGGCTGCGCGTCGCGGCTTCGCCGCCTTCGCCCAGAGATGCTTCGTGCCGAGCGTGTCCTTGAGCGCTCGCAGCTGCTTCTCGGTCTGGCTCGGCGCTGCGCTCTGCGCCGGCACCGCCGCTGCGGAAACGGCGACTGCGAGAACGACGCCGAGCATCAACCCGGCGGCGGCAAAGCTTCCTCGGCGCCCGGTGCGGCGCGGAATCCTGCGCGTCATGAGTCTCTCCCCTTTGCGGTTGCGGCCGTGGCCGCGATCCTCGCATATCGGTTCGGCGATCTCTAGTGGCTACGGAGAGAGGTGCGCCACGGCCTCGATCTCGATCAGGACGTCGGGCCGGAAGAGCCCGGCGACCTGGACGAGCGAGCTCGTCGGCGGCGAGGCGGTGTTCACGAACTCGTCGCGGACGGCGCGGATCGTTGCGAGCTCCGACACGTCGACGACGAAGATCGTGAGCTTGACGACGTCGGCCCAGTCCGCGCCGGCGGCCCCGAGCGCCCGGCCGACGTTCGCGAATGCGGTCCGCGTCTGTTCCTCCCAGCCCTCGGCGAGCTCTCCGTCCGGCCCGATCGGCACCTGGCCGGACGTCCACACGAGGCGGCCGGGCGGGAGGCTGACGACGTGGCTGTAACCGGAGGGCGGCGGGAGATCCTCGGGCGAGGCGAAGGCGGGCCTCATGTGGCGGGGCGGACCTCGATCTCCGCCGGCAGCTCGTCCGGCTCGTCCGCCGGCTCGAGCTCGTGCCGCGTCCGCGAGTCGAAGTAGACGTAGGCGGTGGTCAGCGCCACGAAGGGCATGGTGAGGGCGTACACGACCCCGGCGACGACGTTCAGGAGCGCGAGCGGCGCGTTGGTGAGCAGGATCAGCAGCGCGCCGAGAAGGGGCCCGGCTGCGATCGCCAGCGCGGTGCCGATCCCGACGAGAGAAGCCACCCGCAGCCACCGGCCACGCACGAGCTCGGCACTTCGATGCAGGGCCCCGATCGCTCGACGACCCTCGACCTCGACCACCTGCGCAGCCAGCGACCAGCGAACGGCAAGCCAGATCGCGACGGGGATCCCCACGCCGGTAGCGGTGAGCGTGATCCATGCGAGGGCAATGAGCCCGGACGACCCGAGTAGAGGCCGCCATCGGGTCACCGCGATCCGATACGCCTCGAATGCATTGACCTCGCGGCCCTCGTCGACCCGTACGAGTGCGCAGACGGTCGCAGCCTGGACGAGCGCAAGGCCGAGCAGGGTCAGCGTCGTGCCGATCAGCAGCGCCACCAGCACGAGTGCGCCTGCACCTTCGCCGTCGCTACCGACGCCGGCGATCAGGAGCCCTTGGAGCAGCGTGATGACGAGGACGATCGGAATCAGCAGGAGGCCGATCCCGAGGAACAGCACTGCTCTCCCGACGTAAAGCCGGCCGGCTGCCGAGAGGATCTGGCCCCACGCGCGCCGGCGTGCGACCCGGAGCGGTGCGACCGGCGTCCAGGTCGCCTTCACGGCCACGAAGATCACGAGCCCGAGGAGGACTGCGAGAGCGATCAGGGTGGGAATCGGGTCACGCAGGAGCTTGATCAGGCCCACCGAGCCCGCGGCGACCGCATCGCAGAAGAAGTCGGTCGCGCTCGTCCCGAGGAGGCCGCCGGTCGGCACGCCGTACGCGCGGTCGCGCCAGCCCTCGGACCAGACGATCGGCTCCGTCCACTGGAGCTTGTCGTTCGGCCCCGTCGGCCCGTTGAAGAACGCCTCCTGAAGCTCTCCCCAGCGGCCGTCGAAGCCGATCCACGGAAACGCGGCCCGCGCCGCGGCCGCCTCGCTCGGGATCGTCTTCACCGGCGGCCGGAGCTCCTCGTGCGGCCCGCGCGTGTCGTCGCAGCCGACGCCCTGCTCCCCCGAGCTGCCGACGTAGAGCGCCTCGTCGAAGAAGTTCGCGTGCGAGCCCGCCGCCGGATAGACGACCGGCCGCCGCCCGTCGACGAGCTCGAGCTTCTCCTCGCCCCAGTCCGCGCTCTCGGCGCCCTGGTGCTGGCTGTACCCGATCGAGACTGGATCCCGCGACAGCGCCTGGCGTGCGTCGCGGGCCTCGAAGACGAGCTGGATCATCTCCCAGTCGCCCTCGTGCAGGTTGTTCCAGTCGTTGTAGACGTAGAACAGCCAGTACTGGAGCGCGAGCCTGCCGGGGTGGCCGGGATCGCCGACTACGTGGGCGTAGACGGTCGGCTCGCCTCCATCGCCGATCCGGCGGCCCCAGCGCTCGTAGTCGCAGCCCGGGTCGAGCGCGTCACCCGGGAAGTCGAGGTGGTACTCGTAGAGGCCGTCGAGGTCGGCGGCGACGGGCGCGATCTTCACGAGATCGACCGGATTCCAGGGGCCGCGGAGGGCGACGGTTCGCTCGTCGAAGAGGATGTCGACGTCGACCGGCTCGTACGGCTCCCCGGGGCCGCACTCCTCTTCCTGCTCGACGAGCCGCACGACCGGCGCGTGGCGCTCCGCGAGCTCCTGCTCGTCGGCGAGGGCGGCGACCGCCGTGCCGGGCGCTGCGACGAGCGCAGCAGCCGTAACGAGTGCGGGGACGAAGGCGGCTCTCATGCGCCGTGATTCGACGCGGAGGATCCGATCCCATCCACAGCTCGACGGCGAGCGCTATGCCGCATGCTCAGAGCGGCCAAAAGACGGGCACGAGCAGGACCGCGACGACTCCGAAGAGGACGAGCAGCGGCAGTCCGAGCTTCCAGTAGTCCGCGAACCGGTAGCCGCCGGGCCCCATCACCATCAGGTTCGCAGGCGTCGCGACCGGGGTCAGAAACGAGGCCGCCGCCGACACGGCGACGGCCATCAGCACGGGCTTCGCCGACACGTCCAGTTCGGCGGCGGCGGAGAGCGCGACGGGGATGACGATCAGCGCGGTCGCCATGTTGCTGATCAGCTGGCCGAGGACGGCCGTGAGCAGGAAGAGCCCGAGTAGCAGCGCGTACCCGCCGTCCACGACCTCGAGGAGCCCGTCGGCGAGCTGCTCCGCCGCGCCGCTCTCGGTCATCGCAGTCGAGAGCGAGATCATCCCGGCGACGAGGATCACGGTCGTCCACGAGATCCCGCGGTAGGCCTGCTCCGGCGTGAGCACGCGGAGGAGGACGATCGCGCCGGCGGCGAGCAGGCCGGCCACTGCCGGCGGCACGGCGCCCGTCGCGAGCAGGATCACCATCCCGCAGAGGACGGCGACCGCCTCCTTGGCGCGGAACCCGAGGGGCACGGCCTGGCTCCGGACGGCCCGCGGCGAGTCGACAACGAGCAGTGCCGGGTCCTCGAGCCGCGCGTCGAGCGCTTCCCAGGAACCCTGGAGCAGCAGCGTGTCGCCCACCTGCAACGCGGTCTCCTCCTCGACGTCCTCGCCGCGGCGGTGCACCGCGAGGACGACGAGATCGCCGCGCTCGGTCGCCATGCCGGGGAACACCGTGTCGCCGACCACCTCCGAGCGTGGCGGGATCACGACTTCGA